>JAWWPC010000272.1:0-22473 GCA_033851055.1 Kribbellaceae bacterium | reverse complement strand
CACCGCGAGGGGACCGGCGATCGGCTCCTTCTGACTCCCTGTCGTGCTCTGCGCACGCGTTGCTCGGCGTACGTGTGGATCCGTCAGCTGGGTGCAGGATGTGCCGGTATCGCGGCGTTGTTGACCCTTCCAAGGCTGAGTGTTTTGGTGAATATGTCGCCAGCCAAGCTGAGCGACGTGGTGGCGTGCAAGCCGATGGGGGCACAGGAGGTGTGGGCCTATGCCGCTGATCAGCGAACGGGGCGAACCGTCCCGACCGGGTCGATCGCTCAAGACGGCCGGCGAGGCGCTCGAGGCCTTGCGGATCCTCGGAGCAGCAGTGCAGGGTCTTACCGCGGACGAGCTTGCGGTGCGACTGCACAAGAGCACCTCCACCGCACGCTACCTCCTGAACACGCTGTGCCAGCAGGGTTTCGCCTTCCGCGGTCCACACGGCGCTCGCTACTGGTTGCGGGTGAGCCCACCCTGGGGTCATCCCTGGGGTGGTTCGGCAGCCGCCGAACACGCCCCGCCGGGCTTGCTGACTGACGCGGTTGCGGAACTCTACGGTCGGACGCGCCAGCGGACCTACCTCGCCCGGCCTGCCGATGGAGCCACCTGGATCACCGACGCCAAGGGCCACCAGGGCTTGGCCCGGGTGCCCGGCGCGACAGATCGGATCCCGCACCAGCAGGCACATGCGCTGGCCGTGACCAAAGCGATCGTCGCACTGTCCCCGGAGCTCCAGGAAAGGGTGCGTGAGGAGTGCGGGTTCAGGGCGTTCACCGGCGCCACCATCACCCACCCGGACAGGTTCGACCAGGAACTGGCGCAGGTCCGGCTGCGCGGCTTCGCCCTCAATCGCGAAGAGTTCGCACCGGGCTTCTGCTGCATCGCGGCTCCCATCATCGACCCGAGCGGGCGGGCCGCGGCCAGCTTGGGCATGTCGATGCCCCATCGCAGGTTCGCCCTGCACTCAGCCGAACACATCCACACGCTGGTCGACATCGCGGCGGAAGCCAGCCGGCGGTGGCGAGACGATCGCACCGGCGGCACCGGCGATGGGCGAGCACGCCCACCTGTCGCGGGAGGAGGCGAGCGGGCGGCGGAGACTGCCTAGCCACGGACACTGCCGCGGGCACTGTCTCGCTCGCAGCGACACACACCCAGGCGGGAGTGACGGCCTCCGACCGCCGCTCTCCAGATGACCGGTTGGAGGGCTCAGATGAGTCACGAGAGCTTGTTGGCGGCTCACAAGAAGATCCAGGAACTGTCCTGGCAGCCGACGTTCGCCTCACCGGCGGAGAAGTACAAGACGGACTACAGCTTCGACAGGGCACCGCAGAAGGACCCCCTCAAGCAGATCCTGCGGTCGTACTTCCCCATGCAGGAGGAGAAGGATCACCGCGTCTACGGGGCCGAGGACGGCGCCATCCGCGGCAACATGTTCCGCCAGGTACAGGAACGCTGGATGGAATGGCAGAAGCTGTTCTTGTCGATCATTCCGTTCCCGGAGATCTCCGCTGCCAGGGCGATTCCGCTGCTGTTCAGCACGGTGCCCAATCCCGAGATCCACAACGGCCTGGCAATCCAGATGATCGATGAGGTCCGGCACTCCACGATCCAGCAGAACCTCAAGCGCCTGTATATGAATCACTACATCGACCCGGCGGGCTTCAACAGCAGCCTGCGGAACTTCCACAACGACTACTGCGGCACGATCGGGCGGCAGTTCGCCGAGGGCTTCATCACCGGCGACGCCATCACCGCGGCGAACATCTACCTGCAGATCGTGGCCGAGACGGCATTCACCAACACGCTGTTCGTGGCCATGCCGGCAGAGGCCGCGGCCAACGGCGACTACCTACTGCCGACGGTGTTTCACTCGGTGCAGTCAGACGAGTCCCGGCACATCAGCAACGGGTACGCGACGTTGCTCATGGTCCTCGCGGACGAGAACAACCGGACACTGCTGGAGCGCGATCTGCGCTACGCGATGTGGAACAACCACGCGGTCGTCGACGCGGCGATCGGAACCTTCATCGAGTACGGCACCAAGGACCGGCGCAAGGAGCGCGAGTCCTACTGCGAGATGTGGCGGCGGTGGATCTACGACGACTACTACCGTAGTTACCTGATGCCGCTGGAGAAGTACGGGCTGATGGTCCCCCACGCCGAGGTGGAGGAAGCCTGGAACCGGCTCTGGAACAAGGGCTACGTCCACGAGGTCGCGCAGTTCTTCGCCACCGGGTGGCTGGCCAACTACTGGCGCATCGACCCGATGACGGACAAGGACTTCGAGTGGTTCGAGTTCAAGTACCCGGGCTGGTATGAGAAGTACGGCACCTGGTGGGAGAACTACAACCGCTTGAGGTACCCGAACGGGCACAAGCCGATCGCGTTCGAGGACGTCGACTACCAGTACCCGCACCGGTGCTGGACGTGCATGGTCCCCTGCTTGATCCGCGAGGATCTGGTTGTCGACGAGGTCGACGGGCAGGTTCGCACGTACTGCTCCGAGACGTGTCACTGGACCGACACGGTGGCGTTCCGGCCCAGCTACAACGGCCGTTCGACGCCCAACATGGGCCAACTGGTCGGAACCCGGGAGTGGGAGACGCTCTACCACAACTGGGAGTTCTCGGACATCGTCAAGGACATGGGTACCGTCCGCGCGGACGGCAAGACCCTGACCCCTCAGCCGCATCTCGACCTCGATGATCCCAAGAAGATGTGGACCGTCGAGGACATGCGCGGTCTGCCGTTCCCGAGCCCGAACGTGACACTCAACGCGATGTCACCGCAGGAGCGCGAGGAGCACGTCGCGGCCTACCGGCGCGGCGGCCCGGCCGGGCGGTACGCGAAGAGGTAGCCACTGACACCTCGTCCCGCCGCCGATGGCGGGACGGGTCGCCGGGTATCGGCGGCAGACGGGAAGACGACCGTGGGCAACAAGCACCGCGTGCGATTCGAGCCGGTCGGCATCGAGATCGAGGCCGACGAGGACGAGACGATCCTGGACGCCGCCTTCCGGCAGGGGTTGATGCTGATGCACGGCTGCAAGGAAGGCCAGTGCTCGGCCTGCAAGTCGTTCCTCTTGGAAGGCGAGGAAGGCATCGACGTCGAACTGGACCGGTACTCGACCTTCGCGCTCCCCGATTTCGAGAAGGACGAAGGATACGTGTTGCTCTGCCGGGCCCACACGTACGACGACCTGACGATAGAACTGATCAACTTCGACGAGGACATGCTGCGGACGGGCGTCCCGATCCAGCACGCCACCGCCGAGGTCGAGGTCATCGAGTCCGTCACGCACGACCTGCGCAGGCTGGTGCTCAAACTGGTCGAGCCTCCGGAACTGGCCTTCGTACCAGGGCAGTACGTCGACCTGTACCTACCAGGCACCGCCGGCCTCAAGCGGTCCTTCTCGATGGCCAGTACGCCGGCCACGGATGATCGGCTGGAGTTCGTCATCAAGGTCTACCCCGACGGCGTCTTCTCCCACTTGCTGGACAAGGGCCTCAGCATCGCGGACAGGCTCGAGCTCAAGGGGCCGTACGGGCTGTTCACCCTGCGGGAGGGGCGGACCTCCGATCTCGTCCTGGTGGGCGGTGGCGCCGGCATGGCCCCGATCCTCTCGCTGCTGCGCTCGATGGGAGAACGAGGCATGACCCGACGGGCCGTCTACTACTACGGCGCCCGGCGCATTGAGGATCTGTGTTTCCTCGACGAGTTGAGATCGTTCGACCAACGACTGCCAGGCTTCCGCTTCGTACCGGCGCTCTCGGAGCCCGCACCGGAAACCTGGGACGGCGAGACCGGCCTCATCACCGATGTCGTCGACCGGCTCGAGGGAAGCCTGGCAGGCAGCGACGCCTATGTGTGCGGGCCACCGGCGATGGTCGAGGCGGCCATGGTGGTGCTGGAGAGACACGGAGTCGCCACCTCGGACATCCACTACGACAAGTTCACCACCACCGGGGCCGCAGAGGACGGCTGACCGGCGAGAAGCCATTAACGCAGTTGACCTGCAGTAGGAGGGCGGTATGACCACCACAGAATCGCAGCCGGCTCGTCGGAACCTGCCTACGGTGTCGTTCACCGATGCCGAGGCCGGCGCGCGGGTGTTCGCCGGATCCGAGGACCGGATCTTCAAGTACTACATCCCACGGCGGCGTAAGGCCTCGCAGTACGAGGACGTGACCGTCGAGGTACAGCCCGACCCGCGCCATTACCTGAGCCAGGGCTGGCTGTACGCGTTCGCCGACGGCTCCGCCGGGTTCCCGATGGAATGGACCAGGCTCAAGGCCTGGGGCCAGGACGAGCATCCCCCGCCGCAGCGCACGCCGGGCTCGGGTGGCGCCGGGTACCCGTGGCCGGCGACGGGGTGGCACGAGTTCCGCGACCCGAACGAGGAGTGGGAACTCACCCTCTACCGCTACAACGCCGACGTCGTCCGGCAGATGACGCGAAACCTCGAGGTCGCCCGCCAGACCAAGGCGTTCGAGCGGTGGGGCCTGAACTGGATCCGGTTCGTCGAGCAGCACGTCGGGGCCTGGATGCACGTTGAATACGGCCTCGGCATGTATGTGTTCGTCGATGCGCAACGCGCGGCGCCGACGAACATGCACAACAACGCCATCTCGGTGAACGCCATGCACAAGATGCGGTTCGCCCAGGATCTGGCGTTGTACAACCTCGCGCTCTCCGACGACATCGCAGAGTTCGACGGGCGCGCCCACCTCGAGGCGTGGAACAAGGCCACGGCGTGGCAGGGGGTCCGCGAGTGCGCGGAACGGCTCACTGCGGTCGACGACTGGGCCGAGTCGGTGTTCTGCACCAACGTGGTCTTCGAACCCCTCATCGGGGAGCTGTTCCGCAGCCGCCTGGTGATGCAGGCGTCAGCCGCTAACGGTGACTTTGTCACTCCCACCGTCGTCGGGGCCGGCGAGTACGACTACGCCCAGCGCGATCTCCGGTACACCAAGGCGATGTTCGACCTGCTGTCGAACGACCGCGAGTTCGGGGCGGACAACCGAGCGGTGATGTCCGAGTGGCTCAGCGCTTGGGTGCCGCGGTGCCTGACCGCGGCGCGGACGCTGCAGCCGCTGTGGTCCCAGCCGGACGGCAAGCCGGCCAGGTTCGAGGACAGCCTGGACGCGAGCAAGGCCCGCTTCGTCGAACTTCTGGGCGGCCTCGGGCTCCAACCACCGAAGGAGCTGGACCAGTGACCGCGAACGAGAGCAGGGACCGATTCGGCTTCGAGCGTGCCTCCTCGAACATGTGTGGCTGCACGCTGATGAACAGCCAGACGGGCAACGTCGTCGCCGACGTGATGCGCCGCAAGGACGGAGTGACAGTCACCGAACTGCCGTCGATGATTCGCGTCGACGCCATCGACCATGTCGAGTTCGACTATGACGAGATCGCCGAGGCGCTCGGAGTGGAAACCTTCGAGACCTCCGATCTTGAAGAGGTGTTGTCCACCCACTACGGGCGGATGGTCCGGCTGGACGATCGGACGCTGATCTTCGCCAACCCGGAGGACGCGGCCGAGTACCTGGGCTTCGATCTCGTCGCCGTGAGGTAGCGCGACGACGACCAATACGACGGGCCGATGCACCACACCCGACCGACCGACTGACTGACTGACTGACTGCAGGGGAGCAGCCATGGCCAAGGAACTCCAGTTCGATGTCGAAGCAAGGCGGTTGCTGCAAGCCGGCGTGAACCAGCTCGCCGACGCGGTGAAGAGCACGCTCGGCCCGAAGGGGCGCAATGTCGTGCTGGAGCAGGTCACCGGCAGCCCGACGGTCACCAACGACGGCGTCACCATCGCCCGGGAGATTCACCTGAAGAACCAGTTCGAGAACATGGGTGCCCAACTGCTCAAGGAAGTGGCGATCAAGACCAACGACGTCGTCGGGGACGGCACCACGACCGCCACCGTGCTGGCACAGGCCATGATCCGCGAGGGCATGGCTGCCATCACCGCGGGCGCGAACCCGGTCCTGGTCAAGCGGGGCATCGACACTGCGGTCGAGACGGTGGTGACGCAGCTGGAGAAGATGGCACATGCGGTGCAGGGGGAAGCGGATTTCGCGCACGTCGCCGCGATCTCCGCCAACGACGACGAGGAGATCGGACGGATCATCGCCGAGGCGTTGCACACCGTCGGCACCGAGGGTGTGATCACCGTCGAGGAGTCGCCACAGCTCGGGCTGGCCGTGGATTTCGTCGAGGGGTTCGAGTTCGATCGAGGGTATGTGTCGCCGTATCTGGTCACCGATCCCGGCCGGCTGGAGGCCGTGCTCGACGAGCCGTATCTGCTGCTGTGTGCACACCGGATCAGCCACATCCAGGAGATCCTTCCGTTGCTGGATCAGGTGATGCGCAATCCGCGGCCGCTCGTGCTGATCGCCGAGACCGTCGACGGAGCGGCGCTGAGCCTGCTGGTGAACAATCACGTCAATCACCGGCTCCAGGCCGTCGCCGTCCAAGCGCCCGGCTTCGGGACCAATCGGCTGCACTACCTGGAGGACATCGCCGCGCTAACCGGCGCCATGGTGGTGAGCAGCCAGTCCGGGTCCACCCTCGACGGCCTGCGGCTGGAGCAACTCGGTCGCGCTCGGCAGGTCCGGGTCACCGAGGCCTCAACCACCATCATTGAGGGCGCGGGACCGGACGAGCAGGTGGACTTCAGGCTCAACCAATTGCGAGCCGAACTCTCCCGCGCCACCAATCCGCATGATGTGGATGTGCTGGGAGAACGCATCGGCCGGCTGACGGGCAAGGTTGCCCTGGTCCGGGTCGGCGCGGCAACGCCGGCCGAGCTGAAGGAGAAGCGACACCGGGTGGAGGATGCGCTATCGGCCACCCGCGCCGCAATCGCCGAGGGCATCCTCGCCGGTGGTGGCTCGGCGTTGCTGCATTCCGAGCAGGCACTGGACGACCTGAGGCTCGAGGGCGACTACGCGAAGGGCGCCGCGATCGTCCGTACCGCGCTCGCCGAGCCCGCCTACTGGATCGCCACCAACGCCGGTTACTCGGGCGAGGACATCGTGGCGGAGATCTCGAAGATGGCGGACGACGACGGGTTCGACGCGCTGGCCGGCCGCTACGGCAACTTGATCGACTTCGGGATCGTGGACCCGCTGCGGGTCACCCGCTCCGCGCTGCAGAACGCCGCGTCGATCGCCGGGCTGGTGCTCACCACCAACACCTTGGTGGCCGAGGAGAAACCCCCGTGGTCCGGTGCTCTGATGAGTGAGATCGGCGATCTGGCCGGCGGCTTGCCACAGCCTTCTCCGGACTCGACCACGCCCCAGTCGATGGGGCTCGGACCTTCGGTCGGCTGAGCGAGATGGCCGAGACATACAACCCGTGGAGCGTCGTCAATGCGGTGTTCCATCACTTGGTCGACGCCGGTCTGCACCCAGTGCTGGGCGAGACCGGAGATCCGTCGGAGCCCGCGGCCGCCCTCCTGACCGCGCTCGGCATCGAGCCGCGCCATCCCACCGAGAGCGGCTACCTGGCCTCGGCGTCGAACGCCGACAAGCTCGCCGCTCTCCGCCAGAGGCTACTGGAGGACGGCTGACCAAGCTGTCATGCGTGCTCGACCTCGGGCGGTGACCTCCGGCTCCGGGTTGGTGCCTCGACTAACGGAAGACCCCGGTGTGACCGAGCGAGTAGCGCCCTGGCTGCGGAAAGACGGCGAGGCCATGCGGTCCGCTCCCGACGGGGATCCGCGCGAGCAGCTTGCCGGTCGCCAGGTGCACGGCGTACACGACGCTGTTGTAGCGACCGGAGACCCACAACACGTTGCCGTCCGGGGAGACGCCACCCATGTCGGGGCTGCCGCCGCCGGGCAATCGCCACTTGGCGACCAGCTTCCGGCTTGCGAAGTCCATCAGGGAGATCGAGCCCTCACCCCGGTTGGTGATGATCAGCCGGCGCGAATCCCGGGTCACGTAGAGGCCGTGTGTCCCCTTGCCGGTGGACATGAAGCCAAGCAAGGCGAACTTGTGCGCGTCGAAGAGCCAGACCCCGTCGCTCATCATGTCCGCTATGTAGTAGATCCGGCCATCCGGCGAGAGTTTGACATCCTGGGGCATCGGCGCCATCTTGCCGGGCCGGTGCGGCAACCGGACGACCCGGAGCACCTTTTCCGCGGCGGTGTCGACCAGCAGCAGCTGGCCGGAAAACTCGCAGGACACCACGAAGGTGCGGCCGTCCGCGGCGAAGTCCGCGTGGTTCACGCCGGCGCACGGCGCGGGCACCGTCTTCTGCACTGCCATCGTGTGCGGATCGCGGAACACCAACTGCCGGTCGGCCGAGGCCATCACAACGGCATGCTTGCCGTCCGGGGTGAAGTACAGGTTGTACGGATCGTGCACCGCGATCGGCCGCCCGGCCAGCCCGGTCATCGGGTTGATCGGGGTCAGGCTGTTGCCGAGGTCGTTGTTCACCCACAGAGTGCGCAGATCCCACGACGGTACGACGTGCTGCGGCTGGCGGCCGGTCTTGATGGTTCGCAACACCTTGTAGGTGCGGGGATCGATCTCGGTGACCGTGTCACTTCCGCTGTTCGGCACGTAGATCCGGTATGGCACCCGGCGGACGGCCGGTGCCAGTAGGCCGGGCCTGTCGGCGGCCCAGATATCGGTGGCGGACAGGGGTGGTGGCATCCCGGCCAGCAGACGGGCAGGCGCGACTGTCGACGGCTTGCCGGGACCCATCTGCGGTGTCGTCGAGCCGGTCGGAGCTGAGCTCTTGGTACTTACCGTGGACTGCGGGGTCGCGCCACCACTGCCTGAGCATGCCGTCACCAGCACGAGAATGACGACTCCCAGTACCCCCCGGTGGTTCATCCGAGCAGCTCGGTAAGGGTGACAGGTTTCAGTCGTTTCGCAGACAGCCCAGCGAGGATCTGCGGCAGCGTGTCGACGGTGACCTGATGGCCGAGGTGCAGGCTGATGATCGAGCCCGGCTGGGCGTTGTCCAGGACTGCTTGGCGGACGGTGGCCGGCTGCGGGTCCTGCCAGTCCAAACCGTCGACGTCGTACGACACACAGGTGGAGTACCCCGCGGCGGCGGCCGCCGAGCGGATCACCGGAGTGGTCTTCTGCGTGCCGGATGCGCGGAACCAGCGGCCCGCGGTCCCCGCTGTCCGGCGCAGGACGGCGGCACACTCACCGACCTCGCGGTGTGCGTCAGTTGCGGTGAGGTGGCGCATCGGCTTGTGGTGCATCGTGTGATTGCCGAGGTCGTGCCGGCCCTTCAGGATGCGCTGCGCCATCTCGGGATGGGCGACCAGCCAGGTGCCGACGACGAACACGCTGATCCGGGCACCGGCCTTCTCGACCTGGTCGAGAAGGCTGTGCGCCAGAGCGGGGTCGCCGTTCCCATGGAAGGTCAGTGCGACGGTCCGTGTCGACCGCGCACCATGAGCTACCTCGACCACCGTGTGCGATCGCACAGCCGATGCTCTGCCCGTCGACGTTGGTGTTGGTCTTGGGGTCGGGGCCGCCGACGACGGCGGTCCGGACGACGGCAAGGTCGACGCCGGGCCGGTGGATTGCTGCTGATCGGAGCAGGCGGCCACCGCTGCCCCGCCCACTCCGAGGAGGGCACAGCGCAGGACGGCTCGTCGGTCGAGAGACATACTGCGACGCTACGGGAACCAACACCAAAAGAGGGCAAAAAACGGCTGTGCCACTGTCCGTATCCGCCCAGTGCACATCAGAGCTGCGTCTGAGCCTCAGTGAGGACCGAGCGGAGAATCTGCTCGATCTCTACGAAACGGGCGTGGTCGCCGACCAGTGGCAGGTCGAGCAACTTCCTGAGCGCCGTACGGAACTCGTCCTCAGCGTCCCGTACGTGCTCGTCAGCCACTTGACGATTGGCCAGAGAATTGCCATCGGCCATATAATGGAACATGCATTCGATCGACGGCAGTTTTCATTCAGTAGCCCGTTCGTCGGCGCCGCTGCGACGTCCGGCAGGTGAGCATGGCTAGCATCGACCATGTGGAGCCAGATCTCGCGGAGAAGGCGGCCCTTGTCGCGCTGCTGCAGCAGCCAAAGGCGCGCTGGTCGGAGGTGACGGCCGAGATTATCGAGCTCGGGAGTGCAACTCGCGCGCTCGAGATGCGCCTGAATGGCGAGGACACGCTGTTCGCGGTCGGCGATCTGGAGAAAGACGATCGAAGGTGCCGCGCGCGACATCATGAGCTGGGAAGCTGACGACATCGGTGTCCATGCGTTCTATGGGAAGAGCTTTCCGGCCCAGCTGCGTGATGTCCATGAACTGCCGCCGCTACTTTTCACCAGGGGCACGCTCCGTGATGATCGCCGAGCTGTTGCCGTGGTCGGTACCCGGCAGGCCAGCGAGCGTGGTCTTGAGATCGCCCGAACAGTTGCCACCGCGCTCGCGAAGAGTGATGTGACGGTGGTCAGCGGGCTCGCTGCGGGAATCGACACCGCAGCGCACACTGCTGCACTCGACGCCCGTGGCCGAACCGTCGCCGTCCTCGGAACGGGGATACGCCGGACCTATCCGGCAACGAACGCTGAACTGCAGCGGCAGATCAGCCGAGAAGGCTTGGTGATCAGCCAGTTCTGGCCCGATGGAGCGCCGTCTCAGAAGACTTTTCCGATGCGCAATGCCGTCATGAGTGGATATGCGTCCGCGACGGTTGTCATCGAGGCCGCTTGGCGTAGTGGCGCACGCATCCAGGCGCGCCTGGCTCTGCAGCACGGGCGCCCCGTAGTCATGCCGAAGGAACTGCTAGAGCATGACTGGGCTCGAAACTATGCGAGGTACCCAGGCGTCTATGTTGTGGACGATCTGGGTGAGTTGCTCGCTGTGATCGAGAAGCTGGTGGCTGAAGCAACGTCCGGACTGGACAGGCTTCAGGAGCTCTCGAGCCTTGTCCAATTTTGATCCATGGGCGCCGTACGAGGAGGCCGTCGAGCGGCAGGCGATCTTCCTGCGCAACCCGCTCCCGCCGGGGCAGGGCGTCTGCAGAATCTGCAGGGCGGCCGCCAATGGGAGCTATGGAACGTGCTTCCCGTGTAGCCAGCATGTGCGCGCCACCGGCTCGACCGCTGATGCCGTCGTGCCCGTCGCTTATGCGCTCAAGGGCACGCAACATGCCCACAACCTGGCTTCTTACAAATTCGCTGCATCATCACGTGGCGCCCAGGCAGCATTGCTTTCTCTTGGCTTGGTGTTCCTGCGATGGCATCGGTCATGCCTGGAGGCCGCAGCCGGCGGTCGGTTCACTCACGCCGTCGTGGTGCCTAGTACCAGCGGCAGGCAGGGACTGCACCCGTTGCAGAAGCTCCTGGGGCCGAGCACTTCGCTTCCGACCTTGCAGGTCACAAGCCATGTTGCCTATCCGGCGGACGATCGAACGTTTCATGCTGATCGCTTCACCGTCGGCTCTGCGCCGCCAGAAGCGCGAGTCCTGCTGCTGGACGACACCTGGACAACCGGGGCGCGAGTGCAGTCTCTCTCGCACGCGCTGAAATCAGCCGGTGCAAGGAGTGTGGTCGCCGTTGTCCTCGGCCGTCATGTCAATGCTGCCCACGAAGGTTCGAAAGCCCTCGTCGACCGTGCGCGGGAGGGTTCCTTCGATATTCGCAGATGCGTGCTGGACAGCTGAGATGACTACGGACTGCCAGGTCCGATAGACAGTCGGTGTGCGTCCTTTCGATCCCCCGCTGCGGCTGATCGCTTTCACCGGCTTGCCCGGTACCGGTAAGTCGACCTTGGCAGACCAGCTCGCAGCTGCGATAGGGGCGCCTTCCTTTGCTGGTGACTGGCTGCTGGGTCCGCTGAAGCCGCACGGAGTACTCACCGGGCTGGACCGCCCGACCTTCTTGGCCATGTACTACAACCTGCTCGAGACGCTGGTGACACGGCAGTTGATCCTCGGGCAATCTGCTGTGGTCGATTGCCTGGTCAACGACGAGATCGCGACCAGGTGGCAGCAGTTGGGACCCTCGACGCGATGAACCCCGTTGACACAACCTGGAGCTGGTCCAGCAGATCGTGGCTGAGTGCGATTGACGAACCGTCAGGCGACCTTGACGTTCACGGTGTGCAGGCCGGTCGCGCCGTTCGGTGCCGGTGGGGCCTCGGCCTCGATCTGGGGAATGCCCTTGGCGTCGAACGCCCGCACTTGCAGGACATGGTTGCCGCGCGGCGCGTCCCAGCTCCAGTGCCACTGCCGCCAGGTGTCGATCGAGGCGTCGGCGGTCAGTGTCGCTTGTTGCCAGGGGCCACCATCGACGCGGACCTCGACCTTCGAGACGCCGACGTGCTGGTCCCAGGCCACCCCGGCCACGGTGACCTTCCCCGTCGAGGCGTTCGAGCGCGGGACGTCGATCCGGGAGGAGAGCTTGATCGGGCCCAGCTCGGACCACCCGCGCGGCGTCCAGTAGGCCTCGAACTGATCGAAGCGGGTGACCTCGATGTCGGTCAGCCACTTCGTCGCGGACACGTACCCGTAAAGACCCGGTACGACGATGCGCACCGGGAAGCCGTGCTCCAGCGGCAACGGCTGCCCGTTCATTGCGAACGCCAGCATCGACCCCCGGTCGTCGGTCAGGGTGCCGATCGGCGTACCGGCGGTGAAACCGTCCTTGGAGGTGGACTTGATCGCATCGGCATTCGACGACGGCCCGGCCTCGGCGAGCAGGTCCTTCAGCAGCACGCCGGACCACAGCGCGTTGCCGATCAGGTCACCGCCGACCTCGTTGCTGACGCAAGCCAGGGTCACCCACTTGTAAACGACCGTGCGCTTCAGCAGATCCGCGAAGCTGAGGTTCAGCTCGCGCTGGACCATGCCGTGGATCCGGAGCGTCCAGTCCGCCGGCTTGATCAGCGGCACCGAGAGCGCGGTATCGATCCGGTAGAAGTCCGCGGCCGACGTCGCCCATGGCGTGGCCCCAGCAGCCTGTACGCCGGCGGGCGGATTCAGGTCAGGTGGGACCGGCAGGTGCAATGCGTCGCGAGCGGTGGTCACAGCGGTACGGCGCCCTCCGACGACTGTGGCCAGGGCACCGACGGCAACCGTGCCGAGTGCCACCCCGCCGCTGAGCTGGAGGAAGCCACGACGGCTGACCAGGTCGTTCGGGGAGGCGACCAGCCCGCTGAGGCGCCGCGAGAACAGCCGCAGCACCAGGACCGCGACCACGCCCGCGACGAACGAAGGGACGAACCCGGTCTGGCCCGCGTCAGGACGAGTGGCCGCTGCCAGTACGGCCAGCCCTGCCAGGACCACGGTGACAGCCGCGCCGGCCCACCAGCGTCGTACCGACAGGACGCCGGCGAGAGCGGCGACGGCGAGCAGCACGATCAGGATGCCGATCTGCAGGGCAGTCTTGTCGTGGACGCCGAAGAGCGAGATGGCCAGGTCCTTCAGCCACGGCGGCACCCGGTCGATGAACGCCGAGCCGATCGCGACGACAGGCGTCTGGCTGGTGCCCAGAACTGCTGCCACGACGCCACCGGCCGCAAGACCGGCGAGAGCGGCGAGGATGCCGCCGACGGCGGCACGGGCCCGGAGGCCAAGCAGAGGCCGCGGCTGAGGTTCGTTCACGACTCAACCATTGCTTGGTGTGGCGCCCAGCACCAGCCGGGCGCCACAACCGTTAGCGGGGGGTAACCGGCGGCATGCGAGTGTCCTGAGTCGGGGTGATCGCAGCACCCAGGTTCGGCCGGCCGTTCGGCCACCGGCGGGCGTTGTCGCGAACGCGACGCAGTCTGCTGAGCACGAGCTCACGCTCGTCCGCCAATTGGGACATCCACAGGCTGTCGATCTCCAGGAGGTGGTCCGGCAGCGCTTCGCGTAGCCGTCGCTTGCCCTCCTCCGTGAGAACCGCGAACGACCCGCGGGCGTCGTCGGGACAGGGCTCCCGGCGCACCAGGCCGATGGCCTCGGAACGGTCGACCAGCCGGGTGATGCCGCCGGTGGTGACGGCCAACTCCCGGGCGAGTGAGGTGAGACGCTGACGTTCGCCGGGACTGCGGGCGAGCTGCAGCAACAGCTCGAACATTGCCATTTGCAGACCACTGCGCTTCAGGGAATGGCGCATCAGTTGATCGAGTTCGGCTGCTGCTTCGCGCAGTAGGCCGTACGCGGTGATCACGTCGCTTTCCCAGGGTTCGGCGGCGTGAGTGGGGTCTGCATCGGCAAGCGCTAGGGGCGAGCGAAGCGAAGGCGCGATGGTCATGCCCGGACTCTATTGGTTGACGCGGCCACTTTGCTACACGGGGTGACCTTTCGGCTACAGGTCGGGATGTAACTGAGGGCTGATTGAGCGCCTGTGGATAACTTTCGCGGCGATCGACCGATCTTTGTCAGCCTGGTGTCTGCACGGCATCAACTCACAGATCGGGGACCGCCGATGACCGAGACAGACGACCAGAATCCCTACGGCCGCGGCTTCGTCGCCGCCTGCATCGTCATCGGTGCCGTCCTGCTCTGCGGCGGAGTCTTGATCATCGCCGGCCTGACCGACTCCGCCTCGGCCTCCGCACCGGCCGCGGTCGCGACCACCCCAGCCGGTACGCCGGAGCCGGTCGGCCCGGCGACCCCCGCTCCCGCCGGTACGACGAACGGGTGCGGGCTGCCCGACGGTGATCAGGCAGTTCCGACGACGGCGCCTGCGGTGGACGGCTGGGAGGTGAACCGGCGGGTCGTGGTGCCGCGCTCGACTGCCTACGGACCGGCGAAGGTCGATGCCGATGGCGACCGCCGCTGCTTCGCGCACTCCCCGGGCGGCGCGGTCTTCGCGGCGTACAGCGCGATCGCCGCAATGGCCGACCAGCGGCGGACGGTCGCGACAGTCACCAAGCTGATGCTGCCCGGCCCTGCCACCGATGCCCTGCTGCGAGAGTTGCGGGCGGAGTCCGTCGACGAAGACAGCGATCCGAGCCAGCTCGCCGGGTACCGCGTGATCGACGCGAGCCGGGATCGGGTGACTATTGCGCTGGCGATGCCGGTCGAGTCGGCGTACGTCAGCGCGACCCTGACGCTGGTGTGGCACGGCGGTGACTGGCGGGTGGTGCCGCCGCAGCCGGGCGAGGCAGTGGGCGCGCCGTACTCGCAGCATCGTGACCTCGATGGCTTCGTGGCCTGGAGTGGTGTCTGATGTGCGGCAAGGTCGAGATCGGCTGCAACATCAAAGAAGGCTTCCAGTCGATGATCACCGACCAGTTCGACAACCTGTCCCAGCGGATGGGTGAGACGGCCTCCACCGGGCTGGAAGCCGTTGCCGCCTTCTGGATCAAGATCGACTCCCCCACGCTGAGCAACGAGCACGTCAAGGACGGCTGCACGCCGGCTCCGAAGACGGCCTCCTGTTCGACGTTCACCGACACCGGGCCGATCGCGTTCCTGCACAGCCATGTGCTGGCGGTGTCGCTCTCGATCTTCAGCCTGGCGATCCTGGTCGCCGGGATGCGAATCGCCTGGGAGCAGCGGGCGGAGCCGCTCCGCGAGTTGCTTAAGGCAACGATGTTGTTCGTGGTCGTGTCGGCGGCCGGTACGGCGACGCTGCAGTTGCTGGCTACCTGGTCCGACGGCTTCGCAGTGGATCTGGTCGAGAAGGCCACGCCGAAGGGCCAGCCGTTCCACCAGGCTCTCAGTGACGCTCTGCTGCAGGGTGGCGCGTCCCAGGCGGCGGCACAGCAGCTGCCGATGCTGGTGATGATGTTTTTAGGGCTCTCGGTCTTCATCGCAGCGGTGATCCAGGTCGTGCTGCTGTTGATCCGGTCGGCGATGCTGGTGCTGCTCGCCGCGACCTTCCCGCTGGCTGCTGCAGCGACCAACACCGAAGTGGGCAAGGCCTGGTTCAGGAAGTACTGTGCCTGGGCGCTGGCGTTCATTGCCTACAAACCGGCTGCTGCGCTGGTCTATGCGGCGGCGATGAAGATGACCGAGGCCGGGATGACCGACGGGACCGGCAACGGCTTGGTCCAAGCACTCACCGGCCTGATGATGATGTTGCTGGCCGTTTTCGCGCTGCCCGCGCTGCTGCGCTTCGCCGTACCGGTGACTGCGGCGGTGGCGGGCGGGAGCGCGGGTATGGGCGGCGGGGCCGCTGACCCGGGCGGTCTCGCGACCGGCGCGGTGTCGGTCGGCCGGTCGGCGATTGGTGGCCGGACTTCCTCTGGCGGTGGCGGTTCGTCCTCAGGCGGCAGCAGCGCGACCGGCGCGCTCGGGGTCGGTGCGAGTGCCGGGCTGGCTGTCGCTGGTGCCGCAGTCACCGGTGCAAAGAAGGCGGGCAACGCCCTGGCCGGAGCCGCGTCCCACTCTGCCGGTGAAGCCGGCGGAGGTGGGTCTTCGGACCGCGCCTCCGGCAGCTCGTCGGGTGGACGAGGGTGGGGCGGTTCCAAGCGCAGCGGCTCGTCCTCGGGTGGCCGGTCGCAGAGCAACCCACCCCCTCCGCCCGGCCCAAGCGGAAGCAACTGAACACCCCTTACGTCCGGACGAGGAGGGCCTCGGAGCCGACGGGGTGGTAGCCGGCGGCAAGGAAGGCGCGAAGCGAGGCGGCATTGCCAGGTGTCACCTGAGCCCAGACGTGAGATCCAGGCGGTACCAGAGCAAGGGCCGCTCGGGCCAGGCGCCGGCCGTGGCCCTTGCCGCGAGCGTCTTCCGGTACTTCCAGAGCGCACTCCATCCGACCGGCCAGGCCGCGGCCAGTCAGAACCAGCCCGCCATAGGGATCGCCGTACACGTGCACTTCGTCGCGGTACCGCCAAGCGCGCTGGACACGTGGATGGTCGTGATCGGTGAGTTCGGTCAGCTCGGCCGTGGCGGCGAGCCGTTCGGCCGGATCGGTGAGCGCGGGGGCGAGCAGCATCGCGTCGATGGCGTTCACCCGCCGCCCGGTCAGTTGCTCCAACGCGAACAGGAACGGCGGATTGAGCGGAGCGGACAGATCACCGGCCGGAATCCGCTCAGTCACCCAGGCTGGGTCGACGTCAGCGGCTACCACGATGTGTGCTGTCAGCCCGACCACGCACGTGTCGCGGTCAGACGGAGCTGGGACCACAGTGACGCTCAGGTCCGGGGCGGGGAAGATGCCGCGCTCGATGCCGCGCAGAATGTCAGCCAGGGTTGTCATCACGAGCCATTGTGGATGAGCAAGCCAGGGCCGGACGAGTCGGCCAGGGGACGGAGGCGCAGTGCGGAAGCCGCAGCGGGTGGGGGCCGAAGGACTACCCGACCGGGTGACGATCTATGAGGTCGGCCCGCGGGACGGGTTGCAGAACGAATCCGCGATAGTGGACGTGGCGGTGAAGGCTGAGTTCGTGCACCGGCTGGCCGAGGCCGGCCTGACCACTATCGAAACGACCAGTTTCGTGCACCCGAAATGGGTGCCGCAGCTCGCCGACGCGGCTGAGCTGTTGACCAGGCTGAAGTTGCCCGAGAGCGTTCGCGCGCCGGTCCTGGTGCCGAACGAGCGTGGCCTGGACCGCGCGCTCGAGGCCGGCGTACGAGAGATCGCGATCTTCGCGAGTGCTACCGAGACGTTCGCGGCGAAGAATCTGAACTCCACGCTGGACGAGCAGTTCACCATGTTCACGCCGACCGTCCGGCGGGCGCTGGACGAGGGTCTGTCCGTCCGCGGCTACGTTTCGATGTGCTACGGCGATCCCTGGGAGGGCGACGTACCGATCGACCAGGTGGTCAAGGTCGGCGCCCGGCTGATCGAGCTGGGCTGTCACGAGCTCTCCCTCGGCGACACCATTGGCGTCGCGACACCCGGTCAGGTGACGGCGTTGATCGACGCGTTCAAAGCTGCCGGGGTCGGGGGGGACAAGTTGGCCGTGCACTTCCACGACACCTACGGTCAGGCGCTCGCGAACACCCTGACCGCGCTCCGCTCGGGTGTCACGACTGTGGACAGCTCGGCCGGCGGCCTCGGCGGCTGCCCGTACGCCGAGAGCGCGACCGGCAATCTGGCCACCGAAGACCTGGTGTGGCAGTTGGATGGCCTGGGCATCGAGTCAGGGGTCGACCTGGAGAAGCTGGTCGGCACCAGCGTGTGGATCGCCGAGAACCTCGGCAAGCCGTCAGCCAGCCGCGTCGTACAAGCGCTGTCCTAGCAGGCGTCAATGTGAGCCGACCTCAGGCGCCGGCCGGCTCCAGTTCTCTACGGGTCAGCGGCAGTCGCTCGCGGGTGAGCTCGTCTGCCGGAGTGTCGACGAACAGCAGCAGGTCCGGATGCGCCGGCACTGCCAGCTCGGTCACCGTCAGGTGCAGCTCTCCCGCGACGGGATGCACGATATGCCTCGGCCTGGGCACGCAGTCGGCGACCTCGTGCCGCGACCAGAGCTCCTTGAACTCCGGACTCAGCTTCCGCAGCCTGGCGAGGTCGACCTCCCAGTCCTGCTCGCCGACATGTTCCCCGTACGCCGATCGGAGCCGGGCCACCAGGTAAGGCACCTCGGTGTCGTAGTTCAGCAACTGCTTCCGCGCCAGCGGCTCGGTGATGATGCACCAGAGCAGGTTCTTGTGGACGCAGGGCAATGTGTGCCAGTCGTGGAACAGATCACTGAACGCCTGGTTCGGCTGGATGATGTCGAACCGGGTGTTCGTGATCACCGCCGGCAGTGGGTCCAGCGCCGCGAGGATCTCGGTCAGCACCAGCTCGTCCGCGCAGATGCTGGGCTTGGTGCGCAGCGGCGTCGCCTCGGCCAGTCGGTACAGATGGGCCCGCTCTGGCGCGGTGAGACCAAGCGTCCGGGCGACCGCGTCAAGCACCTGACCGCTGACATTGATCGGCCTGCCCTGCTCGAGCCAGGTGTACCAAGTCACGCCGACGCCGGCGAGTTGGGCCAGCTCCTCCCGGCGCAGGCCCGGCGTCCGGCGTCGGCTGCCCGGGGGGAGGCCGACATCCTCCGGGCTGACCTGCGCACGGCGCGCCTTCAGGAACTCGCCGAGCTCGGCCCGGCGCTCATCCCCACGAATACTCACCCTGCAATGGTGGCAGCAGCCACCGACATTCCCCAGCGAAAATCCTCAGCGCGACTCGGCCGGGCCGAAGAACACCGCCATCACGGCTCGATCGCCCGCGGGATCCGCCGGACCAGACTCTTGTCGGCGTACTGAGCGATCCGGTACGTCGACCAGCCGTCCACCCCGGCGCCCACGGCACCGCCGAGCAGCGGAATCCGTCGGGTCACAGTGAGGGCCATCCGCTTGCCGCTGACCCGGGCGATCAGCTCACTGACGACCTCGCTCGATACCTGCCGGTCCAGCTCCGGGTCGAACACGGGCGCGGTCGCGATTGCGAGCGGCGAAGTCGGCAGGCTCTCCTTCTTCAGCCGGTCGATGACGCCGTCCTCGCCCAGCATGCAGGTGATCACCGCGGTCCGTACCCGCGGATCGCCGAGGTCGTAGCCGCGCAGATGGGCGATCGCGGCGACCATCCGGGCCTGTACGACGGCGATCCCGGTCAGGTTCGCCGGCAGCGACACCGGGAGCGTGATCAGGCCGCCGATGCCGGTAACGAAGCCCTGCACCCCGGCCAGCCGGATGTGCTGATCCACCACCGCGTCGATGGCCAGCCGCGCGTCGTTGCCGGCCTTCTCCAGTTGGCGTTCCGCGACCTTCTCCGCCCCGGGAAGGAGTTGGTAGCCATCGATCGCCACCTCCAGCACCTGGCGAAGAACGCCCGCCGCTGCCTGTGGAGTGAACCGCTGCGCAGCGGGCGCGAGACTGCTGGCGACGAACCTTGCCACTCCGGCCACAGTTCTCCCTCGGAACTCAAACGCCCTCCCCTTAGTACGGCGGCGTACGCACCCTTAACGATACGTGGCGGCTGTCAGGGCGCCACCCGGGCGAGACCCTGGCCTGTCCCGATGACCCGGTCCAACCCGGCGTTCCAGCGTGACGGCCATAGGTCAGGATGGTGGGGTGCCAGTCGAACCGCCAGCCTCTGTGTGGGACTTCCCGCCGATCGCTGTGGCCGGCGCCGGGGATATCGTCGCGGCCGGCGCAGATCTCGAGCCGGGCACGGTGCTGGCGGCCTACCGGCGGGGTCTGTTCCCGATGCCGGACAGCCATGGTCCGCTGCTGTGGTGGTCCCCGGTGGATCGCGGCATCATCGAGGTCGCCGGCTTCACGCCGTCGCGGTCGCTGCGGCGGGCCCGTAAGGCCTTCGAGATCCGGGTGAACACCGCGTTCGACCAGGTCATCCGGGCCTGCGCAGATCCCCGCCGGCCGGGTTCCTGGATCGACGCCGACATCATCGAGTCGTACACCCGACTGCACCGGATGGGCTGGGTCCACTCGGTCGAGGCGTGGGCCGGCGATGAGCTGGCCGGCGGCCTGTACGGCGTAGCGATCGGCGGCCTCTTCGCAGGCGAGTCGATGTTCCACCGCCGCACGGGTGGTTCGAAGGCTGCCGTGGCCGGGCTGGTCGAACTACTCAGCGACAAGTACGCCGCCGAGCGCGTGCTCGACATCCAGTGGGTCACCGACCACCTCGCGACCCTCGGTGCCACCACCTTGCCGCGCAAGCGATTCCTCCGCCGTCTCGAGCAGGCCCTGGAACTTCCCCTCCCCGAGGCTTTCAGCTGAGCGGCTAGGCCACCGGCGGCAAGCCGAGGAAGTCGGCCATCTGGGCGGTGGCATGGTCGAAGAACGGCTCGCTCGGATCCACGCTGCCGACCAACTGCCCGAATAACTCGAAGCTGATCATCCCGAACAACTGTGTCCAGGCGATCACTGCTCGCGTCAACACCTTGGCCGGTACGCCGGGTGCGGCCGACGCGGCGAGTCCGGCGATCTGCTCAGCCAGTACGCCGGACGGCGCGGGCGCATCGACAAGGGGAGCGAGGATTCCGGCTTCATGTGCCTGACGGATCAATCCGAGCAGGACCGTCGCGACTCGACTTGCCGGCTGGATTGTGCTCGGTGGAGCGCTATACCCGGCAACCGGTGAGCCGTAGATCAGGGCGTACTCGTGCGGGTGCGCAACCGCCCAGGCGCGAACCGCCCGGCAGACCGCCTGCCAGTTCGTCCGCGGATCCTGATCCTGCCGCGCGGCCTGTTCCGCCGCGGCGCCGAGCGCGTCGTACGCGTCGATGATGAGCGCGGTGAGCAATTCGTCGCGGCTGGGGAAGTAGCGGTACAAAGCAGACGACACCATGCCGAGCTCTCGGGAGACTGCCCGCAGTGAGAGCCGCGCGGCACCCTCGATAGCCAGCTGGCGTCGGGCCGTGTCCTTGATCTCCAGCGTCAGCTCGGCCCGGGCTCTGTCTCGGGCGGTGCGGCCGGCGTTCATGGCGGACAGTCTGCCACGAGCACCGGACTTAATCGAGAGCACTGCTCTTGACACGCCTGAAGTGGTGCTGTTCACTGATCTCAACAGAGAGCGCCGCTCTCGATAAGGGAGGCGATCCTGATGCAGGAGTACAACGACAAGCGACTGGTGACATCGGGCCACCGCACCATGCTGTTGATGAACAAGGCGGTCGCCGGGCTGACGAACCTCGGCGTCAGCCTGATGGGCAGCCGGGTCCTGTCGGTCCGTGGCCGCAAGTCCGGCGAGTGGCGCAGCACCCCTGTCAACCTGCTCACCGTCGACGGTCAGCGATACCTGGTCGCTCCCCGTGGTCACACCCAATGGGTCCGCAATCTGCGGGTCAACTCCGACGGCCGGTTGCGAGTCGGCCGCAGGATCGAGATGTTCCAAGCGGTGGAGCTCGCGGATGCCGAAAAGCCGGAGATCCTGCGGGCGTACCTGAAGAAGTGGGCCTGGGAGGTCGGCGCCTTCTTCGGCGACGAAGTCAAGGCCGACTCCTCAGAGGAGACCCTGCTCCACGTCGCCCCCGGTTTCCCGGTCTTCAAGGTCACCTCGGCCTGACGGTCGGTCCTGTTCGCGGTACTTCGGGGGACGGATCGCCGACCGGCGCGATGGAGAGCTCGGACTCGAGTTCGGCGACGCTCGGCAGGCTCGAGCTGAACTCGTCGGGCAGCGACGTCGTGATGGCGGTGGTCCACTCGGCCACACCGATGGGCGCGCGATAACCCCGCAGGGCGTATTCGGCGACCACGTTCTTCTTGGTTCGGCAAAGCAACAGGCCGATGGTGGGCTTGTCCCCCTCGCGGGCCAGACGATCATCGACCACTGCCATGTACAGACCGAGCTGACCGAGAAACGCCGGATCGAAGTCGACGGCCTTGAGCTCGATCACGACGTAGCAGCGCAACTCCACGTGGTAGAAGAGCAGATCGCAGTAGAACTCGTCACCGCCGAGCTCCAACCGAACCTGGCGTCCGAGGAACGCGAAGCCCTGGCCTAACTCGAGCAGGAACTTCCCGACATGCTCGACCAGGTTTTCCTCCAGTTCCCGCTCACGCCAGCTTTCGGTCGTACCGATGAAATCGAAGAGGTACGGATCGCGGGTCGCCTGCTGGGCGAGATCGGATCGCTCATCCTGCAACGCGCTGGCGAAGTTGGTGAC
>JAWWPC010000249.1:0-5276 GCA_033851055.1 Kribbellaceae bacterium | reverse complement strand
TGGTCGACTGGCAGCGGGAGATTGTTGCCAAGTACCCCGAACAGCTGCTGCGCGGGTTATTCCACTCGGATGGGTGCCGGTTCCAAAACTGGGCTACCCGCCCGATCGTCGGCGAGGGGATCAGGCGCTACCAGTACGTCCGGTACATGTTCTCCAACGAGTCCGAGGACATCCTCGGCATCCTCTCCGACGCACTGGATCTGCTCGGTATCCCATGGCGGCGGCCGCGGCGGAATGCGATCGCTGTGAGTCGGAAGGAGGGGGTTGCTGCATTGGACCGGTTCGTGGGGCCGAAGAGCTGATGGTCTGTCGATAAGGTGTCAGCTGTGAATGCGAAGCGAGTGGTGATCGCCGAGGACGAGGCCCTGATCCGGATGGACCTGGCCGAAATGCTCGCCGAGGAGGGGTACGACGTGGTCGGCCAGGCGGGCGACGGCGAGGAGGCCATCCGGCTGGCGATCGAGCACCGTCCGGACCTGGTGATCTTGGACGTCAAGATGCCCAAGCTGGACGGGCTCAGCGCGGCCGAGAAGATCGCCGGCGAGCGGATCGCGCCAGTGCTGATGCTGACGGCGTTCTCACAGCGTGAGCTGGTCGAGCGAGCTCGGGACGCGGGCGCGATGGCGTACCTGGTGAAACCGTTCTCCAAGGCGGATCTGCTGCCCGCGATCGAGATTGCCGCTTCCCGGTACGTCGAGCTTGCCGAGCTCGAGCGGGAGGTCGCGGACCTGGCCGAACGGCTGGAGACGCGCAAGCTGGTGGACCGCGCGAAAAGTGTCCTTCAGACCAGGTTCGGGCTGTCCGAGCCCGACTCCTTCCGCTGGATCCAGAAAACCGCTATGGACAAGCGTGTTTCTATGCGCCAGGTAGCCGAATTGGTGGTCGACGAGGCCGGAAGTAGCGAGTAAGTGACGCTGTGACACGGTACAGCCGCCATTAGTCAACACACTGCTTACCGCTGTAACGACCTCACAACACACGCAGGCCCTGGTTCGCTTGCGGAGGGCTCGGAGGTCTAATCTGCGGGTGCTCGCGGCAATCGCGGGAGTCCGGGAATCGCTCGGACTATCCAGATATGGGAGGAACAGTGCACCAGCGTTCCGTAGTACGGGTCGGTGCGTCGCTGATCGTTGCGTCGTTGGCCCTGACTGCCTGCGGTTCACGCAGCAACAACAACGGTGGCGGGGGCTCCGGGAGCTCGACGAAGACGGCGAAGATCGGCGTCATCGCGCCTCTTTCGGGTGATCTGTCCGCCCTAGGACTCGGTATCCAGCACTCGGTCGAACTTGCCGTCAAGCAGGCCAATGATTCCAACGCGATCCCCGGCTGGAAGCTCGAGGTCGACGCCAAGGACGACGAGGCCAAGCCGGACGTCGGCAAGAACGCGGCCACGTCGCTGTCTTCCGACCCCAACGTGATCGGCGTCGTCGGCACGCTGAACTCGAGCGTCGCCCTGCAGGTCCAGCCGGTTCTCGCGCCGAAGAACATCGTTCAGGTCTCGCCGGCCAACACCAGCCCGAGCCTGACCAAGGGTGCGAAATGGCAGACCAACCCGACGCGGGCTTACCCGACCTACTACCGCACCTGCACGACCGATGCGGTCCAAGGTCCCTTCGCGGCCCGGTACCTGTACGAGAAGGCCGGCATCAAGAAGGTCGCCACGATCCACGACAAGAAGGCCTACGGTCAGGGCCTGGTCGAGACCTTCACCGCCGAGTTCAAGAAGCTCGGCGGCCAGGTCGTCGCGGCCCAGACCATCAACCCGGATGACTCGAACTACCAGGCCGTCATCTCCGCGGTGAAGCCAAGCGCACCGCAGGCCGTCTACTACGGCGGTGAGTACCCGCAGGCCGGGCCGCTCTCGCAGCAGATGAAGGCCGCCGGCCTGAACGTCCCGCTGATGGGTGGCGACGGCATCTACGACCCGAAGTACATCCAGCTGGGTGGCAAGACCAGCGCGAACGACCTGGCTACGTCAGTCGGTGCCCCGGTTGACAGCCTCGAGTCGGCCAAGAAGTTCGTCAGCGACTACGCCGCGCAGAGCTACAAGGAGCCCTATGCGGCGTACGGCGGCTACTCCTACGACGCGGCCAACGCCATTATCGACGCGCTGAAGACCTCGCTGAAGGATGCGAAGGACGTCGAGTCGGCGCGGCCGGCGACGGTTGATGCCCTCGGTAAGGTCTCCTTCGACGGCGTTACCGGCAAGGTGGCCTTCGACCAGTACGGCGACACCACCTCCAAGGTGCTGACCGTCTACAAGGTCGCGGGCGGCAAATGGGCCACAGAGCTGACCCAGGACTTCGCCACACAGAAGTAAGTCGACCTCATGGCCTCGGGGGTGGGACCTGATCCCACCCCCGAGGCATGTCGGAACTGATTCGGCTTGGAGGTCGACGTGGACCAGTTCTTCCAGCAGCTCGTCAACGGGCTCACCCTCGGATCGCTGTATGCCCTGATCGCCGTCGGTTACACCGTCGTCTACGGCATTGTGCAGCTGATCAACTTCGCCCACGGCGAGGTCTTCATGATCGGTGCGTTCGGCGCGCTGAGCACCTACCTGCTGTTCTTCAATGGCCAGACCGCCGTGTGGATCCTGCCGATCATGATCGTCGGTGCCATGATCGCGTCGGTCGGAACCGCCGTGCTGATGGAACGTGTCGCGTACCGTCCCCTGCGGAACGCGCCACGCCTGGCACCGCTGATCACCGCCATCGGCATCTCGGTCTTCCTGCAGGAATTCGTCCGGGTCTTCTACGACCGGATCCCGTTCGCGAACTTCCCGAGTGCGAAGCAGCGGATCCCGTTCCCGCAGATCGACGTTGTCAGCGGAGCGGCCCTGCAGGTCAATGGCGTGACGATCCAGCGCTCGGCGATCTTCACGGTCGCGGCCCTGATCGTCTGCGCGATCTTGCTCTGGGTCTTCATCAACAGGACCAAGCTGGGTCGCGGCATGCTGGCCGTCTCGCAGGACCCGGACACCGCCCGGCTGATGGGTATCAACGTTGACCGCATCATCGTCGTGGCGTTCGCGCTTGGCGCCGTACTGGCCGCGGTGGCCGGTGTCTCGCAGGGTCTGCAGAACAACAACATCGACTTCAAGATGGGCTTCATCGCCGGCTTGAAGGCATTCACCGCCGCGGTCCTGGGCGGTATCGGCAACATCCAGGGCGCAGTAGTCGGCGGCCTGGTCCTCGGCCTGGTCGAGTCGCTGGCCACGCAGTACGTCCCGGGCCAGTTCGGTGGCGGCACCTGGAAGGACGTCTGGGCGTTCGTGATCCTGATCCTGGTCCTCGTCTTCCGGCCGCAGGGCCTTCTCGGAGCAAGGGTGGTGGACCGCGCATGAAGCTCCCGACCATGCCCGACACCTTCGTCGCGAAGCATGCGGCGAAGGGCTGGCCGCTCGGCATCGCCGGTGTCGCCCTGGCGATCATCGGCTCGTTCATGTCCTGGAGCTTCGACTCGCAGATCCTGGGTGACCTGTCGGTCTACGGGTACCCGGGCGGGCTGCAGAATCTCGCGATCATCTTCGCGCTGGTCGCGCTAGCCCTGCTGCTGATGGTCAAGGGACCGCTGGTCAACCGGCTCGGCCCGTGGCTCGACGCGGCGCTCGGCCTCCGAGCGCTCGGTATCTGGCTGCTGATCTACATGGTCGGCGTGGTGATCGCGATCGGCACGGACTCGAGTGGTCTGGTGAACGTAGACCCGGGCGGCTGGATCGCTTTCGTTGGCGCGCTCCTGCTATTCGCCGGCTCCCGGCTGATCCCGCTGCGGGTGCACCGCGACCTGAGCGGGGCCAAGGTGCCGGGCTGGCTCGAGATCGGCGCCGTCGCGCTCGTGATGGCGGGCATCCTCTTCGGCGCGGCGTACGCGCTGGGCCGTGACGATGCCTGGTCGTTCGTGCTGTTCCTGGTCTTCGCCGCCGGCATTATCGTCGTGATGTTCCGGACCGGGACGATGACCTGGTTCGGACACGTCGCCAACCGCCACAAGAAGGTGCTCACGCTGGCGGCGTTCGCGGTCGCGTTCTTCTTCCCGTTCACCCAGAACGGCTCGGACGCGAACATGTCGATCGCCACGTCGGTGCTGATCTTCGCGGCCAGCGCGATGGGCCTGAACATCGTGGTCGGCCTGGCCGGCCTGCTCGACCTCGGCTACATCGCGTTCCTCGGTTCTGGTGCGTACGTCGCGGCTACGCTGTCGGAGTCGGCCTTCGCCACCATCGGCTGGAAACCGCCGTTCCTGGTGGTCATGCTGCTCGGTGGTTGCGTGGCGGCGACGCTGGGTCTGATCATTGGTGCGCCTACGCTGCGGGTCTCGGGCGACTACCTGGCCATCGTGACCCTGGGCTTCGGTGAGATCTTCCGGTTCTCGATGTTCAACCTCGATGGCAACAACGGCCCGAACCTGACCAACGGCCCCAACGGCATCCCGGGGATCCCGGAACTCCAGATCGGCAGTTTCAACTTCGGTGACGAGCACACCGTACTGGGCATCGTGCTGGGCCGGTTCTCGAACTATTACTTCCTGCTCCTGCTCCTGATCGGCTTCATCATCCTGGTCTTCTCCCGGCTGAACGACAGCCGGATCGGCCGGGGCTGGGTCGCCATCCGGGAGGACGAGAAGGCGGCCGAGGCGATGGGCGTCAACGTCTTCGGCCTGAAGATCCTGGCCTTCGCGGTCGGTGCCTTCCTGGCCGGCCTGGCGGGCACGGTCAAGGCGCACCAGGACGGCGCGGTCAGCCCGGACCAGTACATCTTCCTCGAGTCGGCGTTCCTGCTCGCGGCGATCGTGCTGGGCGGCATGGGCACCATCGCCGGCGTACTGATCGGTGCGACTATCCTCAAGCTGCTGCCGGAGAAGTTGCGCTTCTTCTCCGAGTACCGGCTGCTGCTGTTCGGCCTGACCCTGATCTTGATGATGCGCTTCCGGCCGGAAGGTCTGGTCGCGAGTAAACGCAGACAGCTGGAGTTCCACGAAGAGGACGAGGAACTCGCGGTGGCCATCGAGGGCGAACTCGTCGAGGAGGCGAAATGACCGTCACGGACGAGGTATCGGTCCCGACTCCGGCGGTCGGTCAACCGGTGTTGGAGGCTTCCGGTGTGACCATGCGGTTCGGTGGTCTGCTGGCGGTCAACAACGTCAACCTGATCGTCCGCGAGGGCGAGATCGTCGGTCTGATCGGCCCGAACGGCGCCGGCAAGACGACCTTCTTCAACTGCCTCACCGGTCTCTACAAACCGACCAGCGGCCAGGTCCGGTTCGCCGGTCTGCCG
>JAWWPC010000187.1:0-35172 GCA_033851055.1 Kribbellaceae bacterium | reverse complement strand
TCACGGGCGCGTCGTAGCCCTGGGCGGAGTAGACGACGAGAGGAACCGTTCCGGGTGCTCCCGAAGGCGATGCGCCGCTTGTCGCGGTCGACGTGGACGCACTACACCCGGCGGTTCCTCCGATTGCCACAATCGCGGCGATACCACCAAAAACAGTCCGCCATCGACTGTTCACGGCCATGGTCAACTCCCTGAGGATGCTCTGTTAAGCATGAGATGTAACGATCGATAGGAACGCTTCGTGACATCCATGAAAAGCCGATGAGGCGTGGGTGACCAGAGGGTGAAGTCGACCAGAACTCGACCTTGCGACGTCGGCCGGCACGACGCTCTCGCGGGCGGCTGAGGCGGACACCAAGCACAAGGGAGGGCAGGCCGCCCGGCGCGGCGACCTGCCGCTCCGAAGGCCAGTTTCACCAGGCGGCGGTAGTCAGTCGAGGGCTTCGACGACCAGGCAGTACGAATCGGCCGCGCTGTCCCGGGGGTCCGGTACGCCGACCTGCAACAGGTAGCTCCCCGGATGGACCTCATCCCCCACCCGGTAATTCCTCCGAGGATCGAGCCCGGCCAGGCGGACGCGCCGCGGCCTGGTCGGCAAGGTGCCGCGCACGGACACGTCACCTGTGTCCCACAGGAACACCACCGACCGCTCGGGCACGCCATACTGCAGGCCGACCGTCGGCCCGGTCGCCAGCCAGTAGACGTTGCCGTGCGCAACGACATCGCGGATCTCGCGGTACTGCGCCACGTGGCGGGCCGCCGTGGCCAGCTGCTCGTCGCTCCATTTCGAGATATCGGCTCCGAGGCCGAGCCCGCCCGACATCGCGACGTGGAACCGGAAGTCCAATGACCTTTCACGGCCGTCGTGCGTACCGGCCGCATCCGTGACCCAGGAGCTCATCAGATGCGGCGCGTAGCCGCTCAGAAAGCCACGCTGGATCTTCAGTCGATCCAATGGAGCGGTGTTGTCACTTGGCCAGAGCGTGTCGACGCGCTCCGCCATGCCGAGATCGACGCGGGCACCACCACCGGCGCAGCCCTCGACGAACACCTCGGGATGGTCGGCTCTGAGCCGGCCGATGATCCGGTACAGATTGGCGACGACACCACCATCGAGATCACGACCGCGGAGGTCGCCCGCATCCAGCCGGGACCTGTTCGCGTCCCACTTGAGGTAGCTGATCTCGTACGACGACAGCAACCGGTCGAGGGTCTCCCAGATCCAGTCCGCGACATCGTCCCGGCTCAGGTCCAGCAGGAGCTGGTTGCGAACCAGCAGCGACTCCCGGCCTTCCGTCTGCAGGATCCACTCGGGGTGCTTGGCAGCAAGGTCCGAACCCGGGCTAACCGATTCTGGTTCCACCCACAGCCCGAAATCCAGGCCGAGGCCTTTCAGATCGGAGATGAACGCGTCGAGCCCGTTCGGGAAAGCCGACGGGTCGACCTCCCAGTCCCCCAGTCCCGCGGTGTCGTTCACGCGGCCGGTGAACCAGCCATCGTCGACCACGAACGTCTCGACCCCTGCCCGGACTGCTCGCCGGGCCAGCTCGAGCTGGTGGTCCGCCCGCACGTCGAACTCGGTCGCGAACCAGGAGTTGTAGACGACGCGACGCTCGAGATCCAACCGCTCCCCCGCCAACGACCGCTGGTAGGCATGGAAGGCGCGAGCCAGCCCGTCGGGTCCTTCGGGACTGCACGCGCCGACAGCCGGTGGGGACACCCAGGACGACCCCGGCGCAAGGGTGAGGCCGAGGGTGGACGGAGCCCGGCCTGCCTGGATCCGGGTCTGCCCGGTGGTGTCCACCTCCGCGCTCAGCTGCCACGAACCGGACCACGCGAGCTGTACGCCCCACGTCGTACCGGTCTGATCTTCACCGTCAGCAACGGAAAGGAAGGGCGAGTAGGAATGGCCGGTGATGCCTTGCCGGCTGTCGATGGTGAACCGGCCGCGCGGCAGGACGATCGTGGATTGCTGGAACTCGCTGTTCCACTCGCCCCACAGATAGCTGATCGCAGCGCCGTTGGAGGTCGGGATGACGAAGCCGGCCGAGTCGTGCTGGTGGAGGGTCAGTTCGGCAGCACCGTCGTTGTGGATCGACACCCAGCGCTCGACGACGTCGAGACCCGTCGGCATCCGGTAGTGCAGGAGCACCCGCAACGAGGTGAGCGGGTCGACGAAGGTCAGTTCGAGCGTCTCGATGCTCTGCGAGGCGTCGACAAAGATCGGCCGGGCCTCGTCGCTGCCCTCCGGCCCGCTGACCACCAGCTCAGTGGGATTCGCATAGCGAACACCTCGAACTGCATACTCCAGCGGTTCGACGTCAGCCGTCGTCAGGAAATGCACCGTTCCGACCGGCGCGACGGTTGACGGGCCGTCAGCAACGGCATGCGGGCCCCAGGCAACCAATGCGGCCCACTGCCCGTGCTCCGGCACCTCGACGACGTACGACGTCGTTGCCCCACGCAACGTCCACTTGGTCATTTGACGGCTCCGATCGCCAAGCCGGATACGAAGTGCTTCTGGAACCTCAAGAACACCGCAAGAGTCGGGACCGCCGCGATCACGGTGCCTGCGGCAATCACGTTCCAGGACGAGGACCGGCCGATGGTCACAAGGGACCGATGAACGACGACACGCCGGGGAACAACGGACCGATGATCGGGTGCCGAAAGGCCCGGGCTGGTCGGGACGGATGCCTGCTGCGTGGTGCTAAGCAGTCCCCTGAGGAACGTCCGCCGATCAGCTGCCAGACCCGTCATGCCGCGCTCCTGAGATCTCGGACCGGCGGCCTGCGCCGTGCCAGTCGATTGAGTGGTTCGTTCTGCGGAGGATCTTGCAGCCGCTCCGAACGCGTGTCAATATTAATTCGTAAATTACGACTAAATCGCTTGACGCGGTGGGCCGCACGCGGTCAACTGGTGCACGTTGAAGACATGAGGAGGGTCCGTTGCGTCTGGCTGATCGCGTGATCGTGGTGACGGGTGCGGCCACCGGCATCGGCGCCGCCTGCGCCGAGCGCCTGCTCGCAGAGGGCGCCTTCGTCGTACAGGTGGACATCCAGCCGTGCAAGGAGCTCGCCGGCCGGTCCATCGCCGTCCTCGGTGACGTCTCCGCCGAGAGCACCTGGGCTCAGGTCGTGAGCCGCGCCCGGGTCGAACTGGGGCCGATCGACGGCCTGGTCAGCAATGCCTTTACCGTGGACGTCCGACCGGCGCATGAGCTCGAGCCGGCCTCCTGGCAGCGGCAACTCGATGTCAACCTGACCGCCGCTTTTCTCGGCTTCAAAGCCCTGTACGACGACTTGGCCGCGCGCCGCGGGTCCGTCGTACTGGTGTCGTCGGTGCATGCGCTCGCCGGTATCCCCGGGCATCCTGCCTATGCCGCGACCAAGGGAGGGCTCGTCGCACTGGGACGGCAACTCGCGGTCGAATACGGCGGGACGATACGGGTGAACACTGTACTGCCCGGCCCGATCGAGACCGCCGCATGGGACCGTGTCACGCGGGAGGGCAGAGCGAGGAGCGCCCAGGCGACGGCTGTGGGACGGCTCGGTCAACCGGACGAGGTGGCGGCCGCGGTGGCCTTTCTGCTGTCGGCCGAGGCCTCGTTCGTGACCGCGGCCAGCCTGGTGGTCGACGGCGGTTGGTCCGCCGTCAAGGATTCAGCATGAAGACAGGGCAGAGCGGAGTGACGCGGGTGACGGGCGTACGGCGCGGGAAGTCTCGAGGGCTGCCTCTAGGACTTCATAGACAGATCGTCGAGGTGATGGCACAGCGGATCCTTTCGGGGCAGATCCCCGAGGGCTCGACCATCAACGTGGCCGAGCTGCAGGCGGATCTCGGGGTCAGCCTCACGGCTGTCCGGGAGGCGCTCAAGGTGCTGACCGCGAAGGGACTCGTCGACGCCCGACAGAAGCGCGGCACGTTCGTCCGGCCGAGGTCCGACTGGAACCTTCTCGACGCCGACATGATCCGCTGGCATTTCGACGACGATGTCCGGCCCGAGCTACTCGAGGAGCTGCACGAGGTCCGCGGCATCGTCGAGCCCGCGGCCGCCCGGCTGGCCGCAGTACGGGCCGATGACAACAATCTGCGCGCGCTGGACGAGGCGCTGGAAGCGATGTCGACGGCAACCGACGACCTTGCCGCGGTCGATGCGGACCTTGCGTTCCACAAGGCCCTGCTAGCTGCCACCGGCAACGAACTGCTGACCAAGATGGAGGTCATCATGGAGACCGGCCTGGCCGATCGCGACCGGCTGGTGCACCGGGTGAAGCCGACCGACGACCCGATCCCGAGCCACCGCGCGGTGCTCGAGGCAGTTCGCGCCAAGGACCCGGAGGCGGCTGAACTGGCGATGCGTCAACTGCTGGCCAAGGCAGCCGAGGACCTCTCCGAAGTGCGGAGTGCGGAGTGAAGATCGAGCGGATCGAGACCTTCCTCGTCCCGCCCCGCTGGCTGTTCTGCCGGATCGAGACCAGCGACGGCGTCGTCGGCTGGGGCGAGCCCGTGGTGGAAGGCCGCGCCGAGGTGGTGCGGACCGCGGTTGAGACCCTGTCGGAGTACCTGATCGGCCAGGACCCGCTGCAGATCGAGCGGCACTGGCAGATCCTCAGCAAGGGCGGGTTCTATCGCGGCGGCCCTGTGCTCAGTAGCGCCGTCGCCGGCCTCGACCATGCCCTCTGGGACATCGCCGGCAAGGTGTACGGCGCTCCAGTGCACGCGCTGCTCGGGGGTCGCGTCCGGGACCGCGTCCGGGTCTACGCGTGGGTGGGCGGGGACGAACCGGCGGAGATCAAGGACCAGGTAACCGCCCAGATCGAGGCCGGGATGACCGCGGTGAAGATGAACGCCAGCGGACGGATCCAGCCGTCGCCGTCGCTTGCCGACGTCAACGGGATCGCCGCGCGGCTGGCTGCGGCCCGCGAGGTACTCGGACCCGATCGCGACGTGGCGATCGACCTGCACGGTCGGGTCGGGGTGGCCGCTGCCCGCCGGATCCTGCATCGGGTTGAAGAGCTGCATCCGCTGTTCGTCGAAGAGCCTGTGCTGCCGGAGCATCTACATCACCTTCGCGAGGTGATCGCCAGTTCTACGGTGCCGGTGGCGATGGGCGAGCGGCTGTACAACCGGTCGGACTTCGCCCCTGCGCTCGAGGCCGGGGTGGCCGTCGTACAGCCTGATGTTTCGCATGCCGGCGGGATCTCCGAGCTTCGGCGGATCGCCGTACTGGCTGAGACGCACGGGGCCTTGCTGGCACCGCATTGTCCGCTGGGGCCCATCTCGCTCGCGGCGAGTCTGCAGGTGTCCTTCGCGACGCCGAACTTCCTGATCCAGGAGCAGAGCCGTGGGCTGCATTACAACCGCGACGGCGACCTGACCGACTACGTGACAGACCCGGCCCCGTTCAACTTCGTCAATGGGCACGCGGAGTGGAATCCCCTGCCAGGGTTGGGGATCACCGTCGACGAGGCCGCCGTACGAGCTGCCGACAAGTTGGGCCACGCCTGGCGCAACCCGGTGTGGAGGCACGACGACGGATCGTTCGCCGAATGGTGAGGACAGCCAACTCTGTCGGCATCGATCACCGGGACGGAGGTCGCTGGACCAGCTTGAAGCTGGCCGGTCGGGAATGGCTGTGGTCAGGCCCCGGACTGCATTCCGGCCCGCGGGTCGGAATGACCTCGTACGTCGACGTGGGCGGGCTTGACGAGTGCTTCCCGACGGTGCGCGGGGTTCCGGACCATGGGGTGCTGTGGTCGCACGAATGGTCGGAGGGCTGGGACGATCGGCGCGACACACTCTGGGACGACAGCTCCGACGATCGCTGGGACGAGCTCTGGGAGACAGTCGAGACCGACGAGTTCGTCTTCGGGCGGCGGATGATCTCCGGCGCCAGGCGACCGCCGTACGAGCTGAATGCTTTGTGGGCCGACTATCGGCTGGTCGCGGAGCCTGGGTATCGGTTCGTCTGGGCGGCACACGCGCTGCTCGACTGTGCCGTCGGGGCACAGGTCGTCGTGCCGGGCGGGACCAGCTGCCGGCTTTTCCCCGAGGCCTCGAAGGTACTGGACCGGCCGTGGCCTGCTGGAGCCTTGTGGGTCGAGGACGCGTGGCCGCGACCGGGTGGGATCGACCTCGGCACGTATGCGGAGACCGACGGCAGCGCAGTGGGTGCCGTATTGGTGGATTGCCCGGTGGCCTCGGTGACAGACCAGGGGACGACCCTTCGCTTCGAGTTGGAGTGTCCGGGACAGCCTGTCTCGACAGCCTTGTGGCGCAATCTCGGCGGGTTTCCGGCCGATCAGCCCTATCGCAGCCTGGGTGTCGAACCCATGCTCGGCCGGGTGTTCGACTTGGCCGAAGCCGGCCCGGGCGACGCTGCCGTCGTACCCGCCGCGGGCGTGCTCAGCTGGCGGCTCACGGTCTCCGCCAGCTGAGCATGGACAGGTCCTCAGCCCAGCGGCAGATCCAGCACGACGTTCGGGATGCCGGTGGCGTTGCTCGTGCGGATGCTCGAGATCTCGGCCGCGGTCAGTGCTCGCTTGTAGATGCGGACCTCATCGAGCGAGCCGTCGAAGCGATGCAGGCCGTCGAGCCGCTGGCCGACGTACATCTTGAACGGCCGGCCCGGACTGACCGAGCCAGTCGGCGCCGCAACACTGGCGACCTGCGCGCCGTCGACCCACAGGGACAGAGTTCCGGCCTTGCGTTGAAGAGCGACGTGGTGCCAGGTGTTGTCGTTGTAGGCCTTGGTCGTGGCGACTGCTGCGGTGTTTCCGCCAGTCGTGATGAGGCCGCGGATCCGGCTGTCGCTTGGCTCGGCTCGCAGCCAGAACTGGGAGTAGGTGTCGATCCCGTAGCCCCAGAAGATCGCCTGCGGAGTCGTGCTCGCGCCGTACTTGATCCAGCTCATCGCGGTGAAGTCGCCCGCACCCACGGCCAGCGATTCGGCGTACGGGAGCTGGATGGCGTCGTCCACTCCGTCCAGGTCGCGGGCTTGACCGAACTTGCCGGCGACCGCCGTCGTACCGGCACGCAGGAAGCTGTTGTTGCCCAGCCCCGAGACGTCCGGAGTGGTCGGGCCGGCCGGTCCGTCGGGCAGCCCGATGTCGGTCTCGGTGAAGCGGGCGAAGCGGATCTGGTCCCGGGCGTCCACCGTTCCGCCTTCGTAGAGCAGGCCGATCTCGCCGGTGTCGAGCTCGGTCATGTCCGAGTAGCCCGACCAGTCGCTGGTGATTCTGGTGCCGTCGGCAACGGTCTGCCAGGTCTTGCCCTCGTCGTAGCTGGACCTGATCGTCATGTAGCGACGACGGTCGGGATCGGCGGGCGAGGCGAAGAGGATGCGGTTGTACTTATCGCCCTGGTCGGTGGCCCGCAGCCTGAGCAGCGAACCCTGCACGGTCGGCGTAGTGAGGCCCACGACCGACGTGAAAGGCGCGGTGTAGGTTTCGCCGCCGTCGGCACTGATGGCCGACGCCCGGCTGTTCCCGCTGGTTCCGCCGTTGTTGCGCGCACCCGCGTAGATGCTGCCGTCGACCCGCTCCACGACACTGATCTCCTGCGGGACCAGCCCGTCGGACCGCAGATCAGTGGCGCCCTTGTGCCAGGTATCGCCGTGGTCGTCGCTGTAGACGAGCTGACCGCCGACCTTGCCGGCCACGTCGTAGTTCGTACCGGCCACCAGTCGGCCCTTGTGTACTCCGCGCGTCAGCTGAATGCCATGTACCGGGCCGGTCGCGTACCAGCCCCAGGCCGGGTCGTCGATCTGGCTGCCGATGTTCTTCGCGGTGCTGAACGTCAGGCCGTCGTCGTCACTGACCTGCACGTACGGCGTCCGCGGGTAACTGCTGGTGCCCGGGTCCATGGTGGTCAGCAGCACGATCCGGCCGGTGACCAGGTCCACGATCGGGGTCGGGTTCCCGCGGGTCGCGACGGCGTTGGGATCGCTGTCGGTGCCCGAGAGCACCACCTTCTGCGGCGACCAGGTACGCCCGTTGTCCACCGAGCGACGCATCACCAGGTCGATCTCCTGGGAGTCGGCGCACCAGGTCCGCCTGGCCTCGGCGAAGGCGAGCAGGGCGCCGGTCTTGGTCCGGACGATGGCGGGGATCCGGTAGCAGCCGTAACCGGCGCCACCCTTGTCGAAAAGGGTCAACTGGGTGACCGCGGCGGCAGCGGATTGGCCCTGATCGCCCGCGGCCGCGAGGCCGGAAGCGAGCAGGGCGACGGAAAGGGAGGAGATCAGGAGACGGCCGACTCTGTTCATACGGTCCTGCCTTCCGGAGCACAGCAGGGGCGGATGGCTCTGCTGGTAATTTCTCCACGCCAGCGGTCGGCGAAACTTATAACATCCCACGTCCTATGTTTGCTGCCTCTGAGGTCGCTGATGAGGTGCATTACGGTGAAGTCGTCTCCGCCCAGAGGAAGGACCTGATGTGGATCTGCTCGAGGAACTCGGCCGGCGACGGGTGCTCGCCATCATCCGGGCCGACGGTCCGGAGCTGGCCCTGGAGTGCATCCGCACGCTGGTGACGGCCGGTGTGACCGCCCTCGAGGTGTCCCTGACCACGCCCGGCGGCGCGGAGGCGATCGCGAAGGCTCGCTCGGAGTTCGATCCATCGGTCCTGCTCGGTGCCGGCACGGTGCTGACCGCCGCACAGGCTGACGAGGTCGCAGCGGCGCAAGCGGGCTTCGTCGTCACCCCAGCGATCACCCGGGGCGCACATCGCAGCGTCGAGCTCGGCCTACCACTGCTCTGCGGCGCGTTGACCCCGACCGAGGTCATCGGGGCACTCGACCTCGGCGCTCTGGCGGTGAAGATCTTCCCGGCCAAGTTGTACGGACCTGGGTATTTGAAGGAGCTGCGCGCCCCCTTGCCGACCGCACCTCTGATAGCCGTCGGCGGTATTGACGCCGCCTCCGCTCCTTCGTTCCTGGAAGCCGGTGCTCTAGCCGTCGGCGTCGGCTCCCCCCTCCTCGGCGACGCCGGCCGCGGCGGATCCCAGTCCGGCCTCGCGTCCCGCGCCGCCGACTTCCTGGCTGCGGTCTCCCATGCCTGACGTCCTGACCCTCGGGGAGGCGATGGTCTCCATCCGCACCCGAGCCGCCCTGCGGCTGGGTGGCGACGCGACCCTGTCTGTGGCTGGGTCCGAGAGCAACGTCGCGATCGGCCTCGCCCGGCTCGGTCACCGTCCCGCCTGGGTAGGTGCCGTCGGCAACGATGAGCCGGGTCAGCTGATCCAGCGCACCTTGCGCGCCGAGGGCGTCGACACCAGCTTCATCCGGCTGTCGGACGACTCCTTCACCGGCTTCATCGCGTTCGATCAGCCGGCTCACGACATCACCCGGGTCAGTTACCACCGGCGCGGTTCGGCCGGATCTTCGTTGACCGCTGACGAGTGCGTTGCCGCCCTGCGGGCTTCAGCGCCACTGCTGCTGCACATCACCGGGATCACGCCCGCCCTCTCGGACTCCGCCCGGGCAGCCACGGCGGCCGTCGTACAGGCTGCTTCTGCTGCTGGGGTTCGGGTCTCGCTGGACGTCAACTACCGCGGGCAGTTGTGGTCGCGGGACCAGGCGGCAAAGTGCCTGCGGGAACTGTTGCCGTTCGTGGGCACGGTGTTTGCGTCGGAGGACGAACTGGACATCCTCACGGATGCCACGGATCCGGTGCCTGCGTTGCTGACGACCGGGATCGCCGAGGTCGTGGTGACGGCCGGCGGCGACGGGGCATGGGCCTACTCGGAGAAGGGCACCACCCATCGCGCAGCGCTACCCGTGACGGTGGTGGACAGCATCGGCGCAGGCGACGCATTCGTGTCGGGCTACCTGTCGGCGACGCTCGACGGCCTCGACGTCGAAGCCAGACTCGAACGCGCCACCTTCTGCGGCGCCTTCTGCGTAGGCGGTTACGGCGACTGGGAATCCCTCCCCACCCGAGCCGACCTCACCCTCCTGACCCACCGCCACGGCACCGCCCTCCGCTAACTACCCCCTTCGTCGGTCCCTTGTTCCCCGGCGTGTCGCGCATCATCGGTCCCAAGTGCCGACAGCCCGGGGATGACACGTTGTGGATCCTGCTGTCCTCCCCCGAGGGTTTGCGTCGAAGAATCGAAAGGCGCCGACGGCCAGGTCGTCGTACCGGCAAAGACGGTCAGAAGGAACCTTGCGACCGATGATGGGCAACACGCCGGGGAACAAGGGACCGACGAACGGGGTGGGCGGGGGTGGGGTGGGGTGGTCAGTCGGCCTCGGGGTCGAGGGGGAGGACGATCTTGAAGCGGGTGTCGCCGGGTGAGGACTCCACCCGCAGGTCGCCGTGATGCTTCTTCACCACGATCCGCCAGGAGATGTCCAGGCCGAGGCCGGTGCCCTCGCCGATCGGCTTGGTGGTGAAGAACGGCTCGAAGATGCGGTTGCGGATCTCCGGCGGGATGCCCGGTCCGGTGTCGCCGATCTCGATCATCGCGTTCTCGCCGTCACGCTTGGTCTTGATCGTCAGCGTCCCGGAACCGGCCATCGCGCTGACCGCGTTGTCGATGATGTTGGTCCACACCTGGTTCAGTTCCGCGGCGTACGCCGGGATCGGGGGCAGGGTGGTGTCGAAGTCCTTGACCACCTTGATGCCGAGGAGCTTGCCCGACATCATCACCAGCGTCGACTTCAGCAGGTCGTGCAGATCAACGGTCTGGTACGGCGCCCGGTCGATCTGCGAGTACTGCCTCGCCGCCCCGACCAGGGTGGAGATCCGGGTCACCGAGTCGTCGATCTCGTTCATCAGCGACTCGGTGTCGATCGTGTAGGTCAGCCAGCGGACCGCGCCCTCGAGGTACTCCGGCCCGACCGTGGTCAGCACCTCTTCCATCCACGGCACGTCCAGGCCACCCGCGGCCAGCACGGGCGCAACGTCCCAGCCGCCGGCCACGTGATGGTCGTCGAGCCAGTCGGCCAACGTGTCCTCGGCATCGCTGAGCTCCATCGGGGATCGCTCGGGGGTCTTCGCCACCCGCTCGACGGCGGCCTCCTGCAACTCGACGATGCAGTGCAGCTTGGTCGCATCAAGGGTGCCGTCGGCAAGCATCGCGAGCTTGGAGCGCATCCCGGCAACTCGCTGCCGCAGCGTCGCAACCGCCCGGACCGCTGCAGCAGCAGGGTTGTTCAGCTCATGGGTGAGTCCGGCAGACAAGGAGCCGAGGGCAAGCAATCGCTCCCGCTCCCCTATCGTCTCGTTGGTCCGGCGCATCCCCATCACGAAACCCTCGATCAGGTGCACGGCCATCGGGAACCAGGCGTTCATCATGATCGCCATCGTCTTGGCGTCCACCACGAAGAACTCCGACGGCTCGATCACCCGCATCGTCGCGGTGTAGGCCTGCCGGTCGTCGGCGCCGAAGAAGGCGTTGAAGGCACCGGCATAAACACCACGCTGCGAGGTCCGGTTGATCTCCACCTCTTCCCCGTGGGAGAGCTTGCACAGCCGGAGCTCACCCGACAGCAGCACATAGCAGCAAGTCGCCGGCTCGCCCTCGCTGAAAACAAGGCCTTCGTCCTCGGCAACTACGTAGCCCTCCCGGGCCAACCAGCCCAGTTGCTCGTCGTCGAGGCTCTCGAACAGGAACAGAGTGCGCAGCTCGTCGATAGTGAGTCGCTGCGGTTCCGCTGTCTCGGAAACGGCCATCAGAGCATCTCCAGGTATCGGTGAACCAGTGTTACAGCCATCGCGCCGTCGCCGACTGCGGAGGCAACCCGCTTCACCGACTCGGCCCGTACGTCGCCCGCGGCGAAGACGCCCGGCATGCTCGTCTCCAGGTGGTACGGCTCCCGCTCCAGCGGCCAGCCCGGCGGTCGGCCCCGCAGGTCCGGGCCGGTGAGCACGAAGCCGCGGGAGTCCCGCTGCAGATCACCCGGCAACCAGTCGGTCCGCGGCGCCGCGCCGATGAAGACGAACAGCCACTCGGCATCCACCTCACGGCTCTCGCCGGTCGCGCTGTTCCGCAGCATGACCCGCTCCAGGTGGTCGGATCCCTTGCAGGAGACGACCTGGGTACAAGTGTGCACCTCGATGTTGTCGATCGCCCGGATCTGGTCGATCAGGTACGACGACATGGTCGCTACCAGCGAAGGACCTCGCACCAGCATGTGCACGCTCTTGGCATGCCTGGCGAAGTAGACCGCCGCCTGGCCGGCCGAGTTCGCTCCGCCGATGATGTAAACGTCCTGGCCCGCACAGCTCGGGCCCTCGGTGGTCGCGGATCCGTAGTAGATGCCGCGCCCGCAGAGGTCCTCGACACCAGGCGCCTCCAGGGTCCGGTAGGACACACCGGTGGCAAGGATGACCGAATGCGCAGACACCTCGCTGCCATCGGAGAACAGCAGCCGCCGGGCCGAGCCGAGGTTCTCCAGCCCCACAACCTGGCGCGCAGTCAGCAGCTCGGCGCCGAAGCGGACCGCCTGCCGCCGAGCGCGGTCGGTGAGCTGAGACCCGGACACACCATCAGGAAATCCGAGGTAGTTCTCGATCCGGCTCGACTGACCGGCCTGACCACCGGTGGCGAGCTGTTCAACCAACACTGTGCGCAGGCCCTCGCTGGCGCCGTACACGGCTGCGCCGAGGCCTGCGGGTCCACCTCCGACGACGACGAGGTCGTAGAACTCCTCTGCCGGCGAGGTCGACAGCCCGACCTTGTCCGCCAGGTCCGCCTCACTCGGCGCGACCATGACCGTACCGTCCGGCGTGATCACCACCGGCAGCGTCGACCCGTCCACCTCGGCCGCTTCCAGCAGGCGCTGGCTCTCGTCGTCGTCCACGCCGAACCAGCGGAAGGGCACGGCGTTCCGGGCGAGGAAGTCGCGGGTCGCGAAGGACGGAGCGGACCAGCGGTGGCCGATCACCCGGGTCTCGTCGGTCGACCGCTCTGGCGTGGAGCGCCAGAGCTCGAGCATCGCGTCGACGACCGGGTAGAGCTTCTCCTCGGGCGGGTTCCACGGCTTCAGCAGGTAGTGGTCCAGGTCGACCACGTTGATCGCCTGGATGGCCGCATCGGTGTCGGCGTACGCCGTCAGCAGTACCCGACGGGCCCGCGGGAACAGGTCCATCGCGGCTTCCAGGAACTCGATCCCGGACATCTGCGGCATTCGGTAGTCGGCCAGCAGCACAGCGACCGGTTCGCCCCGCAGCTTGAGCTCCTTGAGTGCGTCCAGGGCCTGCTGGCCGGATTCCGCCCGGACGATCCGGTTCTCCTCGCCGTACTGGCGGCGCAGGTCGCGGGCGATCGCTCGGGACACGCCTGGATCGTCGTCCACAGTGATGATCGCCGGGCGGATCGCTGGTGCTGTCATGCTCCCTTCATACCAGCGCCCTGCGAATTCTTGGCATACCTAATTCAGGGCACGGCCGCGATGTACGGCGGGTGGCTGTTATGGAGCGCCTAGTTGTAACAGCGGTCCGGGTTGATCGACCAGGTCATCAGTGGTGATGACCCGGCATCCGTTGTGATAGCCCCTGATCTTTTGCACTGGTTCTGGATCCTCGTCGGGGTGGCGACCATCGCGGTCGGCGCCTACCGCTACTGGACTGCCCGCAACCGGAACACCGCAGAGCAAGCAGACGCGACCGCGCCCGGATCGCCCGGTTGCGCGAGCAGTCCGCCCAAGCCGCGGCGGAACTGGCGGCGTACACGACGAAGGACGGCGAGCGAGCCGCATCGGCCGCGACAGCTCTGGAGGAGATCCGCAAACGACTGGCACCCTGAGCCCCGATCCCGGTCGGTCCTGAAGTCAGTTCGCACTGGCGTGACTATAACTTCAGGTACACAGTTAGCTACAGAGAGTGCATTCAGGGAGGGGGCCCGGGTGATGAATCCTGCCGACGCAGACAGCACCAGCGACGCGGAATTCCCGGTCATCGACACGAGCAAGCCGAGTGTCGCCAGGATGTATGACCTGTTCCTGGGCGGGAAGGACAATTACGAGTCCGACCGGGAACGGGCCGCGAAGGTTTTGGAGTTCGCGCCTGAGATTCCGGACTGGGCGCGGGGAAACCGCCGGTGGCTGGGCCAGGTGGTCACGTGGCTGACCCGCGAGGCGCGCATCGATCAGTTCCTGGACTTGGGTTCGGGTTTCCCGACCGCGCAGAACACCCACCAGATCGCGCAGGGGCTCAACCCCTCGGCGAAGGTCGTGTACGTCGACAACGACCCGACAGTGATCAGGCACGGGCAGGCGCTGCTGCTCGAAAACGACCGCACCGACTTCGCCGCCGCTGACTTCACCAAGCCCGCCGAGGTCTTGGCCAACCCGGCCGTGACCGGTCTCCTGGATCTCGATCGACCGGCTGCGCTGATTCAGGCGCTGATGCTGCACCACATCGCCGACCTGGACCAGGTCAGGGCGATCGCCGCTGCCTACGTCGACGCGCTGCCGTCCGGCTCCTATATGGCGATCAGCCACGCCTGCAACCCACGCGACGGCAGCGAAACAGCCCAGTTCACCGACGAGCTCGAAGCCCGGTTACAGCAGTCGTTCCCGACGCTCAGGTTCCGGACGCCAGCCGAGATCGAATCCCTGTTCGGCGACCTCGAGCTACTTGGCCCTGGAGTGGTGCGGCTGTTCGGCTGGTGGCCGCCCGGCGGCGAAGACGACTACGAGGACCCGGCCGCGGGCCTTCGGCCGGCCGCGAGCCAGATCCTGTACTGCGGACTGGCCCGCAAGCGCTGACCCACACCTTGGGTGCAGACCGTTTCCAGCAAGACCCCCGTTCTCCAAGCAGGCATCCAAACTAGTTGCCAGTGGACAGCGTTGTCCGTTACGGACCGCAGCTCAGGCACGGCCAGGCCTGGCCGCAGCGGGCACAGAGTCCGTCGATGCTTGCCGTGGGCACCCGCAGCCCCGTGGCCAGCGGGTCTCGCTTGTTGCCGTCAGCTTCCAGCAGCGCTGGGTCGGTGAGCCAGCGCACCTCCGTGGCGCCACTGTGGCCGTGGACGGCGAGAACCGCTTCGAGCCCGCCCTCCCAGGCCGAGGTGGCCGGCCACTGGCCCCGCCAGCGCAACGACACCGCGCCGTCGGACCACACGACGCCCTCGGCCACCGTTCCGGTACCGCTCACCCCGGACACGTCGGCGTGCCGGACCAGATGGAAGAGTCTCGGCTCCCGCTGCGTCGCGTTCTGTCGGTTCACCCTTGAAGCGTCACCGGCGCGCTCCGCGGCCACCAGGTGTGATCTGTGGGCTGTCCGACAGCCCACAGACCTCTACGGGCACCCCTGAGGTTCAAGCCTGGGGCCGGCTGCCGCTGCGTCGTGTTCTGTCGGTAGTCCCTTGTAGCGTCATCGGTGCGCACCGCAACCACCAGGCGCGATCAGTGGGTCGGCCAGCCCGGCCCGCACCTCGAGCGGGGAGGAATCCTGTGGCTGAGGCAGCGTTCGGAGTTGAGTTGAGGCGGTCCCGGCAGGCGGCCGCCCTGAGCCTGCGACAGCTCGCGGTCCGGGTGGGGTACGACCACAGCTACCTGTCCCAGGTGGAGCGCGGGCAGCGGCCAGGGTCCCCGCACCTGGCTGAGCTGTGCGACCGCGCGCTCGGGACCGGATCCGCCTTGGCGGCCGCCTACGAGCAGGCCCATCCGGTCCTGCTCCCGGCCGCGGCGCTCGCCGCCAGCCCAGGCACGCTGGAGGCCACCCGGCACGGCCTCGCCGGATCGTTCGGACAGGTGCCGGCCACGGACGAGTGGGCTGCCGTCATTGCGACCTACTCCCGCGATTTCGCCGCCACGGCACCAACTGACCTACTGCCCGAGCTGACCGCCGACGTGGAGTTGCTCCGAGCGGCTGTCGGGAGTTCCCAAGCGCCAACAACTCTCGCCGTGCCGGCTGCCGAGCTGGCCATGGTGATGGCACTGACCCTTGCGAACCTCGGCAAAGGGCGCGCAGCTTGGCGCTGGTGGCGGACAGCTCGCGACACCGCCGACGGCTCCGGTGACGTGGCAACCCGCAGCCTGGCGCGAAGCCTTGAGGCGATCCACGGTCTCCACGAGCGTCGCCCACGGGCGGAAATGCTGGAGATTGCCGATCGAGCTCTTGCCCTCGCGGACCGGCCGGATCGGATTGCGCGTGCACTGGCCGCCCGCGCGCAGGTTCTGGCCGTGGCGGGCCGCGCAGACCAGGCTGGGCTGGCGCTGCGAGAGTCCGTTGCAGTCACAGCCGCTCTACCTGCCGAGGTACTTGACGACACCTCGCTGTTTGGCTGGCCGGCGTACCGGGTGCACTGTGTGGGCAGCTACGTCCACACCTCGGTCGGCGACACGGCAGCGGCGTACGAAGCGCAGGACCGCGCCTTCGACCTCTGCCCGGTCGAGTACCTCCGGGATCGTGCCGAGCTTCAGCTGCAGCGCGCGCATTGCCTGGTCCAGGACGGCGAGGTTGCTGCCGGACTGGCAACGGCGATGCGCGTACTGGTCGAGTTGCCGGACCACTGCCACACGGAGCTCCTGTACGCCGCCGCCGGGCGCGTGCTGTCCGTCGTACCGGCTGTGGACCTGGGCCGTCCGGCGGTCCGGGACTACCGCGAACTGTTGGTGCGCCGGCCGTATCAGCAACGCTGATAGATCGGACTGTGGGCAGCGGTTCGAGATCCGCCGGTCCGGAGCGGTAGCGTGCCGGGTCAGACAGGTACTAGACGGGAGCAGCAGTGGCAGACGCGTGGAACTTCGAAGTCGAGTTGCGAAGCGACCCAGCGACCGACGGAGCACGGACGGCTGTCTTGGCCAAGCCCGGGTTCGGGCAGTCCTTCACTGACCACATGGTGCTGGCCACCTGGACCACCGAGCGCGGCTGGCACGACCAGAAGGTGCTGCCGTACGGGCCGCTCAAGGTGAGTCCGGCCGCGGCTGTGCTGCACTACGCGCAGGAAATCTTCGAGGGGCTCAAGGCCTACCGGCACGAGGACGGCTCGGTGTGGGCGTTCCGGCCTGAGGTCAATGCGGCCCGCTTCGGTAGCAGCGCCAAGCGGCTGGCTCTTCCTGAGGTGCCGCCCGAGGACTTCGTTGCCTCGCTGCGGGCTCTCATCACCGTCGACGAGGCCTGGGTGCCGCCGACCGGCGACGGAGAGGCCAGCCTCTACCTGCGGCCGTACATGTTCGCCAGCGAGGCAGCGCTGAGCGTGCGCCCGGCCCGCGAGGTCTTGTACGGCGTCATCGCGTCGCCGGCCGGGCCTTACTTTGACACCGGGCCCAAGCCAGTCTCGATCTGGCTGTCCACCACCTCGATCCGCGCGACTCCGGGTGGCACGGGTGCAGCCAAATGTGGCGGGAACTACGCCGCGAGCTTGGCTGCGCAGGCCGAAGCGATCGCCAACGGCTGCGACCAGGTCGCCTTCCTCGATGCGGTGGAGCGCCGCTGGATCGAGGAGATCGGCAGCATGAACCTCTTCTTCGTACACGCGGACGGCCGGATCGATACCCCGGAGCTGTCCGGCTCGATCCTTGCCGGTGTCACCCGCGCCTCCGTGCTGGAACTGGCGGCCGACCTCGGCTACAAGGTGGAGGAGCGCCGCATCTCCGCGGACGAATGGCGCGACGGTCTGCGCAGCGGTGACATCACCGAGGTGTTCGCCTCCGGTACGGCCGCCGCGATCACTCCTATCGGGCGGCTCGCCTGGGACGGCGGCGACCTCACCATCGGCGACCACTCGGTCGATTACGGCGTCGGTCCGGTCACCGCCGCGATCCGCCGCACCCTGCTCGACCTTCAGTACGGCCGCACCGAGGACACCCACGGCTGGCTTACCCGCCTGGCTTGAGCCGAACCGCCACCACTCACCAAGCAAGGTTTCAGCACGTCCACGATGGTTGGTTGAGCGTGGGCTGGGCGCAGCGACTGGTCTTGGTGAGTGCCGGGTGTCCGTCTGTCCGGCTAGGTTGGGCGCATGGCAGCGTCGAAGGCGGCTAAGGCGAAGACTCCAGCGATCGAGCTGGAGGTCGGGGGTCGCACAGTGCGGATCTCCAACCCGGACAGGGTCTACTTCCCGGCCAGAGGTGAGACCAAGCTCGACCTGGTCGACTACTACCTGTCCGTCGGCGACGGCATCGTTCGCGCCCTCCGCGAGCGGCCTTGCATGTTGCACCGGTTCCCCTCCGGTGTCACCGGTGAGAAGGTCCACCAGAAGCGCCTGCCGCACGGTGCGCCGCCGTGGATGAATACGGTCCGCGTCCACTTCCCGCGGTACAACCGGGATGCCGACGAGTTGTGCGTCACCGAGATCGCCCATGTGGTGTGGGCGGTGCAGATGTCGACCGTCGAGTTCCACCCCTGGAACTCGCGCTGCGCCGACACCGAGAAGCCGGACGAGTGGCGGATCGACCTGGACCCGATGCCGGACTGCCCGTTCGACCGGGTCCGGAAGGTCGCACACGTCGCACACGAGGTGCTCGACGACCTCGGCGCCGTTGGCTGGCCGAAGACCTCCGGCGGCTCGGGCATCCACATCTACGTGCGGATCAGACCCGAGCACGGCTTCGCCGACGTACGGCGGGCTGCCCTGGCATTCGCCCGCGAGGTGGAGCGGCGGGCACCGGACGACGTGACCACGACCTGGTGGCGCAAGGACCGCGACCCGGCAAAGTTGTTCGTCGACTACAACCAGAACGCCCGGGACCACACGATCGCGAGCGCCTACTCGGTCCGCGGCAACCCCGAGGCGACGGTGTCGACACCGATCCGCTGGGACGAGATCGAGACCGTGAACCCGAAGGACTTCACCATCGCCACCGTGCCCGCCCGGTACGCCGAACTCGGGGACCTGCACGAAGGCATCGACGACAACGCCTACTCGATCGACACCCTCCTCGAGTGGGCCGCCCGCGACGAACGCGAAGGCGCCGAGGAACCCCCACCCCCCGAGGAATAACCCCGCTACGTCCGAAGAACCTTGCGCTATAGCCCAAGGTTCTTCGGACGCAACGGGATCGATGTCAACGGCAACAAGCTCAGGCCAATCGTCAGCCTGTGTGGGCGATTTGGTCCTGCACCTTGAACTCCAGGCCGTCGGCGACCGCCAGGTAGACGTCCTGGTCGACCAGGTTGCCGTCCAGGCGCATCAGTCCACGAGGGCTGTCGTAGAAGTGTCCCGTGGTCATCGCTGATACGGCATCGATGGCGATCGACCCGCTCACCTGGCCTAGCCGGGCCAGGAAGCGGATCGCTTCGTAGCAGGACTCCCCCACGGCATTCAGCATCGGCGCCCAGGACCCGAAGCGGGTGTAGTAGTCGCGGGCGAACTCAGCACTCTCGATCGTTCCGAGCCCGTCGAAGTACGCCGCCGCGGCGTATAGGCCGTCGTTGGCGCCGGCACCCGCGCCCAGCAAGGTGTTCTCCTCGATGGCGGGGCTCAGCCGCAGCAGTTGCTCGCTCAGGCCGGCCCGGGCGAACTGGCGGTTGAAGTGCACCGCATCCTGGCCCATCAGCAGCATGATCACACCGTCGACGGCGCCGCGATCGACGTCGGCGAGGACACCGCGGAAGTCCGAGGTGCCCAGCGGCACGTAGGTCTCCCGCACGATCTGCGAGCCAGATCCGGCCAGGGCCTGCCGCGCTGTTGAACCGGTGACGCGCGGGTAGACGTAGTCGTTGCCGATGACGGCCCAGCGGCGTACGCCGTGTTGCTCTCGGATCCAGTGGGCCGCGGGCAGCAGTTGGTTAACCGGGCGCTCGCCGAGCATGAAGACTCCCGGGGTGTCGTCGCTTCCCTCGTGCATCGCGGCGAACGCGTAGATCACCCGACCGCCGATGCGACGGGTCAGGGCGACCCGGACGGCTGAGATGTGCCAGCCGGCCACAGCGTCGACTCGGCCGCTGTCGACCAGCCGCCCGACCTCCTCGGCGACTAGTTCGGGCGGCCTTCCGGCATCCACCTGCACGAGCTCCACCTGCCGCCCCGCGATGCCATTGCCGGCGTTGAGTTGCTCGACCGCAAGTTGACCGCAGGCCAAGCAGGACGGGCCGTAGATGCCTGTCGGTCCGCCCAACGGGACAACGAAGGCGATCGACACGACATCGGGTCCCGGGCGCGCGCCGAGGAGGTCCGCAGTGTGCACCAAAGACCTCCGAACGGTTTCTCAAGCCAGCGCCGGCCAACGTCCCAGTGTCTCCTAACGAAGCCGATTCTGGGACCGCTGAGTTATATTCGCCGACGTGGGAGCGGCCGCCAGGGCCGCGCGACGCCGCCGATGACCAGGAGGGATGCCCGGATGACGGTCCGCGCCTCGTCGGCGACATCCAGCCTCTTGCTGCTGCTCAAGCAGTCCGAGCGCCGGATCGAGCAGCGCCTGCTGCCCTTCCTCGACGAGTTCGACCTCACCCTGGAGCACTGGCGGGTGATGTCGGCGCTGCTCGACGATCCTGGTCAGCCGATGTCGACGCTCGCGGAGGCCGCCGTCCTGCCGGCAGCGAGCCTGACCCGGCACGTCGACAGGTTGGTCGAGCGCGCGCTGGTGCTGCGTCGCATCCATCCCGACGACCGGCGCCGGGTCGTCACCGCGTTGTCGCCGGTCGGCGCCACCGTTGCCGAGCGCATCCGGGCCCACGAGCGACAGATCGAGGCCGCGATCATCGAAGAACTCGGCGAGGACGGCTTCCGGGCGTTGGCCGACAAGCTGGACCGGGTGCACCGCTCCCTGCACTGAGGCCGGTCTTCATTGAGGCCGGCCCTTGCACTGAGGCCGGTCTTCATTGAGGCCGGTCCTTGCACTGAGGCCGGTCATTTCATTGAGGCCCGTCACTTGCACTGGCCCAGGCCGGGTTACTTCCAGATGGAAATACACGAACGTAGCGGAACGGCAACACCGCGGTAACGGGGCGTTCCTAGGTTCCTTCCATTCGGGTGCATCATTTCCGGCAGCGTCGCCGGAAGAGGCTGCACCACTCGCCCCGAAGGTGCCGCAGGAGTTCCTCATGACCGTAGAACCCTCGACCGGCCAGCAGCACGACCACCACGGGTTGCTCGGCACACTGGAGACCGACGCCGCGACCCGCGAGACCATGGAGGACTACACCCTCCGGTTCGCGCCGCGCAGCTATCGCAGATGGTCGACGGGCGTGGTCGCCGTCTCGGCCCTGGGTGGCATCGCCTACCTGGCCGACTTCGCCATCGGCGCGAACATCGGCATTTCCTACGGCACCACGAACGCGCTGTGGGGCATCGCGATCTTCGCCGTCGTCATCTTCGCGACCGGCTTGCCGCTGGCGTACTACGCCGCGCGCTACAACATCGACCTGGACCTGATCACCCGCGGCAGCGGGTTCGGGTACTACGGCTCGGTGGTGACGAACGTGATCTTCGCGTCGTTCACCTTCATCTTCTTCGCGCTCGAGGGGTCGATCATGGCCCAGGGGCTCGCACTCGGGCTGCACATCCCCGTCTGGCTCGGGTACGCCGTGTCGACGCTGGTCATCTTCCCGCTGGTGATCTACGGCATGAAGGTGCTGTCGACGCTGCAGGTGTGGACCACGCCGCTGTGGCTGCTGCTGATGGTTCTCCCCTTCGTCTACCTGGTCTTCTCCCATCCCGACTCGGTGTCGTCGTTCTTCAACTACCGCGGCGAGGGCGGCCAAGGCGCCACCGATCTCGGCTCCATGCTGCTCGCGGCCGGCGTATGCCTCTCGCTGATCGCGCAGATCGCCGAGCAGATCGACTATCTGCGTTTCATGCCGCCCCGGACACCGGAGAACTCCCGCCGCTGGTGGACCGCGATGATCCTGGCCGGCCCGGGCTGGGTGTTCTTCGGCGCGATCAAGCAGGCGATCGGGCTCTTCCTGGCCGTTTACATCATCGCGAACGTGGCCGACGGCGCGATCGTGGCCAACGAACCCGTCCACCAGTTCCTCGAGATCTACCGGGGCTTCCTGCCCGGCTGGCTCGCGATGACGCTGGCCGTCGTACTGGTGGTCATCAGTCAGATCAAGATCAACGTGACGAATGCGTACTCCGGCTCGCTGGCGTGGACCAACTCCTACACCCGGCTGACGAAGCACTACCCGGGCCGGCTGGTGTTCCTCGGCTTCAACCTGGTGATCGCGCTGGTGCTGATGGAAGCGAACATGTTCGACTTCCTCAACACCATCCTCGGCTTCTACGCCAACTGCGGCATGGCCTGGATCGTCGTCGTCGCCTCCGACATCGTCTTCAACAAGTACCTGCTCGGGCTCTCGCCGAAGCAGCCCGAGTTCCGCCGCGGGATGCTGTACGACATCAACCCGGTCGGCTTCGTCTCGATGATCGTGGCCGCGGGCGTCTCGATCCTGGTGTTCTTCGGCGGCCTGGGTGGCGGCATCAAGCCCTACTCCCCGCTGGTGGCGATCGGGCTGGCTCTCGTCCTCCCACCGATCCTGGCGGTGGTGACCAAGGGCAAGTTCTACCTGCGGCGCAGCGACGACGGGATCGACCTCGCGATGTACGACGAGCACGGCAACCCAGCTGGCGAGGTGCTGACGTGTCACGTGTGTCGTCAGGACTACGAACGTCCGGACATGGCGGCCTGCGAGACCCACGACGCCTACGTCTGCTCGCTCTGCCTCAGCACCGACAAGGTGGCGGACCACGTCCTGCCGGCTCAGTCGGCACTAGGCTCATGAACTTCACCCCGTCCGAGGTCGAGAAGCTGCTTCTCTCAGTGGCCGGCATGGTCGCCCGCGACCGGCTGGCCCGCGGGGTGAAGCTCAACCACCCGGAGGCAGTGGCCCTGCTCAGTACCTGGGTGATCGAACGAGCCCGGGAAGGAGCACTCGTCTCCGACCTGATGGAGCGCGGACGCACTGTGCTCGGCCGGGACGACGTGATGCCGGGCGTCGCCGAGATGCTCGCCGACGTGCAGGTCGAGGCGACCTTCCCGGACGGCCGCAAATTGGTCACCATCCACGATCCGATCATCTGACCGGCCCCGCCGGGAAGCAGGCAGGAGCAGCATGGCCAGCATCAGCAGCACCGGTCCGGGCGCCGTTCGGGTCACACCCGGCACGATCCGGCTCAACGCCGACCGCAGCGACGAGGAGCGGCTGACGCTGGTCATCGTGAACACCGGCGACCGGCCCGTCCAGATCGGCTCGCACCTGCACCTGCCCGACGCGAATCCCGCGCTGGAGTTCGATCGAGCGGCCGCGCACGGGTTCCGGCTCGACGTACCGTCGGGCACTTCGCAACGCTTCGAGCCGGGGGCGTCGCGCGAGGTCGCGGCGGTCGCCCTGCGCGGCCGCCGACGGGTGCCCGGGATCCAACTGAAGGAGACGGGCGAGCTCGATGGTTGAGATCTCGCGGACGGCGTACGCCGCGTTGTACGGTCCCACGGTCGGGGACCAGGTCCGGCTGGCCGACACCGATCTGTGGATCGAGGTCGAGCAGGATCTCACCGTCGGTGGCGACGAAGCAGTCTTCGGCGGTGGCAAGTCGATCCGGGAGTCGATGGCCCAGGGCACTACCACCCGGGCCGAGGGTGCGCCCGACACCGTCATCACCAACGTGCTGGTGCTCGACTGGTGGGGCATCATCCGAGCGGATGTCGGAATCCGCGACGGTCTGATCGTGGCGCTCGGCCGGGCGGGTAACCCCGACATCGCCGACGGCGTACACCCTGATCTCCGGATCGGGCCGTCGACCGATGTGATCTCAGGCGAAGGCCGGATCCTCACGGCCGGTGCCATCGATTCCCACGTGCATCTGCTCTCGCCCTCGCAGTTGCACGAGGCCCTGGCCACCGGCATCACTACGGTCGTCGGCGGTGGCACCGGGCCGAGCGAAGGCTCGAAGGCCACCACGGTCACGCCAGGCGCCTGGCACCTCGCGCGGATCCATCGGAGTCTCGACGCGCTGCCGGTGAATGTCTTGCTGTTGGGCAAGGGCAACACCGTCAGCGCCGGAGGTCTGGCCGAACAAGCGCTCGCCGGCGCGGCCGGATACAAGGTGCACGAGGACTGGGGGTCCACCCCCGCTGCCATCGACGCCGCGCTGAGGGCCGCCGAGGATTGGGGCCTGCAGGTCGCGCTGCATGCCGACAGCCTGAACGAGGCGGGCTTCGTCGAATCGACCCTCCGCGCGATCGCGGGGCGCTCGATCCATGCCTTCCACGTCGAAGGGGCCGGCGGCGGGCACGCGCCGGACATCCTCACGATCGCCGCGCATCCGCATGTCATCCCCGGCTCCACCAACCCGACCCTGCCGCACACCGTCAACACCGTGGCCGAACACCTCGACATGCTGATGGTCTGCCACCACCTGAGCCCCGACGTCCCGGAGGACCTGGCCTTCGCCGAGTCTCGGATCCGCGCTACCACGATCGCCGCGGAGGACATCCTGCACGACATCGGGGCGTTGTCGATCACCTCGTCGGACGCACAGGCGATGGGCCGGATCGGCGAGGTGGTGACCCGGACATGGCAGGTGGCGCATGCGATGAAGGCCCGCCGCGGGTCGCTTGGCACGATCCTCCCGGCCGACAACGAGCGCGCCCGCCGGTACGTCGCGAAGTACACCATCAACCCGGCGGTTGCCCACGGCATCGATCACGTAGTCGGGTCGGTCGAGGCCGGGAAGATGGCCGACCTGGCGTTGTGGGACCCGGCGTACTTCGGGGTCCGGCCGTTGCTCGTGATCAAGGGCGGCGCCATCGCCTGGGCCGCGCTGGGCGACCCGAACGCGTCGATACCCACCCCGCAGCCAGTGCTGATGCGCCCGGCTTTCGGTCATGCGATCGGAGCCGACCTCTCGGTTTCCTTCGTATCCCCCGCCGCCCTCGATGACGGACTCGCGGAGCGTTTGCAGCTGCGCCGGCGCCTGGTCGGTGTACGGCCGACGCGTGAGGTCGGCAAAGCCCAGATGCGGAACAACGACGCCCTGCCGATCATCGAGATCGACCCGGAGACTTTCGCCATCAAGGTCGACGGCGACCTGGTCGAACCCGCCCCGGCCGAGGTCCTTCCGCTGGCCCAACTCTATGCAATGTTCTAATGAGCTCCGCTGAGCTGGTCGCGCTGATGCTGGCCGACGGCCGCCTGCCGACCGGTGGTCATACCCAGTCCGCCGGGCTGGAGCCAGCCGTCCGCGCCGGGCTGGCTGCGGATGGCGCCCGGCTGGCGGATGTCGAGGGGTACGCGCGCGACCGCCTTCGAACTATCACCCGCGTCGAAGCCGGCGTCGCGGTCGTGGCTCGTCACCTTGCTCTGGCTGGAACACCTGTGCTGAGCGTGGAGGCCGCCTGGGCCGCCCGAACACCTAGCCAGGCATTGAGGGCTGCGTCCCGTCGCCAGGGTCGTGCGTACTTGCGGCTGGCTGCCCGCGTCTGGCCGGATGTGCTCAAGCACCTGGACGCAGACGCCGAGGTCGCCCGCGCGGTGGTCGTCGGTGTCGTCGGGGCGGTCACTGGCCTGACTGCGAAGCAAGTCGCCCGCCTGGTCGGGTACGACGATGCCCAGACGGTGGTTGCTGCGTCGCTCAAGCTGCTTCCGGTCGATCCTGCCGAGGCCGCCGGCTGGCTCGTCTCGCTGCATTCCTACATCGACCGGATGGTCGCGGACGTTGCGTCCCTGACCTCTCCCGACGAGGTGCCGGCGTGCGGCGCCCCGCTCATCGACGTGTTCGCCCAGGCCCACGCCACCGAGAGAATGAGGTTGTTCCATGCCTGAGATCTCGTCCACTCGCTCGTTCCGGCTTGGAGTGGCCGGTCCCGTCGGTACAGGCAAGAGCTCCCTGATCGCCATGGTCTGCCGCGAGCTCGCTGACGAGTTACGGCTCGGCGTGATCACCAATGACATCTACACCGACGAGGACGCCCGCTTGCTGCGCTCGGCCGGCGTACTCGAACCAGAGCGGATCCGCGCTGTCGAGACCGGCGCCTGCCCGCACACCGCGATCCGCGACGACGTGACACCCAACCTGATCGCGGTCGAGGACCTCGAACGCGACTTCGCGCCGCTGGACGTCGTACTGGTCGAATCCGGCGGCGACAACCTGACCGCCACCTTCTCCCCCGCCCTGGTGGATGCCCAGGTGTTCGTCCTGGACGTGGCCGGCGGCGGCGACGTGGCGCGCAAGGGTGGTCCGGGGATCGCCCGGGCCGATCTGCTGGTGGTCAACAAGACCGACCTCGCGCCGTACGTCGGAGTGGACGTCGCGCGAATGGTGGCCGACGCCGAGGCAGCCCGCAGCGGCAAGCCGGTGCTGGCGTTGTCGCGGACCGATCCCGCGTCCGTCAAGTGGCTCCGGGAGTGGGTGCTCGCGATGATGGCCGCGGTCCACAGCGGTCAGCACACGCCGGTTGATCCCGGACCAATGGCGCCGCACTCCCATGCAGGCGATGACGGCGTACTGGTGACGCACACCCATGCTCACCCGCATTGAGGTTGTTGCCGACCCGGTCCGCGACCGCTGTGTTCTCACCACCGGTCTGCTCTCGCCACGGAGGCTGTCCGCGCCGGCCGGTATCGTCCGGGTTGCACTGGTCGCAGCCTCCGCTCTGCTCCTCGCCGGCGACCACGTCCGGATCGAGGTCGTGGTCCATGGGCAGGCACGGCTGGAGATCGTCGAGCCCGCCGGCACCGTGGCTTATGCGATGCGCGGTGGCTCGAGTCGCTGGGACGTCGACATCACCCTCACCGCGGGCGCGACGCTGACCTGGCATGGTGAGCCGTTCGTAGTAGCCGAGGGCGCCGACGTCACCCGCTCGACGCGCGTCACTCTGAGCGCCGACTGCTGGGCAGCCCTCCGCGAGTCGCTGGTGCTCGGTCGGCACGGCGAGGATGGCGGCACCTTGCGCACCTCCATGCGGGTGCACCGAGGCGACGATCTGTTGCTGGCGGAGGACCTCGACCTCTCACCGCGGGCTCGTACCAGTTGGGCGGTGTTGGGCAGGGCGCGCTGCCTTGATGCGGTGACGACGCTGGGCAGCCGGTTACCGGAGTCTGACCACACCTTGCAACTCGAGGGCATCGGCTCGATTGCGCGTCGCCTGATCGACGAGCAGCATCAGAGCGACCTGGCGAAGGTCTGGGCGACATTGCCGATGAAAGTGTCTGCCAAAGCCACCGCACCAGCCGCGGACGCGATCGTCTACCTGTCCTGACCGGTCGAGCGATCGATGAAGCCGGCCACCCCGTCGAGGTAGAGCTGGAGGCCGAAGTCGAAGTCGTCGCTCTCATCGAACGAAGCGCCCGCTTCGAACACTCCGGCCGCGACCACCGCAGCCAACGCCGGCAGCTGCCGGGGATCGACAACCCGGGCGAGCGTCGCGCCGTACTGGCCGAACGCCTCCGGGTTGTCGGCGTACCCAGCGGCAAGGTCGAGGCTCAGGCGGATCTCGCCCTGGACATACGTCATCAGGCCCATCACGACCCCGACCTTGCCCTCCTCACTCAGCCCGGTGTCCTTGAGGGCGCCGAGCGCGGAATCGAACCAGGCCAGGTTGTTCGGGCCGGCCGGCGGCCCGGAGATCGCGAGCTTCGCGTACCACCGGTGCCGCTTGAACGCAGCCAGTACTGCGTCGGCCCAGAACGTGAGTCCAGTTCGCCAGTCCACGCCTGCCGGCAGTGGGACGGGGCGTTCGAGCGCGGCGTCCGTCATCAACGTGAGCAGCTCACCCTTGCTCTTCACGTGGCGATAGAGCGCCATCGTCGAGTTGCCGAGCTGAGCCGCGACGCGGGCCATCGAGACCGCGGAAAGCCCTTCGGAGTCGGCGATCTCGACCGCCGCCCGGGCGATGTCGTCGGTGCTCAGCGAAGGCTTCGGCCCGCGTCGGCTGGTGTCCCGGAGGCCCCACAGCAACGCCACGTCGGCCGGCAGGTCTGGCTGCTCGCTCATCTCCACCCTGTCAGTCTAGAAACCGATACTGCGTAACTGCTACGCTATTTAGCGTACCCAATACGCAGTGGAGGGGTGGCGGATGATCGTCGAAGCAGTCGGGCTACGGAAGTCGTTCGGGCCGACCGTGGTGCTCGCAGGGGTGGACCTGCAGGTCCCGGAGGGATCGGTGCTCGCCCTGCTCGGGCCGAACGGGGCCGGTAAGACCACCATCGTGCGCATCCTGACAACGCTCACCCGCCCGGACGCCGGCCACGCGACGATCGCCGGATACGACGTCGTCCGGGAGTCCACCAAGGTCCGCGGGGTGATCAGCCTGACCGGGCAGAACGCGGCGGTCGACGACAACCAGACCGGCCGCGAGAACCTCGTCATGGTCGGCCGGCTGATGCATCTCGGCCGTTCGGCTGCTCGCAAGCGGGCACTGGTGCTGCTCGAGCGGTTCGGTCTGGTCGACGCGATGGACCGGCGGGTCAAGACCTACTCGGGCGGGATGAGCCGGCGGCTCGATCTGGCCATGAGCCTGGTCGCCCGGCCGCGGGTGATTTTCCTGGACGAGCCGACCAAGGGGCTCGACCCGTCCAGCCGGATGACCATGTGGGACGCGATCGCCGAGCTCGTCCGGGACGGCACCACGATCCTGCTGACCACGCAGTACTTGGAGGAGGCGGACCGCCTCGCGGACCGGATCGTGCTGCTGGACAAGGGCCGCATCACTGCCTCCGGTACGGCAGACCTGCTGAAGGCAAAGATCGGCGGCGAACGCCTCGACCTGTTGTTCGACGACAAGACCGACTCCGTGAAGGCAGCCATGGTCGTCGGCGGCCTGGTGGACGGGCGCGCCCTGCGCCTCCCGTCCGACGGCACCGCCGGCCACCTGCACCGCGTGCTGGACCAACTCAGGGACGCCGGTCTCCACCCGGGCCGGGTCTCCTCGCACCGTCCGACGCTCGACGACGTCTTCCTGACCTTGACTTCCTAGGAGCGCCAACATGACCCTTGCGCCAGCCCACGGAGGTTTCCGCCCCGCTGCCAGCGATGCGCTCACCATGATCGAGCGCAGCATCCGGCTCAGCCGCCGCAACGTCGACACCTTGATCGTGTCGATCGTGCTGCCGTTGCTGATGATGTCGCTGTTCGTCTACGTCTTCGGCGGCGCGATCGACACCGGGACCGAATACATCAACTACGTCGTACCCGGCATCCTGCTGCTCAGCACCGGCTACGGCGCGGCGAACACGGCGATGGCAGTCGCCGACGACATGACCAGTGGAATGATCGACCGGCTGCGCTCGCTCCCGATCCGCAGTTTCGCCGTGCTGACCGGCCACGTCACGGCCAGCGTGGCGCGGAACGCCGTCGCCACCACGGTCGTGGTGCTGGCCTCGCTGGCGATGGGCTTCCGTCCGAACGCCGGTCTCACCGACTGGCTGGCCGCGATCGGGCTCCTGCTGCTGTACGTGCTGGCCTTGTCCTGGCTGGCCGCAGGCATCGGAGTGATCGCCAAGTCAGTCGAGTCGGCGAGCGCGATGAGCTTCTTCATGCTTTTCCTGCCCTACCTGAGCAGCGCGTTCGTGCAGACCCAGACCATGCCGAGGTTTCTGCGGCCGATCAGTGAGCACCAGCCGATCACGCCGGTGATTGAGGCGGTCCGCAGCTTTCTGACCGGTACGCCGCTCGGCGGCAGTGGCTGGGTAGCGCTGGCCTGGTGCTGCGGCCTCCTGCTCGGGTCGTTCGCGCTTTCCACCGCGTTGTACCGGCGCCGGACGAGTCGCTGAGCGGACGAGTCCGCGAGACGCGCCGATCTGGTTCTGACATGACCCTGTCGCCGGGATAGGTTCGACTTCCCCCCCACGTGTGGTTGTCCCACCCCCCCGGGACCCGCGCGGGCGAATGCCCCGATCCACGGATCGGGGCATTCGTTTTGTCTCGTCAGAAGGTGACCGGCAGGCCGTGGCCGAGTGCGAGGTGCCCGCCGGTGGGGCGGGTGATGTCCAGCCGAGCGCCGGGGAATCGCTGCTCGTCACGATTGGCCGAGGCGATGGCAATCCCAATCTTCTTCGGCGTCGATGTCGATCCCGACCGGCGGGATCCGACGTATCAGTAAGCAGCCAAAGCGGCCGCGGGATAAGAGCCAGGAAGAGGTCAGCATGTCCGAGAACACCAAGCGCCAGATGATTGTCACGATGCTGGCTGAAGGCAACCCCGTCTGGTACGTCGCGGCGATGGTGAACATGCGCAGCCACGACGTCTACGTGTTCGGTTGCGCCGCCGGCTACCCCGACAAGGTCAAGCTGCGCCGGGCCGTCTGGGCCCAGCGGCAACTCGACCGCCAAGCCGCTTAGGTGTCGATCATCGGACGCGGCTCGGCGGGCATAGTCTGATCATGGACTGCAGTTGACGAGGGAGCCCCCAGATGATCTTCATCACCGCGAAATTCCCGGTACTGCCTGAGCACGCCGACCGGTGGCCGGAGATCGCCGCCGACTTCACCGAGGCGACCCGCAACGAGCCGGGCTGCCTGTGGTTCGACTGGTCCCGCAGCCTCGACGATCCGACCGAGTACGTCGTGGTCGAGGCCTTCCGCGACGGCGAGGCCGGTGCGGCACACGTCCAGTCGGACCACTTCAAGGAGGCCCAGCGGACGCTGCCGCCCTACCTCGCGGCCACGCCCCGGATCGTGAATTTCGAGGTCCCCCAGGACAACTGGTCCGAACTCGGGGAACTGGCAGTCACAGACCGCAGCTGAGTTCGCTCCCGCAACACCCGCCGCTCCCGACCGATGTCAACAACCGGGATCGTCAACCGCTGGACGCCGTTGGGGATCGGAGGACTAACTAAATCCGCATAGCGGATATGGCATATCCATACCGGTATACAAGATTTCCAGTTCGATTCATTCATCGGCGTGCAAGCCAGATGACTTCATCGTTATCGGAATGGACGCAATGCCAGCAGGAAGTCACCCTGCGCAAACGGGCAGCAACTCCCTCAACGTATTCGCACCGGCCTCGTTACTTCGCGTCGGCCAAGCGCTCCGTCGGACCCGTACGTCGGCGTACCGGGCAGTTGTTTTAAGCCCAAAAAGGGAGAAGAGTCAGAATTCCATATCCTCGCACGTCAAGACCGAGGAGGTCGCGAGATGGAACGGGATTGGCTCAACGTCGGCTGGAAGATGCTGTTGGTTCGGGGGGTGATCGCTGTCCTGTTCGGGATCGTGGCGATCGCCTGGCCGATCTCGACAGCGATCGCGCTGGCCTTGCTCTGGGGGTTCTGGGCGCTGTTTGACGGCATCGGTTCCTTGGTCCAGGCGTTCCAGCCGGAGTCGCGCGGAGGCCGGGTCTGGCTGGTGATCATGGGCCTAATCGCCCTGGTTGCTGCTTTCTTCGCGATCTTCAGCCCGGCGGTGACGGCGGTGGCGCTCACCTGGATCCTCGGCATCTGGCTCATCGTGCGCGGTGTGTTCGAGGCGATTGGGGCCTTCAGCAGTAGCTCGCAGTTGCCCCGTTGGCTGCTCCTCGTCGGCGCGGCTCTGTCGCTTATCCTCGGCCTGCTCTTCGTGTTCAATCCCGGCCGCGCCGTCGTCGCTATTGCGGTCTGGCTCGGCGTCGCCGCAATCATCTGGGGTGGCGTGTTCGTGGCCATGGCAATCGCCATCCGACACGACCTGACCAGCCTGGAACATCCCGCACCCGGCGACCACCCGCTCACGACGTGATCAGACTGTCGCCGGCCGGGGACGTCCCCTGTTGAGGTTGGCAACTCAAGGGTGTCGTCCTACGCGACCACGGCCGGCGACTCGTTCCACCGCGAGGTCGAAGTCTCTGGCCTCCGACTACTGCGCTCTGTCCGCAGCCAACTACAACATCCCGGTGACGATTGTGGTGGCGTCGAACGCTGAATATGGCATAGCGCAATCCGAGAGATTCGGGGTTCGGTCACCGCGTTCGCCGCGGGGGATCAACAGCTCGGACAACGCTGGCATGTCTGGCGGAAACATCCACCTTGGAGGTAGCGCTAATGGCGTTCAACGTCTCTGATCTCATCGTCGAAACATTGAAGAACGCTGGTGTTCGCCGGGTCTACGGGTTGCCGGGTGATTCGCTGAATGGTTTCACCGACGCGCTGCGCCGAGACGGCACACTGTCGTGGGGGCACGTCCGGCACGAGGAGGCTGCCGCCTTCGCTGCGGCGGGCGACGCGGCGATCACCGGCGAGCTGGGCGTGTGCGCGGCCAGTTGCGGGCCGGGTAACCTGCATCTGATCAACGGCCTGTTCGATGCGCATCGTTCCCGGGTGCCGGTCCTGGCGCTCGCCGCGCACATCCCCTCGAAGGAGATCGGCGGGAACTATTTCCAGGAGACGCATCCCGAGCAGCTGTTCCGGGAATGCAGCGTCTACTGCGAGCTGGCGTCATCCGCCGCGCAGTTTCCGCATGTCCTGGACATCGCCTTGCGCACCGCGGTCGAGAAGCGCGGCGTCTCGGTGTTGGTGGTGCCAGGGAACATCCTCCTGGCGGAGATCCAACGTCCACCGACAGTCTCTACGATCCGGCCGATCTCGCTCGTGAGCCGGCCCGGTGATGGTGAGTTGACGCGGGCAGCTGATGTGCTGGACCGGTCGGAGCGGGTGACCATCCTGGCCGGAGCGGGCTGTGCCGGCGCGCACGACCAACTGCTCGCCCTTGCCGGCACGCTGCAAGCACCGGTCGTCCATGCCCTTCGCGGCAAGGAGTTCGTCGAGTACGCCAACCCGTACGACGTCGGCATGACCGGCCTGCTGGGGTTCTCGTCGGGATACCACGCGATGGACCAGTGTGACACTCTGCTCATGCTCGGCACGGACTTCCCGTATCGGGAGTTCTACCCCGAACAAAGCACGGTGATCCAGGTCGACATCCGCGGAGAACAGATCGGCCGGCGTACCAGGGTGGATGTCCCGCTCGTGGGTACGGTCAAGGACACCATCGAGGCATTGCTGCCCAAGCTGCGGGCCAGAACCGACAGCAAGCACCTGGACCGGATGCGCAAGCATTACGCGAAGGCCCGCGAGAAGCTCGACGACTTGGCGGTCAACGACCATAACCGGACGCCGATGCACCCGCAGTTCGTGGCTAAGACGGTCAACGAGGTCGCCTCCGAGGACGCGGTTTTCCTGACCGATGTCGGCACCCCGGTGATTTGGGCCGCCCGATACCTCCAGATGAACGGACGGCGCCGGCTGATTGGCTCGTTCAACCACGGGACCATGGCCAATGCGATGCCGCAGGCCATTGGTGTGCAGTCAGCCCAGCCCGACCGGCAGGTGATCACCTTCTCCGGCGACGGTGGTCTGGCAATGATGCTGGGAGACCTGATTACGCTCCAGCAACTCGGGTTGCCGGTCAAGATCGTGGTCTTCAACAACGGGGCGCTGAGCTTCGTCGAGCTGGAGATGAAGGCCGCCGGCCTGGTCAACTACGGCACCAAACTCGACAACCCGAACTTCGCGGCGGTGGCTCAGGCACTCGGCCTGCACGGGCAACGCGTGGAACAGCCAGACGACTTGCCCGCCGCCCTGCGCGCCGCGTTCGAATACGACGGTGCGGCGCTGGTGGAGGTCATGGTCGCCCGCCAGGAACTGTCCATGCCACCCACCATCACCTTCCAACAGATCAAGGGCTTCACCATGTATGCGACCCGGACGGTGCTGTCCGGTCGCGGTGACGAACTCGTCGACCTGGCCACAACGAATATCGCCCGGCAGGTCTTCGCCTGAAGATCGTCCCGCCAACGATCAGACGAAGAAGGCGTCGTACCGTCGACGCTGTCTTTGGAGGGTTCACAGAAGTTGAGATCAGTTAAGGACACGACGATCGATTTATTTCGGGCCTACGGCTTGAAAATCTGGTTCGGAAATCCGGGCTCTTCAGAACTGGCGCTACTCCAGGACTTTCCTCACGACTTTGCATACTATCTTGGCCTACAAGAGATGGTTCCGGTGGGCATGGCGGACGGCTACGCACAGGTAACCGGCCGACCGGTCATGGTCAACCTCCATACGGCCCCGGGTCTTGGAAACGCCATGGGCGCCATCTATAACGCGGCGTGGAATAAAACTCCACTTATCGTAACCGCAGGCAACCAGCGGCGACCCATGCAAAACCAACAGAGTCTTCTGACCAATGTTGACGCAACGGTCGTCCCCCGCCCGTTCGTAAAATGGGCAGCAGAACCAGCAATGGCAAGCGAAGTGCCGGCGGTGCTGGCTCACGCCATTCACCTGGCGCTTACTCCGCCGAGAGGGCCGGTGTTCGTCTCTCTTCCCATGGATGACATGACGGTCGAACTGAGCGAGGCGCAAGTGGCGGAGGTAGCGACCCTCCGAGACCGGAGGGTGTCTATCGGAGGCGCACCCAGCATTACATCCCTCCTCGAGATCGCTGATCAGATCAACAACGCTGACGCACCGGCATTCGTGGTCGGCGGTGAGGTGGAGCATACGGGCGCCCGTGAAGCCGTGGTCGCACTGGCTGAGCGGACCGGAGCCGAGGTGTGGAGCGCTCCGCTTCCGGGCCTTTCCGGGTTTCCTGAGAACCATCCCCAGTATCGGGGTGGGCTGACCCCGGGAGCGCGATGGATCTCCGACACCCTTGCCGGCCACGACCTAATCGTGGTTCTTGGCGCACCAGCGTTCCGCTACTACCCACTCATCCCGGGGCCGTACCTGCCGGAGGGCTCACGCCTGCTACATATCACCGGAGACCCCGACGAGGCTGCGCGAGCGCCCGTCGGGGACGCACTGGTCGCAGATATCCGCTCCACCGTCGAGGCCTTGCTCGAGCACGTTGCTTCTGGCCGTCGACCGATTCCATCGCCCCGTCCAGGTCCCCCTGTCCCCGAACCGGCGGAGGCGCCGCTTACGCCAGCAGCCTTGTTTGGTTCACTGGCCAAGGTTGCCCCGAGCGACACGAGATGGATCAGTGAAGCCGCTTCCAACGAATTCGTGATCCCCGAATACATCCGCCCGAATGGTCGCGTTGGACACATCTCAGCCGCCGGTGGCGGTCTAGGGTTCGGGCTCCCGGCAGCCGTTGGAGCACAACTCGCCGAGCCCGACGTACCCGTTGTCGCGCTTATCGGTGACGGCTCGATGCACTACGCGATTACCGCGCTCTGGTCCGCGGCCAACTACAACATCCCGGTGACGATCGTGGTGGCGTCGAATGCTGAATATGGCATCTTGAAAGAGTTCGGCGCAATCGAACATACGACAGGAGTACCCGGGCTTGACCTCCCCGGTTTGGACATCGTGGCCACAGCAAGCAGCTATGGGGTACACAGCCAGGAGGCAAAGGACACGG
>JAWWPC010000182.1:0-11878 GCA_033851055.1 Kribbellaceae bacterium | reverse complement strand
CCGCTCGGACACCCGGCCCGTGGTGATCCGGTTGTGCCCATTACCACAGGCCGAGGCTCGCACCACCAGCGTCACCGTCAGGCCGGGTCAAGCCGCTGCATGCGGAGGATGAGAACGTGTGCACGTTTCTCATCCTCGCTGTTCGGTTCGGACGCCCGGACACCGGAAAAGTAGGCGATCTTGGCCTTGACGGGTCTCCGCACGACCGCCACATCAAGAAGATTGTCGACGGCAGGTGAAAACTGACCCCCGAGCGGCAGTTGAAAACGGACCCTTCCGAGAAGCTGACCTCAGGCGAGGTCACGAGGAGCGGGTGGCCGTGCAGTTGGCGCTGGGTCACGATCGTCTCGGCGTCCATGCTGAGCGTTGCAGGTCGGGTCGGCGTACGTCGACGCCGTGCCGGCGGGCGTCGGCGACCAGGGCCTGCGGGGGAGTAGAAGCCCATCGATGCAAGGCATGCCGCACATTGGGACCAGTACCGATGCGGATATGTATGTTGCACGAACGGCCACCGACCGGCGGCGCGAACACCAGTTCCTTGCACTCCTGACCGCTGGACACTTCAACCCGATTCCAATGCTCCGGCCGGCACGTGAAGCCAACCTCGGTCGGTCACGACACGCTTTGTGTGACCGAAGCTCTGGGCATTCACGAATTCGCCGTGCTGGGCGCGTCGGGTGGCGATCCGTACGCCGTCGCCACGGGGCTGGCCGCTGAGAAGCCCGGACACGAGGTGCACGAGGTCGGGGTTCTAGGACTGCAAGAATTCCAGCAGGTCGGCGTTGATCACGTCGGCCTGTGTGGTCGGCATGCCGTGCGGATAATCCTTGTAGGTCTTGAGTGTCCCGTTCTGTAGTAGCTCCGCCGACCGTGGGCCTGCCGCGACGTACGGCACGATCTGGTCATCCTCGCTGTGCATTACCAGCACCGGCACGGTGATTTTCTTCAGGTCTTCGGTGAAGTCGGTCTGCGAGAAGGCGACGATGCCGTCATAGTGGGCTTTCGCCCCGCCCATCATGCCCTGGCGCCACCAGTTCTCGATGATCGCTTCGGACGGCTCCGCGCCCGGCCGGTTGAACCCGTAGAACGGTCCCGACGGCAGCGCGCGATAGAACACCGAGCGGTTTGCCGCCAGCTGTGCCTGCAGATCGTCGAAGACCTCTTTGGGCAGGCCGTCCGGGTTGGCGTCGGTCTTCACCATCAGCGGTGGCACCGCGCTGATCAGCGCGGCCTTGGCGGCCCGGCTTTCGCCGTGCCGGGCCAGGTAGTGTGCGACCTCGCCGCCGCCGGTCGAATGGCCGACGTGGATGGCGTCGTGCAGGTCGAGATGTTCGACGACGGCGGCCAGGTCATCGGCGTAGTGGTCCATATCGTGACCGTCGGCGGTCTGGGTGGATCGGCCGTGACCGCGGCGGTCGTGGGCGATGACGCGATACCCGTGCTGCAGGAAGAACAACATCTGGGTGTCCCAATCGTCAGCTGACAGCGGCCACCCATGGCTGAACACGATCGGCTGACCGCTGCCCCAGTCCTTGAAGAAGATCTCGATGCCGTCGCTTGTCGTAATCGTTCCCACTGTGGTGCCTTCCTCGAAACACGTCATCCGCCGGACATGAATCAGCCGGACCTGCGGTCCGCTCCGAACGTTGCCCCCGCCCCCGGGTTTCGCCGCCGATCGTCGTGAGGACGAAAGCCTGTGTCGAACAACAGACTTCGTGGCGTCGCTGCTTTCATCCTCACCTTAACGCGCGATGGACGATCTGAGCGAGCCTGTGGAGTCTCAGAACGGGTCGGGTGCAGTTGAGGTTCCAGACTCTGCGCCGGGTCATCTTGAGGATGACGCCGGGTAGCTGGCTGGTGCCCGCCCACCAGCAACAAGCGTCTACGGATCCCGCCCGAGCCGCTGACCAGGCCGAGCTCCGCCAGCTCGTCGCGGTCGCCTCCCACACCTCGACATCGGGGTCTCGTGGTCGAGAAGCGGGGTGCGGGTCAGCACTTGGGGTTCGCCGCGCTGCTGCAGATCTACAGCCGGCATAGCCGGTTCTCGCGCGGTCGCGCGGAACTGCCTGACGAGGCGGTCCGGTTCCTGGCCGACCAGTTGAAGCTACCCGCGGCCGACCTGGGTTCTATGAATGGTCGGGTCATCACGCCTGGTTTCGCGGAACTCTGGCTTACGTCAGTGCGCGCGCTGTTGACGCTGGATGACTTCGGTAGACGGGGGTTGGATTCCCAGAGAGATTCCCAGGAGCGGATCGGATCCTTGGCTGGCGCTGACCGGGAGCGGTGATAGGCGGCTGATCGGCCAGCGGACCAAGCGCCGCGGTCCATGATGATGCCCCTTGACTAGCGGCTACTCGCACCGGACGGGAAACACGTGTGGGTGCCAGCCTCGCGACAAGCACCCCACGTGTTGACGGCTGACTAGTCCGGTCAGTGCTGCGAGGCGCCCGCCCAGTCGATCTCCCAAGTGATGTTGTCACCGTGCTGCTGGGTCCAGAAGGTCCGCCAGTTCGAGCTGATGGGGTGGGGGATCTTGGCTCCGAGGATCCCGGCGGTCGTGGGGTCGCCGTCGGATACGTGGATGCCAGTGATCTCGTTGTCGCCGTCGTTGTATGAAGGGCCGCTCATCGAGTCGAAGGTGGCCGAGGCGTCACGACCCTCGGCGAGCCACCGTACCGGCGTGGGCGCGTTGCCCTTGCTGGTGCCGAGCTCGTAGAGGTAGCCGGAGTCCAGGGCGTTGCGCTGGGCGTGCAGGCCGTCACCGGCGTCCTCGACGACCAGGAGGGCACGGTCCGTGGCGAACTGGATGTTGTCGAAGCCGGTGTGCTGCTTGTCGCCGACCGCGGCGATTGAGATCTTGCCGGTGTCGGCCTTGGCCGAGGCCTGCGAGAGGCGGAACACGCCACCGTAGGCGCCGGGGAGGGCGCTCCCGGTGGTGGTGTCACCGGTCTCGGTGAAGTAGAACTCGCGGAAATCGGTGCCCGGGCGGAAGACGCCGTTCTCGGGTCGCTTGAGCGGTGTCGCTCCGGCGGACTTGGCGGCACCGGTGGCGTCGAACGCCTCCGTCGTGCCGGTGTGGATGGTCACCCACCGGGTGTCGAACGACGTCCCGTAGGTGTGCAGGCTCGCGATGAAGGAGTCGGACGGGTTCGCCTGGAGCTGGGCGGCCGTCGCCGGGCTGCCGTTCGGGCGCTTGATCTGGAGTGCCTGCAGGGAGCCACCCTTGGCCAAGTCGGTCTTGTCGGCCGGGACGAAGCGGTAGACGTAGCTGTTCGGCACCTTTCCGCCGCTGGCCGCCGCGCCTCCGATGTCCTCGACAAGCCAGACGTTGCCGTTCCCGTCGTTTTGAACACCCTCGAAACCTCCGGAACCCAGGGCGTTCAGGCGGACAGCCTTACCGTCGACAGCGTCACCGTTCCCGTCGAGCGAGACACCGAACACGCCCCCAATGGGCGAGCCGGACTCGGCGGTGAGGAGAAGCTGCTTTGTGAAGGGGTCCCAGGTAATGCCGTCGATCGTCGGGAACGCGTTGCCCTGGCGGTCGACGTCGGCGATCAGGGTGACCCGCTTGGCCGCGTCGGTCTCGTCGAGGTTGATCCGCGTGACGTAGCCGCGGGGACCGATCTCGTGACCCTGGTACAAGTAGTGCTTGCCACCGAACGTGAGGTAGACGTTCTTGTCCGGCTCGGTCTTGTGGGCCTCGTTCTTGGTCTGGGTGAGCGGGGCCCCGTCGAGCGTGTTGTAGCCGTAGTGGGTGACGCCGTTGGCTGTGTCGGGGTTGGTCAGCGGCAGATTGCCCCAAGCAACGGAACTCTGAGTCGCCGAGGGGGTCAGGACGTTGTTCCGGATGCCGAACCTGGGGTTCGCTGCCGGGACCCCGACGACGTGGAAGCCGTCGTCAGCCTGGACGGCGGCGCTCGACATACCCATCGCGACGCCGGCGACCAACGTGCTGGCGAGACCGACCTTGATGAAGTGCGAAGTTCTCACAAATGTGCCTTTCGTTCCTGTCTCGATCGGGCGGACCTGGCCTTGGGGCGGGGCCATCCGCGGACACACAGAGCCTCACGGCTGGGCACGCGAGATGGGTGGCTGACGGATGAACACCGGCTGACAGTTGTCGACTACTTAGCGCCGTGGGCCGTCACCGTCACCGTCCGTTCACGTGCCGCGTCGGAGGGTAAGAGATTCGCGCTCCCGGCGCGACGACCTGGGCCTGTCGCGGGTTCGCATGAGCTGAGTGGCTTCTGGCGTGCCTCGCCTGGTCACTGACTTGCCCCGGACGCGTATCGCTGCTGATGTCGTGGGGCTATTTACGCTGTGACGGCCTTGGAGATCACGTTCATCTCCAAGGCCGTCGTCGGCCGGCGGCTCCATCAGGTGAGCGGCGCGCCGCTGCGCCCAAGTTCCATAGGGGACGCGTTCCGGGGGTAGTCGGCAGGACTCAGTTGGTGTCGCGGCGGTACAGCAGCACGGTTCCGATAACCAGTGCCGCGGCGGTGTAGCCACCGAAGACGAGTGCGTCTTGAGCTCTGGTGAGAGCGGTGGCCGCCGACTCGGCGAAGGCGCCCTCACCTTGGATGGCGAGCAGGTTGTTGCCGGCAACGAACGGAAGGAAGCGTGAGACCTGCTCGGGCAGGAACAAGGTGAGCAAGTTCTCGACGACCAGCCCCCACACGAGCACAGCGGAGATGGCGCCGGAGCTGTGTCGGACGATCATGCCGACTCCCAAACCGAACACTCCAGACAACGCGGTGAACAGCAGGGCCCACAGCGTCGTCGCGGCCATAGCGGAGGTGTCGCCCATATCGAGGCCGCCGAGCGCGGCGCCACCGAAGCTGGCTGCCATCCCGGCCGCTCCGAGCACGAGTCCGAGCGCCGTGGCCATCATCGTCTTGGCCGCGACGATCACCCAACGGGCGGGCTGTGCTGTCAAGGCGGTGGCCAGGGTGCCATGCTGCGCTTCGGAACTGAACAGCAGGATCCCAGCGACCGCAGCAATGACACCGGTAAGCACGGTTGAGAAGACGAAGACCTCGGAGACGGTCTGCACCTGGTTGGTCACCAATGTCGCGACCGCCCAGGCTACGAAGCCGCCGGCTGCTGTGGTCAGGCTGAGGATGGCCTTGTTCGCTCGAACTGACGAGAGCTTGATCCATTCGCTCTTCAGGACATTCGGGATGGCTTTGACGTCGTCGCTCGTGGCTCGGCCGGCCGGGCGGTGCGAAGTGGCCATTGTCGTCGGGGTGGTCATCGTCTGGAATGCGGTGGTCATTGTCTATGTCCTCTGGTGAGTTGGCGGTTGGAGTCAGGCGGAAGCGAACTCGGCTGACCCGCTGGTCAGGTCGAGCAGGCTGTCTTCGAGCGACTGAGAGGCTTCAGTGAGCTCGACGACCCGGATGCGGTTGTCGAAGGCAATCTGCGACACCGTGGTCGTCGTCGTCCCTCGGATGACCACTCGTTCGCCGGTCACCTCGGTCTCAAGAGCGTGGCCTGCAAGGAGCTTGACGAGGTCCGCCGGTTGAGGGGTCTGGACGATCACCCTGGTCTCGCCGCGGGCGGTCATGGTCTCGACGGATTCCGCGGCGAGCAGTCGCCCGCCTCCGACCACGACGAGGTCGTCGGCGAACATGCTCAGCTCGCCGATCAGGTGGCTGGATACGAAGACCGTGCCGCCCCGGGCGGCGAAGTCGCTGAGGTACGTCCGCAACCAGCGAATACCGTCCGGGTCCAGGCCGTTGGATGGTTCGTCGAGCAGAAGGACCTGTGGGTCGCCAAGGAGCGCTCCGGCCAGCGCCAGCCGCTGACGCATGCCGAGTGAGAACCCGCCCGCTCGCTGGTCCGCCGCCGTGTCGAGCCCGACTTCGGCCAGCACCTGCTCGGCGCGTCGGGGTACGCCGCTAAGGGCGGCCGTTGCCCGGAGATGGTTCCGGGCAGTGCGGCCGGGGTGCATGCAGCGGGCGTCGAGGACCGATCCGACGATCCGGGCCGGGTTCTTCAGGTCGGTGTAACTGGTGCCGTGGTAGCGGACCTCGCCGCTGTCGGGCCGGGTCAGTCCGACCATCATCCGCATCGTGGTTGACTTCCCTGCGCCGTTCGGGCCGACGAACCCCGTGACGCGGCCGGCCGCCACCTCGAATGTCATGTCTTGGACGGCGCGGCGCTTGCCGTACTGCTTGGTGAGTCCTGAGACGGTGATCATGCTGTGCACTCCCAGCCTGTTGTGAGAGCCTCCCCAACGAGGCGTCCTTACACTGTAAGGATGCTTGCGACAGTAGGCTTACGCTGTAAGGATGTCAACAGGGAGCGAGTTGGCTCGCGACCAGGAGAGAGCAGACATGGCCAGGAAGACGCGAGACCCGGCTCCGGCGCGAGTGCCCCTCAGCCGGCAGCGGGCGTTGTCGACCGCTATCGCCTTGGCCGACAAGGAAGGGCTCGGATCGCTCTCGATGCGCAAGCTCGCGCAGGAACTCGGCGTGGAGGCGATGTCGCTCTACCATCACGTGGCCAACAAGGAGGACATCCTCGACGGCATGGTCGACCTGGTCTTCGCGGAGATCGAACTGCCGACCGACGGCACGGAGTGGAAGACCGCGATGCGTCAGCGGGCGGGATCGGCACGAGCAGCCCTGACCCGGCACCCGTGGGCCATCAGCATCATGGACTCACGGAGCTCGCCCGGTCCGGCGACGCTGCGGCACCACGACGCGGTGCTCGGGTCCTGCCGCAAGGCCGGTTTCTCGGTACAGATGGCGGCGCACGCGTTCTCACTGATCGACAGCTACATCTACGGCTTCGTACTGCAGGAGGTGAACCTGCCGTTCGACGACTCCTCAGACCTGGAAGAGGTCGTCGATTCGATGATGCTGCCGTTCTCCGCCGACGACTACCCGCACCTCGTCGAGCTCACCACGGAGTACATCCTTAAACCGGGCTACAGCTACGGCAACGAATTCGACTACGGCCTGGGCCTCATCCTGGACAGCCTCGACGCAGCATTGAACAGCTGAGGAATCCGGAGTCGCGGTCGTACCGGCCTCGTGCCCCGGTCGCTGGATCCCGGCTAAGGGAGTGTGATGACGAGCTTCCCGCGAGCGTGGCCGTCGGAACCTCCGAGCCACCGTCCATCCGTCTCGCCGCCCATGATGACGAGTGTTCCCTTGGGGATCAGCGCGGCCCGTAGCCGAGACAGCGACGCGTTACCGCCGATATCGAGAATGACGTCGTACTGCGGGCCGCCGGCCGCGAAGTCTTCGTGGGTGTAGTCGACGACGTGATCCGCGCCCAGCGAGCGGACGAGGTCCAGTTTCGTGGTGCTGCACTCGGCGGTCACCTCGGCCCCGAAGGCCTTGACCAACTGGACAATGTAGGTGCCGACGCCTCCCGATGCGCCGGTGATCAGCACCCTCTGGCCGGCTTGGACTCGTCCGTGGTCGCGAACTCCCTGCTGAGCTGTCCTGCCAGATATGGGGACCACCGCTGCCTGCTCGAAGGTGAGGTTCGCCGGCTTGAGCGCTAGCTTGCTCTCGAGCACGCGGGCGTACTGCCGAAGGAACCCTTGCCCACCCCGAAGACCTCGTCACGAACTTCCCGGTCGCCACCACGACGCCAGCCAGATCCGCACCCAACACGAGGTTCTTGGGGAACCCTGAGCCCGTACCCTGCCAGGCGGATCGGGTACGGCAGGCCCGTCATCACATGCCACACCCCGCGTCGGCGCCAGCGGCTTGGACGCAGACCAGCACCTCGTCCGGAGCGGTGTTTGGCGGGGTCGTGCTAGTCAACTGGTGTGCCGCTGCCAGAGGCGGGCGGGACGACCAGGGTCGGGTCGCTGCCTCCTTGGTCGAGGCGGAAGGGTGGGTAGACGTCGGTCATCAGGGCCGCATAGCCCGCGACCCGTAGGGCCCACCGGTTCATCCCGAGGATGAGGTCGTACAGCGGCCGGGGGTAGGCACCGGTGACCGCGAGAATGACAGCGGCGATGATCACGAAGATGCCGACGAGACCGCCGCTGCCGCCGATGTTCCACTGCCAGTTGTCGGACCGGTTGGCAGCCCAGGCTCCGCCGCCGACGAACACTCCTACGATGATGTAGTGCGGGATGGCGAGCAGCCACCACTTCACCAGCACCAGCCCACGGGACAGGTGCGCCGGGTAATCGACCGACAGGTGCGCGGGATAGTCCTCGACCTCGCGCAGGGTGAACGGCGGGTATTGGTCGGTTCCGAGCGCTCCGTAGGCGTAGTAAGTCACCCGCCAGGACCACCGCAACACTCCGACGTTGTAGTCGAAGATGGCCCGCGGGTAGCGCCCGGTGATGAGGATCGCAAAGAACGCGACCACCGAGGAGACCGCGAAGCCGAGCCACAAGAACACCAGCACGACATAGTGCGGAATCACGAGGACCCACTTGACCAGCCACAACCACCTGGACGACCTCGGGTCCAGCGCGGCGTCCACGTGCACCGGATACACCACAGACGTTGTCATTTGAACCATCTCCAAGCGGCCTTGCTCAACGGAACCGGGGTCTTCGGACTGGATCCCACCCTCAGCGATGTCAGGTGACGAATCTTGTGCGCAGAAGGGCCTTCGAGGCAGTGTCCTCGCGCGGGACAAAGCCGTTTGCTTCTCACCCGAGAGGTAACGGTGCGCGCCCTTCAACCTCGGGGGAGCTGATCGAGGGGATCGTTGACGGCTTGAAGCCCTTGGCGATGAGCCAGATTGCAAGGCTGACCTCCCACGCGAACACCGGGAGCGCCAAGATCGTATGGGTGCTCTGCCCGTAGACGCCGAACAGCATCGCGGTCGCCGACACGGTCACCAGCGAGCCTCCGACCAGCCCCAGTACGGCGATGAGCCTTGGCACCAGCTCTGATCGGTACATCAGATACGCCAACAGGAAGCTGTTGATTCCCAGAACCCAGCTCGGGCCGAGGAGGAATGTCCAGTCGTGGATCGCCACCAGGGACTTCTCGACCGTAGCGACTGCGGCGCCGCCGGTGTCCGTCGTACCGGCCAGGTTCTGCCTGAGTGTCACGACTGTGAGGACGCTGACGGCGCCGGCGACGATGATCGTGGCCTCGAGGAGCCGGCCGCAGACGTAGCCGAGCGCGACGCTGTGGTTCTGCCTCTTGACCACGGGATAGAGCGTGACCGCGGTGCCGATGACCGCGACAACAAGCAGCAGCTCGAGAAGCCCTCCGAGCAGCACACGGTTGTCGGCGTCGGCGCCGAGGATGTAGTTGCCATCGCGCAGAACGGGCTGATAGAGGAGCAAGGCGGGGATCGCAGTGATCTCGGTGGCCAGGAAAAACACGCCCGCGACAAGCGCGGTACGTCTTGTAGTGCTCAAGTTCGCCATGCGAGTGAGCTCCTTGCAGGGAGCTCGCGACACGGGCGCCCATAGTCGTCTCCGACGAACGCGCCTGAGACCACCACCCGCATGCGTCCTAGGCTGCTCACCATCCTCGTGAGGACAACCCCTGTCAACGTTGGGCTGTTGGTGGCTTTTCTCGCGGCACTATCGGCCCACTGTGTTGCCGGTAGCTTCTCGGCGTAGCTCCGAGCCTCCGAGGTTTTCCTGCGCGCTGACTCCGCTCTGCGTCGCCCCGGCGAACCATTGAGGCTCGCGCTTTCGCCGGCAGCTGCGCAGCCGCAGTCGCCGGTTAGTGCTGTACCCGGTTTTCGCCCCTGGTCATGGCCTCAATCGGTGGCAGTTCCCGAAAGGGATTGGGCTATCGCGCGAGTCGGCGCCGCTGCGCCGGGCGAGCTCTTCGGCTTGTGGTCGGTAGACCGGGTAGCGACTGCCGGGCCGCTGTCTGGGCCGGCCAGGTTCCAGACTCGCTGCCGGGTCATCGTGAGGGCGACGCTGGCCTGCGCGGTGGTGATCCGGGGATCCCCGACCATCCGAGGCTCGCCGAACACCGTTTCGCCGGCTGGCAAGTCAGCTACGTCGTCCGATCGACGGACCAAAGCCTGCACCTCCATGGGTGACTGTCCGGACGGCTGTCCGAGGTGAAACTGGTGCCGTGGGCAACTTATCGCCCGAATTCACCGGGCCGGTCCTGCTCGAGCTCGCCAAGGTAGTGGAACAGTTGCCCGGCCGAAACAGACTGCCGGGCGGATCCAGGTACGAATTGAAGTACGACGGCTACCTTTACTGACCTAGTCAAGTCCAGCGTGGGCGTCGCCTCGGCGGCGTGCTAGGCCCTTCCTTCCCTGGTGCAGGAGCCAGTGTGTTGATGGTGGCTGATGCTGTGCACCAACCAGGCCGGGCGGTGGTGGCGTCCGGCCTGGTTGGTGTAAATGGGGACGGGCGCGGTTCCGGCTTCGTGGTCAGGTTATGCGATGGTGCTGACATTTCAGGTTGATCGTCTTGCTGAGCGCGGTCGTGTTCCCGCTCAGTGGCGATGAGCAGTGACGATCCAGGCTCGGGAGTTGAACCAGACACCGCCGTCGCTGGTGTGCGCGGCGAGCGCCTCGCGCAGCCGCCCGAGCGCGCGGTCCGCGGTAGCGGGGTCCAGCCGTTTCAAAGCGTTGCTGGTGCTGGTGAAGCCGCGGACCCAGTCGAGGGCGCTGGCTACGTTCGGGCCGTAGTAGACCGGCTCGTGGACGTCGGTGAAGGTGACGTCGGCGAATCCTGCGGCCTCCAGGATTTCCGTCACGGCCGGCGGGTCGGCGAGCGAGAACGGATCCGGTCCCCCGGAAGGGAGGGCTATTGGCCCTTCGGCTGCTTCGAGGGATTGGTGGATGGCGACGTCCCACTCGTTGCGCTCGTGGGCCTGCCAGACCATCATCACCAGGCGGCCGGTCGGGCGCAGCGCCCGCCTGATGTTGGCGAACGCGGCGACGGGATCGTCGAAGAACATCGTGCCGAACCTGCTGATCGCAAGGTCGAAGCGCTCGGGCGGAAAGCGGTGGTCCTGCGCGTCGGCGCGTTCGAAGGTGGCGTTGCCGAGCTCCTCGGCCCGGGTGAGCTCGCGGGCGCGCTCGATGGCGTGTGCGGAGATGTCGACCCCGAGCGCGCTGCCTGCCTGGGCCGTGCGCGCGGCCTGCCGGGTCGTCTGCCCAGTCCCGCATCCGATGTCGAGGACGTGGTCGCGGAACTGGATGTTGCAGGCCCGGCGCAGTGCCTCGTTATGCCGCCGCAGTTCGGCGTCGTAGCCGCTGGGGTCTAGGCGCTGCTGGTGATCGGCGTCCATCATGTACGGCACCTTGCCAGTTGGCCCGCGGCTGGCCGGCTAGGGCCGACCTGCATATCGCCCCCGTCCTGCTCGGCGACGGAATCCGCCTGTTCGACAACCCCGGCGGTTCCCCCGTCCGCCTCCAGTTGCTCAACGGCGACAACCGCTCGGCCGAGATCAACGTCCGATACCGGCCACTCGCGAGCAACCACCATCCGTAAGTGGCCCTCCGCAACGAGTGCATCGTCACCAGCGGACCACAGTGGCGTGGCTGGCCAGGAGGTGCGCCGCCGCTGCAGCTGTCACCGGTGAGCAGCGACGTCGACGAAGCGACGGAGTGGCTGGAGGCAATCAAGGCCTATGGAGTCGGGGGCCCGGTCGTCAAGGGCGCGTCGACCAGGTACCAGCCCGGCCGCAGGGACTGGGTGAAGGGGAATTCTCTTGGGTGCACTGTGTTCGGTCCGATCTCGCTCTGGGTGTTGAGCGAGGTCAGCGCGCTGTGCGGTGTTCGCGGACGGTGCGCGACGGGTGTCGCGGAGAGGAGGCACCGTCGATAGCACTCCAGAGAGTAAAGCGCGTGACACAGTTGCACGGTGTTGTTACACCTGGCTTATGAGTACGACCATCATCGTTGGTGCCGGCATCACCGGGGCCTCGCTGGCCTATCACCTGGCTTCGCGCGGCCACGACAC
>JAWWPC010000164.1:0-21967 GCA_033851055.1 Kribbellaceae bacterium | reverse complement strand
CAGGGCGGCTTCTCCCCCGGCGTCGCCGCGCGACTTGTCACCGCATCCGGTCGCCGCGCCTTCGTGAAAGCCGTCGGGCCTGAGCTCAACCCGGACACGCCGCGCCTGTTCCGCAACGAGATCGCGGTCATGCAGGGGCTTGCCGCCCAGTCGTTGCCCCACGCACCGACCTTGTACGACGTTTACGACGACGAGGGCGGGTGGGTCGGGCTGTTGCTGGAGGACATCGACGGGTATCTCCCGCCCCATCCGTGGCAGCCGTCCGACGCCGCCCGGGTGCTAGACGCGCTGGCTGAACTGACCGAGGCGCTGCAGCCTTCTCCATGGCCGGAGGCCCCGGTAGCCGCCGTACGGAGCGAGGCCTTCCTGAGCCGGTGGGACAACGTGATCGCCGACGGGCTCGCCGTACCGGATTGGGTTGCCGGGCGGGAGCGCGAGCTCGCCGACCTGGCCCGAACCGGGCTCGCGGCCCTTGCCAAAGGCGACGGTCTCTCGCACTGGGATCTGCGGGCCGACAACATCCTGCTGACCGAGGACCGGGTCGTGTTCGTCGACTGGGCCCATGCCGCCCGGGCAGCGTCCTGGGCCGACACAGTGATCCTGTACGGCGACATGTACGGCAGCGCGGTGGAGCTGCCGAAGCTCCCTGAGGACGACGGGATCACCGGCTTCGTGGCCGGGATCAGCGGTGGCTTGTGGTGGGGCAGTAGCCAGCCCGCGCCGCCCGGGCTGCCTACTATCCGCAGCTGGCAGCGGGACAGTGCGCTGATCTTCCTCGGCTGGCTTCGCGAACGCCTCGGCTGGTGACAAACCGGAGTGCTGACTGTGTTGTAAGAGGTCCACCGATCTCACGCTCGGTGGGAGGATCATCACGCGGAACCACCGCTGTTCGAAAGGAGCTGACCGTGCCGGACTCGGGGAATCGATCGTGATCGACGCACCGGGTAACCAGCTCTACGCGCTGGTGAGCGACCTGCCGAGGATGGGCGAGTGGAGCCCGGAGTGCACCCGGGTCAGCTGGGCCGGCGGCGCGACCGGCGCGGCCACAACCGGGTCGGGGCGATCCGCTGGTTCACCCAAGGTGAGGTGCTCGAGGCGGAGCCCGGCCGCCGGTTCGCCGATCGCGCGCTGGGAGTATGAGTTCACACCCGCCGCGACGGGTGGCTGCACAGTCGCGGAGTCGTGGTCGGACCGGCGGCCCACGGCGATGCGGCTGGCGTTCGGTTGGATCTTCGGCGACCGGAACAAGCGCAACGCCCACGGCATCCGGACCACGCTGGCTAACCTCAAGACAGCCGCCGAGTCGGCTCGCCAGACGCATTGAGGGTGTTTGCCCGGTTTGGTGCTGACCACGGCTCGCTGCTAATCTGTTTCTTCGCGCGTGTGCGTTGGTACTCGCCCGTGCATGCACTGCACTGCACTAACTTTCCTGTATTGACCGCAAACTCCTGATCGAGGCTCTGCTCCGTGGCGAACATCAAGTCCCAGATCAAGCGCAACCGCCAGAACGAGGCTGCGCGGCTTCGCAACAAGTCGGTGAAGTCGACCCTCAAGACGGCTGTTCGGCGCTTCCGCGAGGCCGCCGAGGCCGGCGACACCGCGAAGGCGCAGGAGCACGCCCGCCTGGCTGGCCGCCTGCTCGACAAGGCCGCCAGCAAGGGCGTCATCCACGCCAACCAGGCTGCGAACCGGAAGTCGTCCATCTTCAAGAAGGTCGCTTCCCTCTGATCCCGCCGGGTCCTCAGCGCCTCCGGGCGCGACACCCGGGATGACGATCGGTCCGACTCCACCTCAGCGGTGGACCCGGCCCGATCGTCTTTGCGTGCCCGAAGAAACTACCGACGGCCGTGGGCGCGGCTGACGGTGATGACCATCCGCTCGAGCGCATAACCGGCATCGCCGGACGCGCCCTTCACATCTGCATCGGCCTGGGCGACCGCCTTGATCGCGGTGGCCAGGCCACCGGCGGTCCAGCCACGGGCTTGCTGCTTCAACGTCTTCAACTTCCACGGCGGTACGCCGACCTCGCGGGCCAGGTCCGCCTCGCGCAGGCCGCTCGGGGCACTCGTGAACTTGGCCAGCCCGCGGAGACCGCCGGCCATCGCGCTGGTGACCAGGACCGCGGCGACTCCACAGTCCAGAGCCCAGCGCAGCTGCTCCAGTGCCGGCTCCGTCCGGCCTGCGATGGCCGCATCGGCCACGGCGAAGCTCGTCACCTCGGCCCGGCCGCCGAAGTAGCGTCCGATCAGCTCCGAACTGATCGGGTCACCACCCGCGTCCGATACCAGCTGGGAGCAAGCTCCCGCGAGCGCCCGCAGGTCGTGCCCGACAGCGTCGACCAGCGCGGCCGCACCCCGCTCGTCGATGCTGCCGCCGAGCAGCCGGATCTCGCCGGCCACGAACTGCGGCAGCTCCCACGTCTTCGGCGCGGTCGCGACCACCTCGGTCACGGAGGCCTTGCGCAGCTTGTCGAGGACGGCCTTGCCCTTCTGACCGCCCGAGTGGACCAGCACCACGAGCACGTCGTCCGCGGGCGATCCCGCATAGTCGACCAGGTGCGGGACCATCTCCGTCGGCAGGTTCTCCAGCCCGCGCAACACCAACGCGCGCTCGGCCGCGAACAAAGAGGGGCCGGTCAGCTCGGCGAACACGCCGACGTCGAGCTCGGCCGCCGGCAGATCGGTGACCTCGATCTCGGCGCCGCCCAACGAGGCGGCGGCGATCGCGGAACGGACGGCACGGTCGGCGAGGAATGTCTCGGCGCCGGTGACGAGCAGGACGTCACCCAGCTTGGGCGCGGAGTTCTTTCGAGCAGCCATAACGACGGCCAGCATGCCACGCACGACCGACAACTGTCGCGCTGCATCATTGCCGCCGCCCTTCCCTTGCCAGGGCGAGCCGGTCGTCGGTCCGGACGACAGCCACCGAGCCACTGGTATCCGTCCGGGCGACCGTCATCCCCGCCCTCGTCAACAGGTCGAGGGTGCGCGGCGCCGGGTGCCCGTAGTCGTTGTCGACGCCCACCGAGATCAGCGCCAGCCTAGCCCGCGTCGCCGTCACGAAGGCCGGATCCTGCTGGCCCGAGCCATGATGAGGCACCTTGAGCACATCGGCTCGCAGATCGGCCCCGCTGGCGACGACGGCCTGTTGCGATTCTGGTTCCAGATCGCCACTCAGCAGGATCCGCAGGCCGGACACTTCGACCATCATGGCGATGCTTGCGTTGTTCTCCGGTGATCCCTCGTCCGTCGGAGTAGCCGAGGAGACGCCTGACTCGGGCAGAGCAGGCACGCGGGCCGGCCAGAGCGCCGTCCAGGCGATCGGCCCCACCGTGCGCCGCTCGCGGTAGCTGACGTTGTGGGTCGGCACTCCGTGCAGGGCCGCCAACTGGATGACCCGCTTGTACTCGGCCGGCGGCGAGAAGTAAGGGGTGACCTCGATCTCGTCCACCTTCCGGCCCCGCAACACCCCGGCCAATCCGCCGGCATGGTCGGCATGAAAATGGGTCAGCACCACGACAGGCACAGATCGCACGTCGAGCTCTCGCAAGCAGCGATCAATCGCCTCGGGCGCCGGTCCGGTATCGATCACCACAGCGGCGTTGGGCCCCGTCCGGAGCACCAGCCCGTCACCTTGGCCCACATCGCAGGCCACCAGCACCCAGTCGCCGGGCGGCCAGCCGATCGAACCGACCGGGCGAAGAACGACCACGGCGAGCAGAACCACGGCCAGTACCATCGCGATCGGCCGAGCGAGCACCCGGTGCAGTCCGACGACCAACGCCAGGCAAAGCAGTGCCAGTACGCCGACGCCGATCACGGTCGCCGGCCAGGCGCTAGCCGCCCCCGGTAGATTCGCACCCTCCGTCGCGACGAGGATGATCCACCGCGCCGGCCAACCAGCCAGCCATCCCGCGAGCCGAGCCAGATCCGCACTGAGCAGGGCGATCCCGGCCGCTCCGAACCCGAGGATCGTCGCCGGGCCGACGGCTGGGCCCGCCAGCAGGTTGGCCGCAACCGCCACCAGCGACACCTGGCCTGACAGCCACGCCACCACCGGCGTACAGGCGATCTGGGCAGCGAGCGGGCACGAGATCGCCTCCGCAAGGCGTCGCGGAAGCCAGGTCGCCAGGGCGTTGCACCAACCGGGTCCGAGCAGAACGATGCCGGCCGTCGCCAGCACCGAGAGGGCGAACCCGGCCGATCGAGCCAACGATGTATCGAGCAACAACAGCGACAGGACCGCGACGGACAGGCTGCGCACCGCTCGACGTCGTCCGCCCGAGGTCATAGCGGTCAGAGCCACCAGGCCCATCGCGGCAGCTCGCAGCACACTCGGCTGCGGCCTCGCGAGCACCACGAACACGACCACCATCGCCAAACCAACAGCGGTCAACCCGCGGGCGCGCACCCCCACCAGCCTGGCCAACGGCAGCACGAACGCGAGCAGCAGCGTCAAATTCGTCCCGGAAACAGCGGAAAGGTGGGTAAGCCCCGTGATCTTGAAGTCCTCGGTCAGCTCCGCCGACAGGCCGGACTCGTCACCCATCACCAAGGCCGGTACGAGTCCCCGGACCTCCTCCGGTTCTGATTGCACCGACTTCCTCAGCCCGGCGCGCACCCGCTCGGCAGCCCGCAGCCACCAGGCCGGCTGATCCAGTGCACGCGGTGACGCCCGCGCCGAAAGAACTGCAGCCACATCAGACCCGGCATCGACTGGCCCGAGCCTGCCCTTGGCTTCGACCTGTTGCCCGAACCGCACCTGATGCCACTGCTGCGACCCGATCACCAGCACCGGCGTCCGCACCCTCGTGGTACTGCCGCGACCCGTGACCTCCTCGACGGTCCCCCGCACCACCACGTACGGCGGACGCCGAGAACCCGGGCTGGTCCGCAATGACGGGTCGCTGTCGATCGTCAGCCGGACGGTGACCGCTGCCTCTGTTGCAGCCAGCTCGGTCACCGGCCCGGAGCGTAACGTCTGCACATGCAACGCCGACGCAAAGGCCATCGCGGTCACTACAGCCGCAAGGCCGAATCCAGTAACGAGGAGCTGCCTGACTCGGTCCGAGCCACGGACCCGCACCAACCGCCACCGCACCAGCAGAACAAGCACCGCTGCCGATCCACCGACGCCGGCCAGGACCCCGATCAGCGGCCGTTGCGCCACCAGGAAGACCGCCGTCAACCAGCCGACCGCAGCCGGTAGGAGCAGCCGCGCATCGACCTCTGCCGGCTCTGAGTTGTCAGACGCGGACATGTGGCTTCAGCGACGCGAACTTCTTCTCTCCGACCCCGCTGACCTCCTGGAGCTCATCCACCGAGGTGAAGCGGCCGTGCTCGGTCCGCCAGTCGATGATTCGCTGAGCCAGAACCGGACCCACCCCAGGCAAGTCCTCCAGCTGAGCCACGGTCGCGGTGTTGAGGTCGACCTGCCCGCCGGCGGACGGACCGCCCGGGCTGACTGGGCCTGTCGGCGTACCGACCGGGGCGCCACCCGGCACGCCCACCAGGATCTGCTCCCCGTCGGCTACCTGGCGAGCGAGGTTCAATCCGGTGAGGTCGACACCAGGCAGGGCTCCGCCGGCGGCGGAGAGCACATCGGCGACGCGCGCGCCGGCCTTGACTCGGGCCAGCCCCGGTCGGCGAACCTTGCCCTCGACATCGACGACCAGCACCTGCGACGAAGCTGACGGCGTCAAGCCCGGCGTCGGCTGCCCGCTGGGTTGCACCACTGGTGAACCAGACACGATGCCCGCTGCAGGTTGTGCGTCCGGCACCGGCTCGGGTCGAGCGTGGACGAGCGACCAGAGCGCCCACCCCAGACCGACCACCAGCACTGCCACCACGACCGCGACATGCCGCGGAGCGAGGGCCCATCTACTCCCCCGCAGCCGCTCCGGCAGCACCGACTCAGGCACCCAGCCACCTCGCACCACCTCATCCCTCCCCACCTCATCGACGGCTGGAACCCAGCCGGGCGGCCCGCTCGAAGCGGCGTTCAACCGGGCCAGCGCATGCTGGCGCTCGCCCGGGTCGGGCGCTGGGGTACGGCGTAAGACCTTCACGCTGGGGAACATATGAGCGATCCGCCCTCGCGACGGATCGACTTCCCAGCCTGGGGATAACTCAGCGCGGGGCGACCACGACCGCGAGCATGCCCGGGCCTACGTGGGCACCGATCACCGCGCCGACCTCGCGCAGGACCACCTCGTCGGCACGCGGAAGACGCTCGGACAAACCGTCGGCCAGTGTCTGGGCCTTGTCCGGGTTGGCCAGGTGGTGAACGGCCAGCTCGACCGGACCATCGCCCGCGCGCTGCACAGCGATGTCAGCCAGCCGGGCGATCGCGCGGCTGGAGGTGCGGACCTTCTCCAGCGGCACGATCCGGCCGCCGCTGATGGTGAGCAGCGGCTTCACTGCGAGCGCCGTACCGAGCACCGCCTGAGCGGCTCCGATCCTGCCACCCCGGCGGAGGTACTCCAGGGTGTCGACATAGAAGTACGACGACACCGCGGCCATCCGGGCCCGGGTGACGGACTCGACCTCGGCCTGGTCCGCGCCGGCAGCAGCAGCCCGCGCCGCAGCCAACACCGGGAAGCCCAGGCCCATGCCGAGGGAGCGCGAGTCGATCACCCGGACAGGGATCGGCGACTCTTTCGCACCGATCATCGCGGCCTCGACAGTACCGGACATGTCTCCGGACAAGTGGATGGAGACCACCGACCCGGCCCCCGCCGCGGCACATTTGGCGTACGTGTCGGCGAAGGATTGCGGCGCGGGCCGGCTGGTCGATACCGGCGTGAACGTCCGGAGCGCCTCGGCGACCGCCGCCGAGCTGGTCGCCCCGTCGTCGTACGCCGTCCCGTCGATCACCACCTGGAGCGGTACGACGGTCAGCGGGTGCCGGAGTACCTCGAGCGCCGACAGACCCGCGGTGGAGTCGGTGACGACGTGCACTCGAGCTGACCGGGCTGACATGGAGTGAGGTTACCGGACAGTTCTGGTCGGTGGCCGGTGCCAGACTGCGAAGCATGAACGAGACCAGTGAAGAGCTCACCGAACTCCAGCAGCTGCTGGATGCGGCGCACGAGCAGTCGACCCAGCACCTCCGCGACATCATCACACCGGGACGCACGCTGACAGCAGCGGATCTTGTCCAGGTGCTGACCGGCATGTGCACGCTCAACCTGGCCACGGTGACGGCGAAGGGCGAGCCACGAATCAGCGCGGTCGACGGCCACTTCCTGAACGCGCGATGGGTGTTCTGCACGTCCGGCTCGGCGGCGAAGGCGCGGCACCTGCGGGCCAGGCCGGCCGCGAGCATCTCGTACGTCGACGGCGAGCGGATCGGCGTGTTCAGCCATGGGCAGGTGGAGTTCCTGACGCCCGAGCACCCGGAGTTCGCCGGGATCGAGGCGCACCTGGTGGCCCACTACGGCAGTTCACCATCCAGTTGGGGCGACGACATCGTGTACTGCCGACTCCAGCCGAGCTGGATGGTGGGGTATGCCTTCGACAAGGCGGCGCTGCTCGCTCCCCTATAGTCGACGGCGAGGTGGCGGCCAACCCCTCCAATGGCCTCCACTTCACCGGTAGCTGACTCCCGCTCGGTGTCAGCTCGCTGTAATTCTTGTGCCGCCGGACAGGACGGGACGAGGCAGAACAACCGGCAGCTACCCGGCAGCTTCGGCGGTCCGTCTCAGGAGAGAGCAGTCAGCACGTCGTCCGCCAGTCGGCGGACTGCCTCGGCAGGATCCGGCTTGGGCCAGCCCTCAGCCATCGCGGCGCCAGCGGAGACGTCCTGCAGCATGGTCCAGGCAGTGGGGAGCATCGGCGGGTCCATGGTCTGCTGCCAGGCCAGCAGTTCCCCGCAAAGCTTGTCGGCTTGCTCGTCGTGTCCGAGTGCGCGCAGCACTGGCACAGCCTCGGGCAGGACGTCGAGGAGATAGACGGCCCGGCCCTCGAGCATCAGACGGTTCACCGCGTCCCGGGTCGAGAGTCGTGCCCGTTCCAGGTCGCCGGCTTGCCGGGCCAGACGGCTCCGGTAGACCATCACCTGATAATCAAAGTAGCCGCGGTGGCCGCGGATGTCCGCGGCGGCCTCGTCGATCAGTACCCGGGCCTGCTCATAGTTGCCGGCCTGGAACTCCACCATCGCCAGGCAGCCGGCCACCTTGGTCCGCTCGGGATCGTCCGAAGCCTGGCTTTTGCGAGCCAGCTCAGCCCACCGACGGGCCTCCGCCAAGTTACCGAGCTCCAGGTCGACCCTGCTGAGGGCCATGTAGGCGGTTTCGTCCGGATAGACACCGGGGTTGACCAGCGCGGCCTCCCAGGCGAGCAGAAGCTCCTTGGCCTCAGGCAGCCGACCCCACCGCGCCAAGGCGAGGCCACAGGTCGCCTGCACAGTGACCGAGCGCTGCAAGTTGTCGTGTCTGCGCGCATCCGCGACCAGCGCCGGGATCTCGGCCAAGCTGACCGTGTCCAGCAGCAGCGAGCCGGACGACACCCAGCCTCCTCTGGCCATCAGGCCCATCTCCGACTCGGCCGGGATCAACGTCCGAGCCTCGCCATAGTGCCGGCGGGCCGCGCGGACGTCACCGGTCAGACTCGACAGCCGCCCCGCGATCGCGCGCAGCATGCCGCGGATCTCCTTGTCCGCCACCTGCTCGGCGCAGGCATCGGCCCAACGGATGCCACTCTGGGCCACGCCGGCCTGGTACTGCCAAGCGATGCGGAAACCGAGCACGAGCCGCGCCGCAACGTCCCACTGCGCCAGCTGGGCCGCACGCTCCAGTGCGACCTCGAAGGTGGCAGAGTTCGCGTTGGCCGCCCGGTACCGCCGGTCCCGGTCGGGGCTCGCCCAGGCGCCTTCCAGTCCCTCGACGTACTTCGTACACCAGGCGACGGCGCTGTCCCGGAACTCGGTCATGTCGTCGTCCTGCGAGCTCAGCCCGGCGAAGGCGTGCTCCCGGATGGTCTCGAGCATCTTGTATCTGCCGCCGTACAGTTGCTCGAACTCCAGCACCGGCTGCAGCAGCGACTTGTCCACCAGCTCGGCAAGCAGCATCGGTACGTCGGTCGCATCGATCGGGGAACCCGTGCAGACTCCGACGACCGCGTCGAGGGTGAAAGGCGAGCCGAGCATCGACGCCCGGTAGAGCAGCTGCCTTGCCGGGTCGGATAGCGCGTCCACACTCCAGGCGATGGTGTCAGCCAGCGTCCGCTGATGCGGCGCACCGAACCGCCGCGGCCCGGACAGCAGCCGGAACCGGTCGTCCAGCGCCGCCAGAATCGTCTCGGCCGAGAGGGACCCGGCTCGCGCCGCCGCCAGCTCGAGCGCCAGGGGTAAACCGTCCAGTCGCTGGCAGAGCCGCGCCACCGTGGTCGCGTTCTCCGGCGTCAACGAGAAGTCGGGCCTGACTCGTGCAACCCGCCGGCAGAACAGCTCCACCGCCGGACTCGCCGCAATATCCACCAGGTCCGTGTCATTGCCCGGTACGTCGAGCACCTGAACGCGCCGGACCACCTCATCCGGCAGGCCGAGCGGGATCCGAGAAGTCACCAGTACGCCGATCGCGGGGAAGCTGCGCCCCATCCGGTTCGCAACATTGGCCACCCCGTCGAGGACGTGCTCCGCGTTGTCCTCCACGATCACCAGGTCGCCCGGCTTGCGGCTGGACAGGAGGTCGTCCAGATCCGTCATACCGGGGGCTGTCCCGAAGGCGTCGAGGATCGCGGACGGCACGGCGGCATCCCGCTGGATCGTGGTCAGGTCGACCACCACCACCGTTGTGTCGGCACCGGAGAAGCGGTCGGCGGCCGCGAGTGCAAGCTCGGTCTTCCCGACTCCGCCCGGACCCACCAGGGTGATGAGCCGGTTCTGCTGCAGCAGTGACTCCAGCTCGATCAGCTCCTGCTCGCGGCCCACCAGTCCGTCAGGGATCGGCCGGGTGCCCCTCCAGCGCAGACCGTTCGGTACCGGATCAGCGATAGCGACGACGGGGCGGGTAGCCGCATGCCCGGCCGCAGCCAGGAACCTCCCGGCATCACCGTCGCGGAGACCGAGTCCCTTCGCGAGCAGCCGGACGGATTCCCTGCGGGGGCGTCGGACCCGGCCTGCCTCGAGCTCCCGAATAGTACGGACGCTGAGTCCCGCGCGATCGGCCAGCTCTTCCTGGGAGAACCCGGCCTGGACCCGCAGGTCGAGCAGGAGCAGGGCGAAGCCGAGCCGCCCCCCATCCCGACCATCAGCGTCCGACAAGGCACAACACCCCACTCCCGAGCATGACGGCACCTCCGCACAACATAGCGCGACAGGGCATCGCATTCCGTCCGTACCCGGTGAGCACGGGCAAGCCGGCAGCGGGCGATTGCACCAAATCCGGCTTGTCAGTACAAATTGAATTCCGTTGGACCACGGTGGCCCGCGGCAATTACTGACGTTTCAAAGCAAGCTATTCAAACGCTGGCTTTGCGGCCAGCGGTACGTCGTACTTGGTGTCGGTCCGCGGGTAGTAGAGCGATAACACACCGGTCCACTCCTCGAGCCGGGCCCGGGTGTCGGCGCGGCCGGACTCAGCGTTCAGCACGCTGCCGTCGCAGACGCTCCGAGTGGCGTGCACCACGAGGTCGGCACCGAGGCCGAGAACCGGTCCGACCCAGCGAAAGCGAATGGAATCAAAGGCTGCCATAAGAAGCATTCAAGCAGAAACGCGTTTCGCGTGCGTAACCTAATCGGCAACATCATGAGAAGTCACCAAACAACGGATATCATTGTTACCCGGTAGTCTCTTGCCGTAAGGGTGGTCGGTGTAGGTTTCAGCACGGGATCCAGGACAACCGGACCTGACGGTCGGGATTGTCCACGTTCGTGTCGACCAGGCAGATCGACTGCCAGGTGCCGAGCGCGATCCGGCCACCGATCACCGGCACCGAGGCGTATGGCGGGATCAGGGCGGGCAGCACGTGATCGCGCCCGTGGCCCGATGTGCCGTGCTGATGGCGCCAGTGGAAGTCGCGCGGCAGCAACTCCTTCAGCAGCGCCAGCAGGTCCTGGTCGCTGCCGGCGCCGGTCTCCAGGATCGCGATCCCGGCCGTCGCGTGCGGCACGAAGAGGTGCAGCAGTCCGTCGCCCTGGGCCTGGTGGGCCTCAGCGTGGACGAACCGCTCGCACTGCGTCGTCAGGTCGAACACGACCTCGCGGCTGCCGGTGGCGACCTTGATCAATTCGGAGCGCATCAGGCAGCCCACTCAGTCCGGAACGATGTTGACCAGTTTGGGCGCCCGCACGATGACCTTGCGGATGCCCCGGCCGGCCATCGCCTTCTGCACCGTCTCCGAGGCCAGCGCCAACTGCTCCAGGTCGGCGTCGCTGATGTCCGGGGACACCTCCAGCCGGTCACGGACCTTGCCCGCGATCTGCACCACCGAGGTCACCTGGTCCTCGACCAGCAGCGCCTCGTCGACCTTCGGCCAGCCCGCCTTGGCGACGGTCGGCTCGTGGCCCAGGTTCGCCCACATGTCCTCGGCTGTGTACGGCGCGACCAGGCTCAGCAGGATCGCCACGGTCTCCACCGCTTCACGAACCGCCGGGTCCGCCGCACCAGGCCCCGAGTCGATCGCCTTGCGAGTGGCGTTCACCAGTTCCATGATCCGCGCGACCATCACGTTGAAGCGGAACGACTCGACCAGCTCGGCGGCCTCGTGCACCGTCTTGTGGGTGATCTTGCGCAGCGCCAGGTCACCCGTCGCCGGGTCGGTCCCGACCGGTGTCTCGACCACACCGCTCAGCCGCCACGCGCGCTGCAGGAACTTCAGCGAGCCGCCCGGGGACATGTCGGCCCAGTCGATGTCGTCGCTCGGCGGGCCGGCGAACACCATCGTCAGCCGGACGCCGTCAACGCCGAAGGCATCGATCTGCTTGCCCAGGTCCACGCCGTTGCCCAGCGACTTGCTCATCGCCTTGCCCTGGTTGACGACCTGCCCCTGGTTCAGCAGCCGCTCGAAGGGCTCGACGAAGTCCAGCATGCCCAGGTCGTACAGCACCTTGGTGAAGAACCGGCTGTACATGAGATGCAGGACAGCGTGCTCTTTGCCGCCGATGTATTGATCCGCCGGCATCCACCTCCGGACCGCCTCCGGGTCGAAGGGTCCCTCGGTGAAGTCCGGCGAGCAATACCGCAGGAAGTACCAGGACGAGTCGACGAAGGTGTCCATCGTGTCGGTGTCGCGCTCCGCCGGACCGCCGCACTTCGGGCACGCGACCTCGACCCAGTCACGCGCCGCCGCCAGCGGTGAGATGCCCTTCGGCGCCAGGTCCGCGCCGCGCAGGTCGGGCAGCTCCATCGGCAGCTCGTCGTCCGGAACCGGCACCTCGCCGCAGTTCGGGCAGTGGATGATCGGGATCGGGCAACCCCAGAAGCGCTGCCGGCTCAGCAGCCAGTCGCGCAGCCGGTAGTTGATGGTCCGCTCACCCAGGCCGTTGTCCTCCAGCCAGTCGATGATCCGGGCCTTCGCCTCGGTTACGGCCAGGCGGTTCAGATCGATCTCGTCGTTGGCCGAGTTGATCGCCGGGCCGTCGCCGGTGAACGCCTTGCCCTCGAAGCCCTCGGGCGGCTGGACGGTGCGCACGATCGGCAACCCGAACTTCTCCGCGAAGTCCCAGTCCCGCTGGTCCTGGCCGGGCACGGCCATGATCGCGCCGGTCCCATAGTCCGACAGCACGTAGTCGGCGGCCCAGACCGGCACCTTCTTGCCGTTCACCGGGTTGGTCGCGTAGGCGCCCAGGAACACGCCCGTCTTCTCCCGCTCGGTGTTCAGCCGCTCGATCTCGCTCGACGTCTTCACAGCGGTCAGGTACGCATCGAACGCGGCACGCTGCTCCGGCGTACAGATCTCGTCGGCCAGCTTCGAGTCCGGCGCGACCACCATGAAGGTGGCCCCGAACAGGGTGTCCGGGCGGGTGGTGAAGACCTTGATCGGCTCCTCCCGGCCCTCGACCACGAAGTCGGCGAAGGCACCCTCGGACCGGCCGATCCAGTTCCGCTGCTGGGTCAGGATCTCCTCGGGCCACTTGCCCTCCAGCTGATCCATGTCGTCCAACAGTCGCTGCGCGTAGTCGGTGGTCTTGAAGTACCACTGGGTCAGCTCGCGCTTGGTGACCTCCGCGCCACAGCGCTCGCACCTGCCCTGGACCACCTGCTCGTTGGCCAGCACGGTCTGGTCGTTCGGGCACCAGTTCACGTACGACGCCTTGCGATAGGCCAGGCCCCGCTCGTAGAACCGCAGGAACAGCCACTGGGTCCAGCGGTAGTACGACGGGTCGGATGTGTGCAGCCGCCGCGACCAGTCGAAGCTGATGGCATACCGGCGGATCGACTCCGCCTGGGTCTCGATGTTGGCGTAGGTGTACTCGGCCGGGTGCTCGTTCCGCTTGATCGCGGCGTTCTCCGCCGGCAGCCCGAACGAGTCCCAGCCGACCGGGTTCAGCACGTCGTAGCCCTGCTGGAACCAGTACCTGGCCAGCACGTCGTGCAGAGCGAAGACCTCGCCGTGGCCCATGTGCAGGTCGCCCGACGGATACGGGTACATCGTCAGCGCATAGCGCCGCTCGGCTGAGTCGTCGTCGCGCGCCTTGAACGGGTCGAGCTTCTCCCACACCGGCCGCCACTTGGCCTGCATGGCGTTGAAGTCGTAGCCTCCCCGGTCGATCGGGGCGTCCGCCTCGTGCTCCACCTGCTCGCTCACCGTCGTACTCCTGCGTTCTCTGAGATTGTGATGTGAACCCTGCCCGCCAGAAATGACACTGTGCCAGAAATAAAAACGCCCCTCGCGCAGGAGGGGTCGCCGTACTGACCGGCGCGATAGGGGCGCCTGGTTGCCAGTACGGCTAAGTAAGGAGCAGGGTCACGCGCATACCAACAGGTTAGCGCATCGTGACGGCGATCCCTTCAACAGGCTCCGGCGTCGGGTCGGAGTACGGTGCGGGTCAGCCGGCGGAGACGCCGTAGGTCTTGAGCCAGTCCTGGACGACCTTGATGTCTATTCTCTGCAGACCGTCGAGGTAGCGGCAGTTCGCGGTGTAGCCGTAACTGGTCACGGTCACTACATAGCCACCGTGGTACGTCGGGCCGCCGGAGTCACCGAAGCAGGTGCCACCGGTGCCACGGTTGTCGTTCTCGTTGCCGTTCACCTGCAGGATCTGCGGCGTGAGCTTCTGACCCGGCTCCTCAGCGACGCGGCGCAGCAGCGGATACGACATAGGCGTCGGCTTCTGCGGGCCGGAGTCGGCCTTGCGGACCTCGGTGCCGTAGCCGACCGAGGTGAAGATTGTGCTGTTCAGGTTCGGCTGCTTGTAGGCGTCAAGGTAGTTGCGCGGCGCGACCTTGGCCGGCGCGATGTTCATCACCGGTCGGTCGAGCACGATGACGCCGACGTCGTTCCAGTTGTCCAGGTCGGTGAAGTTCGAGTACGCCGGGTGGGCGTGCGCCGTACCGGACTTGTAGCCGGCCGCCTCGAGCTCGGCCTGGGTGTAGCCCTTCGACGGGTCGGCAGCGACCGGGAACGGCGACGGCGGCTGCTCCGCGATCACGGAGTTGAAGGTCACCAAGGTCTTGCCGAGGGTGCCGATGGTGCAATGCGCGGCGGTCACCAGGACGGTCGGCGAGACCAATGTCGCGGTGCAGCGGTACCGGCCGGTGGAGTCGTAGAACAGGATCACGCCCACGTTCGGGTGACCGTTGCCATCCGGCGCGCCGCCCGTGATCGCGGTGGCCGACAGCGCAGGCAAGGTGGCGAGGCCCATTATCAGCGCAATGATGCTGATGACCCGGCCGAGTCGACTCCTCATATCTCCTCCAGGGATGTAACGCAAAGTTGTCGGGTTGCTGCATTGCAGCAGCGCGCCAGGGCCGCGTCCAGAAGGCAAGCAGAGGATGAGGGTTAACCTTCGGTGACCAGTTTGAGCGGTCCGCTGCTGAGTCAGATGGACGGCGACTGGGCCAGGGCATCCTGCAGGATCGAGTAGTTCACCCGCTCCTGCTCCAGCCTCACGGCCGTACCGAAGGAGTCCTCGACCAGGTCGTGATAGAGCGCTTGCTCGTCAGCAGTAAGCCGGATCAGCGGATCGCGGATCGGGCTGGGCTCAGTGACCCACTGGGTCTCGTGTGCAAGGAGCGTCGTCCGATCCATCAGCATCGATCTGGTCTGAGGGAAATGGCTTCGCAGCCGGTCGAGGATCCTGAACCCGTGCGTGTCGATGTCTCCCCAGTAGACGACCGTCCGCTGCTCCAGCCACCGCAGAGGCTGGAGTCTGGAGGCGGCATATCCCTCGCCGAGGAAGACGACAGCATCCTCGACGGCGGGAAAGGCGAGGTAGGTGACCTCGTTCTCCACGACATAGACGGTGGAGATCGGCAGCGGGTTGGCAGCCAGCTCGGCGACCGGGAGAGCGACCTCCTTGTACCCGCCCGGCAGGGCATCAGCGCCCAGGTGTCGCACCCTTACGTAGCTGGGCTTCTTCCGGAAGCCGTACCGCCCGGTGAAGTCGGACCGCGGTACGACCCGATCGATGCGCTCGTCGGGCAGCCGCCGGTCGAGCAGCTCGGCCAGGATCGCACGGTGCCCCTCGACGAACTTGGTGTCAACACCAGGTACGTCGATCTGCCGCAGGTACACGTGGGGTCGCTGCAGTCGGGCTATCCAAGTAACCGTTCCGAGAATCCTCGTCCAGTCATCGGCGAGCGTGAGCACCTTCATCGGATGCTCGACCATCCAGCCCAGCAGCACTGGCTCAGACTGGCTTGTTTCCTCGCAGAGTGCCTCGAAGCGGTGGGCGTCGCGGACCACGCGGAGCAGGCTCCAGAGCTGGTCGTAGCTGTCGACCCAGGCCCGACCCGGGACAGTGTTCACGCCCACCTTGCGGCCGCCAAGTGACCTGCTCTCGAGCCGCAGGGCTGCGGGAGCGGCGGACCACTCAGCTGCCCAGGCCTGTGCTGCGGCGAAGTTCTCGCCGAGGTCCGCAGCTGACGGCCCGCTGATAGGCAGCGAGACCGGCTCCCATTTGCGTCCCACTGCATGGGCCGTCATGAAGACTCCGCTGTCCCAGCGACGGCGCAGCGTCTGGATCACGTCGGCCACGGTCGTCCATCGTGGTCCGGACCGTCTGGCGGCTGGCAACGTCAACTGGCCTGTTCGGTGAAGCGGGCGAGCTGACGCTCCCGGTACTCCTCGATGCTCAGTGTCTGCAGCCGGGAGTACGCGCCGGTCGGGTTGTCGACGAAACCAACCGCGGACACGAACGGCTCGATCACGTGGATCTTCTGCAGCGGTGTGACGATCAGCAACTGCAGGCCGAGGCGCCGGAACAACGAGAGAGCGAACCGGGTGGACTCGTCAGACCCGCGGCCGAATGCCTCGTCGATCACCACGAATCGGAAGGTCCGCGACCGGGTCGCACCCCATTCGAGTTTGAACTGGTAGGCGAGCGAGGCGGCCAGGATCGTGTACGCGAGCTTCTCCTTCTGGCCACCGGACTTGCCACCCGAATCGGTGTAGTGCTCGTGCTCCTCGTCGTTGGCGCGCCACCGCTCGGAGGCCGAGAAGACGAACCACTGACGTACGTCGGTCACGCGTCGCGTCCAGGCACGGTCCACCTCGGTGTGGCCCTCGCGCCCGCGGAATCGCTCGATGATGCGCTTCACCTGGAGGAACTTCTGCTCCGAATACTGATCCGGATCGTCGGCCGACAGCGAGTTGTCGGTACACGCCCTCAGCTCACTGCGGAACTCACGGATCTCGACGTTCGGCGTCGAGCTGCTCTCCAGCCGGATGTAGCGGTCCGGGTTGTAGTCGATGCTCACCAGCGACTCGTTGATAGTGCCGACCCGGGACCTGATCAGGTCCAGCTGCCGTGTGAGCTGCGACTGGAAGGTAGCGATGTCGCGGATCGTGTTGGTGTTGAGGTAAGCCTTGAACTCCACTTCGAACCGCGGCAGGTCGTCATCACGGAGCCGGCCGTGCATCACCCGGTACTCAGCTGCGGCCTCGATCGAGTCGTCCATTTCGGCGGTGTCGGCCGGGTACCGCTGCCGGAACTCGCGCATCTTCGTCAGCGCCCTGTTGGCGACCTGACTCTGGGCCCGCGCCTTCGCCTCCACACCTTCGGTCAGCGTCCGCTGCAGGTCGACCTCGAGACGGTCATAGTCCTCGGGCTCGAGCGGTGCGCTGGAACCCAGCCGGTCAGCTATCCGGGGGAAGATCTTCCGGGCATCCTCGAGCCCGTCGGAATCGAGGACTTCCTGTGCCGCGGCCAGCTGTTGTTCCGTGACCTCGAGCTTGCGCTTGTCCTGTCCGTTCTGCCCCAGTAGGTCGTCTCGCATCGAGGAGGCCGCCTCCACCCGTGCGCCGACCTCAGCCAGCTGCCGGGTGATCCGCTCCAGCTCGCCGGACGAACGCTCCAGCTCCTTCTTCTCCGCCTCGTGCGCGGCGGCCCGCTTGACGAGGCTCTCCCAGTCGAGCTCTGACCAATCCTCGAACATCTCCAGCTTGCCCAGAGCATCCCGACGGCTTGCCGCCCGACCGAACCGTTCGTGGAGGGCCTTCTGCTCCTCCTGGACCTTGTACAGCCGGGCCTGGTTGGCCTGAGCACGTTCGAGCAGGGCCTTCACCTTCAACTCGTTGCTCCAACCGAGCACGTACGACGCACGGTCGTCGATCCGGGTGGTGTCGTTCTTCTCATGCCGATCGCCCGCGGATTTGATCTGACCCGCCCGAGTCACCCCGAACCTCGCGCGCCGGAACTCGTCCATCGTTTCGACACAGTCATGGCCGGCCCGCCGGATCAGCTCGCGGTCGAGCCAATCGGCGAACGTCGACTCCTTGAGCTGCAGTTTGTCGTACAGGGGGCGTTGGCCTTCGGACCGGAGATCAGGGCCTGCCTGGACCACATTCCTCGGGACGCGGTAGTACACGATCCGCCCACCCAAGTGGCGACCGTTGATCCATTCCGATACCGCGGAGTAGTGATCCTGGCCAACGAGGATGGACAATCCGAAGCTGCGGAGCACCCGCTCGGCGGCGCCTTCCCAGTCTGCCTCCTCCGGCCGGACCTGGATCAACTCACCGGCGAACGGCAGGTCGGCGGTGTCCAGGCGCAGCTCGGTACAGAGGGCCTGTCGCAGTTCCAGACTGCGACGCGGGATGTTGCTCCGGCGGTCCTGAAGACTGCGCAGCTCCGCATTCAACTCAGCGCCTTCCTCCTCTATGCGCCGTCGTTCGACCGCGACCTCGGTCAGCTGATTCTGCGTGTCGTCCGCTGTGATGGCAGCAGAGCTGAGCTCGTCGAGCACTTCTTGACGGCGCACGCCGAACTGTTCGGCGGCTTCGACCCGCTCCAGCCCGGCCGAGGCCAGCAAGTCGTTGAATCGGCCGAACCTGTCCTGGCGCGCCTTTGCCGCCACTCCGTCGGCCTCGATCAGCCGCTCGAGCTCATTGATCCGGTTGCCACCATGCCCGGCCCGCTCCAGCCCAAGTCGCTGGCGCTCGCCATCGAGGTCCGTCAGTTCGTCCTTGATCCGCCCGAGCTCGCGGAGCCGTCGGTCAATCGCGCTCCGCAGGCTCACCTGCCGGTCGTCGAGCAGCTCCGCCTTCCGGTCCGCACAGTAAAAGCGCAGAGCGTCGCGCTCAGCTGCGAGGGAGGCAATCTCCTCGGCCAACCGGTCATGCGCGTCGCAGTCGGCAAGCAACGGCTCGAGCTCGGCCAGTTGGGCCTTGGCTCGTACGACTGCATCGTGTGCTCGGGTCAGATCATCAAAGTGACCGACGAGCTTGTCGATCCAGTCGGCCGCATCGAAGGGCTCCAGCATGTGGGTCCGGACGAAGTCGTTCAGGTCACCCACCGACTTCATCGAGACCGTCTGGTGGAACAGGTCCATCGCCTGTTCCGACTCGATCCCCAGCCTGCGGCGATACTCGCGCCCGTACTCGGGGAAGTGGTCTCGCACCTGCGCCCCGCCCGCTCGGAGACGCTTCCGCAGACTGGCCAGGTCGGACCCGAAGTCGCTGAAGTCCTCGGCGATGCTCAGCTCCCGATCCGCGACCACGTAGAACCGGTCCGGCTGGCCCTGTCGCCCCGGCATCGTCCAGAAGACCTGCGCAAGCGTGACCGTCGTGTCGTAGCCGTCGTTGCGGAACACCCCGAGGACCACCGAAAACGAATCCTCTTTGCGGAGACCGACCGGGCGCGACGTTCCGGTGGCTTCGCTGCGTTCCGACTTGAAGTAGCCCAGGACATAGGACCGGAGACTGCGTTCTCTGGTCTCGGCCCCGGCTGCCTTGTTGTAGGCGATCCGATTCGCCGGCAGCAGCAGGGTGGTGACGGCGTCCACGATCGTCGACTTGCCCGAGCCGATGTCACCGGTGAGCAGGGCGTTGCTGCCCGCCAGTCCGAACTCCCACACCTTGCGATCGAAAGTCCCCCAGTTACGCAGCTCGAGCCGGTCCAGCCGGAACCCGACCTGCTCCCGGGCCTCGGCATCGTGCAGCTCGACAGCACTGAACAGCCCGTCCGTCATTGGTCCTCCCCGCCCCTGCCCTCGATCTCGGCAGCGTAGTCGGCCAGCCTGGCAGAGAACTCGGACAACCACTGCGCATCGACGAACGCTTTCAAGATCCGGCGTACCTCGAACAGGTTGTCCTCGCCCGGCAACCGGCGCAGGAAGCCCAGATCGACCACCTTGGAGAGGTGCGCGTCGACCTGATCGACCAGCCGCGCGTCGTTGCTGTTCGCCGGCAGGAACACCCGGATCAGCTCGACGATCTGGTCGCGGCTCAGGATCAGCCTGGTGTCACTGTTATCCGCGTCGAACTGGGCGAGCCGCTTCCGCAACAGCGCCAGCAGCAGGCTGACCGGGAACGAGAGTGATCGCCGCGCGACCAGCCGCGGCACGGCCTGCTCATCCTCCGGAACCGGCCGGGAGCGCAGGAACGCGTAGCCCTCCGCCTCGTCGACGACGACCATCAGCCCCATCGTCTCGACGTAGTCACTGACCTGGGCACGGAGCGGGAGCAGGTGGTTCCAAACCTTCTCGTGCTGATCCTGGTAGACGACGCCCTTCATCAGCGAGGTCACCACCAGCGGCAGGTCCAGCTCGGACCGCGCAATCGACGGCTGGCTCATTGTCGCTCCTCCACCGCCGTGTCGCTCCGGGCGAAAGTCACCCGTGGCATGGTGACCACACGCATCCGACCGGCGCTGTCCTGCCAGCTCAGTTCTTCGCGCGCAGCCTCGTCATAGACGAGCCTGAAGGACGAGTCGCTGAGCGACAGATAGGTCACCAGTTCGGCGAGCCCCTGCTCGATCGGATGGTGCTCCACCAGCTCGGCGAGTCCGATCTGCGGGCGTCCGCGCAATGCTCGCCGTACTCCCACCCTCAACGGCTCGGGATCAACGTAGACCTGCTCGAATAGAGCTGTGGCGTCGAGGTCCTCCGGCGTGACGTCCGCATTGCTGCTGTCGAGTTCCAGCTTCACCGGCGGCACATAGAGCGGACGCTCCATCGGCAGCGCCACTGTCGGCGAAAGCGCGTCGAGCTCGGCGCCGACCGGCGGCGCGCCGTCTCGGAACCGCAAGGCATTGGACTCGATGCTCCTGACCAGATCGAGCACCCGGCGGTTCTCCAGGAAGACCTGATCATCGAGGAACCGGCGCAGTTGCTCGGACAGGAGTCGCACGGTGGCCTGGGTCCGCTCGCCTGCATCCAGCCAGTCGTAGTGGATCTGCCTCATCCTGGGATCCACCACGTCGACAGCGCTCAGAGCGTGCACCTGCTCGAGCAGCTCGCTGAACTCCGCCTGGCGCTGCGGCGACAGCAAGAAGTCGTAGAAGGCGTGGAAGCTCTTGCCCTGATCCGACTCGGCGATGCCGTTCCGGCTACCCAGGACGTCTTGGAGCAGCTCACCCTTGGAACCGTCCCAAGCGGTGATCTGCTCGCGCAGCTCCCGGTCTAGAGCACGGAAGTTCGTCTCTACCTCGCGGAAGTCGGCTAGCAGCTCCACAGCCATCCGGGCGAACTGCTGGTACCGGTCGCGCTGAGCGGAGGCGTCCATCAAGTCGACCTGTCCGCTCCGCACCCGTTCGATCTCGCGGTCCAGGTCGGCTCGGCGCCGCTCCAGCTCGACCAGACGCACGTCGGGGTCGGCCTCGGCGCCGAACACTATCTGACGGAGCACCTCGAACATTGTGCTCAGTCGGGACTCGGTGCCGACGAAGGACCTGGCCTGCAACGACTGCAACCAGGCCATCGCCTTCTCCACCGCTGGCGTCGCATCGAAGTGGGGTTCGTCGGCACCAGGCGGATAATACTTCCGCAGCCAGCCGTTGTCCGGTGAAGCCCACTCGTCGAGGTACTCCTTGGCGGACCGCGGAAAGCTGTTCGCGCCCAATCGGTCGTTCAACGCGAACAGTTCGTCGTCGAGCCGGGACGCCAGCTCGGGTGCGGCGATGCCCCGCACGTTGCCCTCGACGAAGACCTGACCGAGGAAGCTCAGGATGAGCGGCGCGTTCGTCGCCCGGAGCAGGCGCCAGGCTGGGCTGGTCCGCCGCAGCGTCACCGCCTCGTCGTAGTCCACTCGCCCTCCTTTCCCAGTCCGCCGATGATGCTAGTCGGCCGCACCGACAGGACTTGCTTCACGGTTCCGTGCTGCTCGATGGACGGCGCCGAGCAGCAGGGGTCAGTGTTGGTTGTCGTCGGTGGTCGGGTGGGTTCCGGTGTGGTCGACGCGGACGGTGAATCCGTGCAGGGTGGTCCATTCCAGTGCTTCGTCGGGGAGTCGTTGGACGGTCCAGCCGCCGTGGGTTTTGATTCTGTGGCTGTACGCCGTAGGGGTCTGAGGTTGGTGGTGCTGGTCTGGCCGGGTGGCCCGGTGGGGTTGTAGGGGTCGATGTGGTCTAGGTCGGTGCTCATGGT
>JAWWPC010000100.1:0-9522 GCA_033851055.1 Kribbellaceae bacterium | reverse complement strand
GAACAACCCCGGCTATCGGGCGATCTTCTACGAGGCCCTGCCGGTGGCGCTGAAGTCCCTGGCCGACGACCCGTCCCCGGCGAACCAGGTGCGGGCCTCGGTCACCTACAACCACGTAGTCGAGGGCACGCTGGCACTCACCGGGTACCACGCCTGGAACCTGCTCTGCACAGCGCGCGGCGTACTGCCGGGCATGCAAGAGCTGATCCGCCGCATCGTTGACGACGAACGCCGCCACATGGCGTGGGGCACCTTCACCTGCCGCCGCCACATAGCCGCCGACCAGTCCAACTGGAAGATCGTCACCAACACGATGGAGGAACTGCTCCCACACGCGCTCACCCAGATCCAGTGGGCGCTGGACAACATGCCGGAGGACGTCTTCGGCGACGAGGACTCAGCCGCGATCGCCGCCGTCCGTTGAGCCTGTGCGGCTGGCCGGCGCCTGATCGACGGGCCGGTCCGCGTCGTAGTCGGCCCTCGACTGCTGGATGCCGTCCAAGTGCTCCTCTGTCCAGTCGACCAACTGGTAGAGCACGGCGTGCAGGCTGCGGCCTCGGTCCGTCAGGGCGTATTCGACCTGCGGTGGAACGGTGTGATGGACCGTCCAGGTGAGCAGTCCGTCGCGTTCGAGGTGCCGGAGGGTTGCACTGAGCATGCGCTGGCTGATCCCCTCGGTCATCCGGCGCAACTCGTTGAACCGTCTGGGCCGGGAGTCCAGCCGACAGATGACGATCACCGACCACTTGTCGCCGATCCGGGACAAGACATCGCGAAGCAGGACGCTTTGATCAGCCATTGAGGTCTGCACGTGGTTCCCTCCGGGTTACCAAGGCATCGCAAACTGCCTTCTTGCGGTCGATCGCGCCCCGCTTGAGGATCGGTTACGAATGTATATCTAGACGCTTCTTGGGTATCACTACCAGCCGAGAGATTGCCGTGCCGAACCCAGACTTGCTCATCCGTGGCGGCCATGTGGTCACCTTCGACCCTCACCTCGGCGACCTGCCGGCGGCCGACGTACTCATCCGAGACGGCAGAATCGCCGCTGTCGGCACGGGCTTGGCGGCGGATTTGCCGGAGTCGCACATCATCGAAGCGTCCGGTCGGCTCGTCATGCCGGGTCTGGTGGACACGCACCGGCATGTCTGGCAGGGCGCCCTCGGCGGCAGCACCGGACAGGTCTCGCTGATCGGGTACTCCGCTGCGGTGATCGCTGGGATCGCGCCGCTCTACGAACCCGCCGACAGCTATGCCGGTACCTTGTGGGGGGCGCTGCAGGCCCTCGACGCAGGAATCACCACGATCGCTGACTGGGCCCACAACCTGCCCTCGCCGGAACATGCCGATGCCAACCTGCTTGCACTGCAAGACGCCGGCATCCGCGGCATCTTCCTGTACGGCGGACCGGGTGAGCACGGGCGGGCCTTCTTCGGCGAACCTGCCCCGCCACACCCGGAGGACGCGCGGCGCCTGCACCAGCAGCACTTCGCGGCCGGGCCAAGCGGATTGCTCAGAATGGGTCTCGCACTCCGTGGACCAGCTTTCACCACGCCCGAGGCGACAAAGGGGGACTTCGAGTTCGCTCGCGAACTCGAGCTGCCGATCTCTGTACACGTCGGCATGGCGGGCTTCCCTGGCTCTGTCGAGACGCTCGAGAAACTCGGGTTGCTGGGACCAGACGTCAACTACGCCCACGCGACCAAGTTGAGCCCTCGCGAGTTCGACCTGATCGCTGCCAGCGGCGGCACGATCGCCCTTGCCCCGTCGGTCGACATGTTGATGGCACTGGGCACCTATCCGGCCACCGGCGAGGCCCTTGCTCGAGGCATCCCGGCCGGCTTGAGCGTGGACACCATCACCGGCGCCAGCACAAACCTGTTCACCGAGATGCGCCTCGCATTGGCGGCCGACCGGTCCCGGGCCAATGCCGTGGCGGTCAGCCGCGACGAACTGGTGTCGACGGTTGAACTGGACCAGCGGGACATGCTTCGGCTGGCCACGCTCGACGCCGCCCGTACCTGGCATCTCGATGACGAGATCGGCAGTCTCACCCCAGGCAAGCAGGCCGACGTGACGATCGTCGACCTGAGATCGCCTCACCTGGACGGATTCGGCGACCCGGTCACGACCATGGTGATGGGCGCGGGCGCCGCGGATGTGGAGACGGTCATCGTAGGCGGCGAGATCCGCAAGGCAGGCGGTCACCTCGTCGGCGCCGAAGAGGCGCGTCGGCTGATGCACCGATCCCGTGCGCGTCTGCGCAGTCACATCGGCTGAGCGACAGAGCTTCAAGCACACGACGAGGCGATGATCCCTTGACTTGAGCGACCGGTCAGACTTGGGCCCATGTCGTCAACAGCGTTGACAGGTGCCGAACGCCGGGGTGAGCAGTTCGGCGCCGCGATGGCCGCGGCAGTCAGCCGGCTGCCTTGGGAACTCTCCGAGGTCATCCCACCCAGCGTGCTCGGGTTCGCGGTCATCAACGGGTTCACCTTCGGCGTTGACCTGGTGATGCTCACCGTCCTGCACTCGTGGGTGGGACTGCCGCTGTGGCAATCGATCACCGTCGCCTACACCTGCGCGTTCGGGCTGAGCTATGTCCTCAATCGGGCCTTCAACTTCCGCTCGCACGCCCCAGCCGGACCGCAGGTCGCGGTGTACGTGGTCGTGGTCGTGATCAACTACGTCGCTTGGATCCTCGGTGTCGGCACTGGTCTGGCCGCTCTCGGCGTCGAGTACCACGTCGCCCGGGTAGCCGCCGGCGTTTGCGAGGGCATCTACATGTACTGCGCCATGCGCTGGGTCGTCTTCCGGAAGCGCTGACCCTTAAGGTGCTGGCCTCGGTGACCTACAACCACGTGGTCGAGGGCACGCTGGCGCTCACCGGGTACCACGCCTGGAACCTGCTGTGTACGGCGCGCGGCGTACTGCCTGGCATGCAAGTTGATCCGCCGCATCGGTGACGACGAACGCCACCACATGGCCTGGGGTACCTTCACCTGCTTTCCGTTCCCTGGTCGCGCTCCCAGGACGCGTGGTCCGGCCGGAGCGCACGTCGGTGGCCCGCGGTGTCAACTCCGGCCGCAGGCGCCCAGGACAGGGCGCGTAGGCATCCCGAACGGATGTCATCGAGGTGGCTGGCGAGTTCGCCTGGGGACCCGCTGTGGAAGCCCTGGCGCACCGCCGTCAGGCCAGGGCCTAGACGTAGGTGTAGTCCCCAGGTCAGGTGGGCGGTGGCGAAGCCCAGGGCGGCGGGATGGCGTAGGTCTGTGTCGGCCAGTTCGCTGAGGGCTCGGCCGTAGACCTCAAGGAGGGCTGGCTCGTCCAGCTCTCCTTGACCGCCGAAGGCGCGGTAGAGGGAGACGAAGGTGCCCAGGTCGAAGCCCACAGGGCCGACGCCGACGTGCTCCCAGTCGATGAGGACGAGGGCATTGTCTCGGTCCACGCCAGCGTTGCGCGGAGTGAGATCGCCGTGGACGAGAGTGGCGGGTAGCGTGGCGGCGCGTGAGCTCAGCTCCGCAGCCGCGTCCAGGCAGGTGTGCAGGGCGTGGACCTGCTCGGGAGTGAACAGTGCCTTGAGTTGCGGATCGTGGGCCAGGGCGTCGAGGTTGTCGTGGCCGGCTGGAATGTGATGGGTGTACGCGGCGTAGCCTTCGCGTTCCAGCCAGGGAGTGTCGAGCAGGTCAGGGTCCAGGGTCCCCGGGACATACAGAAGCGCGGTGCGTAGGGCAACTGTCGTGGCGGCGGCGGGGGTCCAGCGTTGGTGCAAGGCGGTGCCGATGTCGCGCATGAGAATCCAGGCGAGGCCGTTGTGCCTGACCACGGTCGCGTCCGGTGGCGTTGCCAGCTCGCGGGGCAGCAAACTGCGAATGATGCTGCCGAAGAAGTGGGCCTCGCGGCGGTCCAGCTGGCCATCGCGCGAGTCGAGCAGGGATTGGTGGCCCCAACCGGGGATCTTGACGATCCACTGGGACGGGCGGCCGTCTGGTGCCGTGGCGCTCACCCGAAGGACGGCTGCCTGACCCAGCCCGGGCGACAGGTCCTCCACCGAGAGAACCCGCGTTCCAGCTTCCCATGCGCCCTCATGGGAAGCGAGGACGGCCTCGATCGTCTCAGCATCGGGCAGGCCGCGGTCGGTCATCTGATTCCTTCAGGGGCGGTCCACGAGTGGGGTCTCGGCAAAGAGCATCCGACCACAGGTGCGACGGTAACGTCATGCCGTTTTAAGAGGCCAGTCTCTGGTAGAGCTGTAGGTGCGCGGCGGCCGCGGCCGACCAGGTGTAGCCCGCCGCTACCTCGCGGCCGCGAGACCGTCGCTTCTCGTCGACTCCGAGCAGAGCCGCCCGGATCTCACCGGCCAAAGCGCCAGGGCCGGCTGCGTAGGTCGCCGCGTCGCGGAAGACTTCACGCAGCACCGGCAGGTCGGAGACCACCAGCGGTACGCCAGCCGCCAACGCCTCCATCGGCGCCAACCCGAAGCCTTCCTTGATGGAGGGAAATGCGAACACCTCCGCAGCCGCGACGAGCGAAGGCAACTCCGCATCATCGACCGGACCGAGGACCACCGGCGAGACCCCCAGCTCGGCAGCCCGCTTCTCCCATTGCGCCCGGTAGTCCCGGTAGTCGAAGAGCGTCTCGCCTCCCGCGATCACCAGCCGCACCTCCGAATCGGTGGCTTGTAGCAACGAATAAGCCTCGAGCAACTCCAGCGAGCCCTTGCGGGGTTCGATCCCGCCTACCGTGACGACGTAGCGGCCGAACCTGTCTCGCCACGTGGCACGCGCGGCCGCGGCGGTCGGCGTACTGGCCGCGGCAGCCGCGAAGCGCTCGGAGTCGACTCCGTTCGGGATGATCGTTGCCTCACGCCCCCAACCCTGCCGGAGCTCTGCCGCCACGGCAGCTGAAACGCACACGTGGGCATAAGGCCTCACCAGAGCGCGCTCGTGGCAGGCGACCAGTTCGGGCGTGGTGAAGTGGTCCAGGTGATGCACGGTCCGGATGCACCGGTCGACGGCATTGGCGCTGATGCAGTCCTGGGCATGCACCACGTCGTACAGGGAAGGATCGAAAGCCTCACGCAAGACTTCGATCGATCGCAGGATCCGGGGCCCCACCGCTTCCCCCGGCACCTCGGGAAAGGGCACCACAGCCAGCCTCACTCGTGGGTCGACAGCGCGGTAGAAGCCGGTGTCGCCGCCGCGGGCGAGGGACCAGACCGTGACGTTCGCACCAGCCGCGGCCATTGCTTCCGCCAGCGCGAGCGTGTGTACGACACCGCCGCGCGGCTTGGTCGAGTAGCTCAGCAAGGCGATTCGCATCAGTACACCTCTGGCCGGCGCTCGTCCAGGTGGTGCAGCACCCGGCGGGCGTTGTCGATCTCGGCCTGTACGTCGAGTTCGGCGATGGCGATGCCGGCCTTGGACCAGGTCCGGGCCACGATGTCGCCGCCCGGGCCGACCACCTTCGACTGGCCGAGGAAGCGCATGCCGCCGATCGAGCCGGTCAGGTTGGACGACACCAGCACGACCTGGTTCTCCGCCGCGCGCGCCCGGTCGTACAGGTCGAACAGCCGGGACTGCCGGTCCTCGTTCATCCGGGGTGCGCGGTTCGTGATGCTCGTCGGCCAGGCGGACAGGCAGGCGATCACCTCGGCGCCGTCAACCGCCAGCGCCCGCGCGGATTCGGGGAAGGTCTTGTCGTAGTCGATCATCATGCCGAGCCGCCCGACCGGGGTGTCGAACGACCCGAACCGGTCGCCCGGTGTGTAGACCGCACGCTCGCCCGGTGGCTGGTGGACCTTGCGGTGCTGACCGACGACGCCGTCACCGGTTACGCACAGGGCGGTGTTGTAGCGCCGGCCACCGGACGCCTCACAGAAGCCGAAGCACACCACCATCTCGCCGGCCATCGCGCTCACCTTGGAGATCAGCGGATCGTGCAACTCGAGCGCCGGCGGCAGGTCGTCGTGCTCGGAGCTGCTGAGGTCGGAGAGATAGCCGCCCAGCACCGCATCCGGCAGCACCAGCAGCTGGACCTCCTCGCGACGTCCGTGCCGGATCAGCGCCTCCACCCGGGCCAGATCGAACTCCAGGTCCCGGGTGAAGCCGGCGGCGACGGCGCCCATCCTCAGGCCCATGCAAGCTCAGGGGTTCCATAGGTCTCCGGCCGCCGGTCCCGCAGATGGCCCATCGAGCGCCGGGCCAGGTCCAGCGCTAGTTCCACGTCGACCTCCGCGATCGCCATGCCCTCGGTGACACCGGTGTCGGCCAGGATGTCGCCACCCGGGTCGACCACCTTCGCGCTGGCCACGAACCGCAACGAGCCGAACATCCCGGACTGGTTCGCGGACAGCCAGAGCACCTGGTTCTCCAATGCTCTAGCCCGGTCGAAGAGATCGAACCGACGCTTCCAGCGATCCTTGGCGAGGTCCGGGTCGGGGTTCGTCCGAGCGCCGGGCCAGGCTGAGATGCAGGTGATGACCTGAGCTCCGTCCATCGCCAATGTCCGGGCGGCCTCCGGGAACGCCTTGTCGTAACAGATCATCAGTCCGAGTCGCCCGACCGGCGTATCGAACGCCTCGAAGCGGTCGCCCGCGGCATAGTGCGCGTCCTCCTGCAGCGGCTGATGCACCTTGCGGTGGTGCCCGAGTACGCCGTCGCCGGTGACGCAGACCGCGCTGTTGTAGATCCGGTCGCCCTCCGCCTCGGCATAGCCGGCCATGACCACCATGTCCCCGGCCAACGCCGCGAGCCGGGCGATCTCCGGACCCTGTACGTCGAAGGCAGGCGGCGGCTCGGCCGTTCCGTCCAGGCTGAGCAGGTAGCCACCAAGCGCTCCCTCGGGCAGGGCGAGCAACTGGACGCCGGCCTCGCGGGCCTCGGCGATCAGCGTTGCGACCCGGGCGAAGTCACCTTCCAAATCGCGATCGAAGTTCGCCGCGACGGCGGCCATCCGTAAGGTCGTCATGCTGTCCCCATCCCGGTCACTGCCGCGGGCAGGGCCTCGGTGATCTCGCCGTCCGGCCAGCGCAACGCCACTCCCTGCCCTGTGATCAGCTCGCCGCACACGGCACTCTCTGCCGGCCCTGCATCGACCTCCTGCGGTCCGGCGGTGAGCATCGCGAAGCCGGGGAAGCATGTTAGCCAATCCCCGATCGTTGCTGCTGCGGGCCTGGGCACCGCGGCAACATCGAGGACGGCTCCGCAGCCGCTGGCCTCCGCGAGCATTCCAAGCGTGCCTACGACTCCTGCCATCGACACGTCCTTCGCTGCCGACGGCTTTGCTTTTCCTACTGCTCCGACCATCGCCCGTAGTTCTTCAGTACGGCGGCCACTGGTCGAGTCCCACTGCCTGCCGGCGTAGCCCTGACGCCAGCCACCACCAAGGTCGGCCGTCAGCCTCACCTCGTCGCCGGGTCGCCCACCGCCTCCGGGCACGGGACGCTCGGCGCGACCCAACGCGGTGACACTCAACGCCGCCGGCACGCCGAACTGGGTGTGACCACCTAGCACGGGTACGCCGTAAGCCTCGGCAGCGCGGCGCAACCCACTAAGGATGCGGGTCGCGAACGACAGATCCCGAGCGCCGACTGCGTCGAGCAGCCCGACCGGTACGGCGCCCATCGCGGCCAGGTCGTTCACGTTCACCAGCACCGAACACCAGCCGGCCCACTCGGGATCGCGCTCGACCAACGAAGGCACGATCGCATCGCAGGCGGCCACCAGGTCACTGCCCGGCACCGGCGCCCCGTCGTCACCCACGAATCCTGAGCCCCCTGGCATGAGCCCGGCCAGCAACGGCCCCAGCTCGCTCTTCGTCGCCGCGACCAGCTGCGCGATCCGCCCGATCGGCCAGCGCATCAAGAAATGCGGGGATCCTGCGACGGTCGTGGGCCGAACCGTCTCCCACCCGAGCCGTTGGAAGAACCGGTGCGTGCCGGTCTGCACGGTCGCGTCGAACCGCAACGCACCCGCTGCCTCGGCTCGCGCACACGCGGCACGAACCAGCGCGGCACCGGCACCACTCTGCGCGGCTGCAACCAACCGCCCGCCTTGCCACCACCCGACATCCGGCCCGTCGGTCGCAGGACCGAGCCGAACACCCCCGATCACAGCACCCGTCGCAGCGCCGCTCGCAGGGCCTGCAACATCACGGGCGACCAGTACGACGGTGCGCGGGTCCTCGTCGCGGTCATCCAGATCGCTGCCGTCGAAGAGGCCTTGCTCGTCAACGAAGGCTCGTCGCCGTAGGTCTCGGTAGGCCTGCAACGTTCCGCTGTCCGACGCCTCCTCGATCAGGAAGGCAGGTGCTTGCGGCAGCGGATCGCCTAGCAGGGCTTGAACATCCGCCGCGCGAAGGACGCCGCTCGTCTGCCACGGGACCGTTGCCGAGATCGGAGATGACTGCTGGGCAGCCGACACCGGTGTGAAGGGCACACGGCTGATTGCCGGGCTGGTCATGAGCCAGCCGCCGACAGCAGGCTGCACGCTCCACAAGCTGCGCAGCCCGCACCTTGGTCCGCGCCGCGCATGTCCGCCTCAGCAAGAAGAGCTGCCACTCGGGCGGTGATGTCACGCACTAGCCGCGGGTCGGGCGGCAGCACGCCGTCGGCCCGCGCCAGCGTCCCGAGCATCGGCCGCAGCGGTACGACAAAGGGGTACACGCCGCGCTCGATCAGCCGGCCGGACCCGGCGATCAACTCGTCTGGGTCCTCGCCCATCCCGATCAGTAGATAGGTGGAGACCCTGTTCCGACCGAAAACCCGCACCGCCTCGTCCCAAGCCCGCTCGTACTCCGCCAACGGGACGGTGGACTTGCCGGGCATCCAACGGCGGCGTACCTCGTCGTCCAGCGATTCGACGTGGATGCCGATCGAGGTCGCCCCGGCGGCGTACAGGTCGGAGATCAGCGAGAGGTCGCCGGGTGGTTCGATCTGCACCTGGATCGGCAGACCTGGCACAGCTTTCAGGACGGCGCGCACGGATCGGACCAGGTTGCGGGCGCCGCGGTCCAGCCCGGTGGTCGTCCCGGTCGTCATCACCATTTGGGTGACACCGTCCAGCCGGACCGCGGCCTCGGCGACCTCCGCCAGTTGTGCCGGGGTCTTGGCCGCTATCGTCGCACCGCTGCGCAGCGACTCCTCGATGGAGCAGAACCTGCACCGGGTCGGTTCGTCGTACCGGATGCAGGTCTGGACGACGGTAGTGGCCAGCACGTCCTTGCCATGCAGCAAGGCGATCTGCTGATAGGGCACGCCATCCGCGGTGGTCAGGTCGTAGAACCGCGGCCGCCGGACCGGTTCGACCGACAACCCCAGGTCCAGACCGTTGCGGAAGACCGAACCGTCGCGGACCTGGTAGGGGCTGTCGGCAACGATCGGGAGGGTGGCGTTGGCGCCGTCGACGACCAGGTGCCCGTCGTCGCTGGGACCCGCGCCCTTGCTGCGACGGACCGGGGCGTCCACCTGGACGCCGTACACCGCCATCTCGGCCCTGGCGGACAGCTTGTCCTGGGCAACGG
>JAWWPC010000096.1:0-23953 GCA_033851055.1 Kribbellaceae bacterium | reverse complement strand
CCGGATCGAGTAGTCCCGCCCGATGCGCTCGGCGGCCACCGTCCAGGCATCGTCGGCCATGTCCGCAGCAACTCCCGGATCCGGGGCTCCACCTCATCTTCCATCGAGCCCCGCCGCGCACGCTCATACCTAGGGCGCACCGTCGCTGCGCAACGCCTGCTTCATGAACGCCTGCTTCACAATTGTTCTTCGATCAAGCCCATCGCCCGAGCGATCAGCTTGATCGGCATCCCCCGGCACCGATGAAGCCACCGAATCTCAGCCCAGTCCTCCACAGTCAGCATCCGAGCCCTCCTGACCTCGCCTGAGGCCGGCGTCTCGAGAGGGTCAGTTTGCAACTGCCGCCCGAGGGCCAGTTTCACCTGCCGGCGACAGGCGGCGCGATCACACCGACGGGATGGCCGCGACGCGGCGGCCGGAAGGGCGCGCCGTACACGACCCTGGGGTTCGGCCCGAACCTGCTCGCGCTTGCCAGCCGGGGCGCGACGACCTCGGCGCAATGACGGCGCGAGGATCGGCCGAGCCGAGTGGTCGAGCCGAGTGGTCGAGATCGTTCAGTCTCGTCCTCCCCGGGGCTCCGCCCCAACTTCGTCAGCGGCATCCTCATCGCAGTGCTTGTCCGCACCCCCGCATCGCCGTTGATCGCCCGAATTTCTGCTACCTGTTCCGCCACCAGTCTGTCTTCGATCTCCTTAGTCGCGGCATTTGCTGCACTTCCTGATTGCGGCGTCTGGCGGTTGTGGGAGCGGTTTGGGCGCACTGCAGAAGAAGATAGAACCGCCCGCGTGAGGCCCGCGCCGGAGGCAACTCTGCCGGTCCTCGAGGCCGCGCCAAGCCCCACGGCCAGTGGCAGCGCGGTTGGGCAGGTACTTGGTGCTCGTCGACCAGGCGCTCGCTACGACCGGCGTGCGTGATCGTCCGGGCGACGGCATGGGTCTCGGAGCACCGTTCCACGTGAAACATCCCGTGATGCGCCTCGGCGCGTCCGCCAACGCGAAGTCCGGTCACATCACGATGCCCCGTCCAACTGCGGACTATTTCAAAATGGGCCCAGCGAGGATGGGTCCGGCCACCTGGACGGGTTGCAGTACGAGTTCGCCACCGTCGCTCGTCGTCGACCCAGGTCGCACCGACCGCTGCGAGTGGAGCACCCAGACAAAGACCAAGCCCTGCCGCAGGCGAGGTGCGTCTCGGCTGGGCCATGAGACCGGAACCGAGAGGCCTCGACAACCGCGTGGGCACCCCGGCGAGATCGAGCGCACATAGCCTCAGCGGTGACCGGGAGATCAGCCAGTCGGACCGCTGTCAGTCGGTGTCTTTGGACGGGTCCATCAGGCCGACGATGCGCTCGAGGTCGTCGATCGACGCGAATTCGACGGTGATCTTGCCCTTGGTCTTCCCGAGGTCGACCTTCACCCGGGTCTCGAACCTGTCCGACAGCCGGTCCGCCAGGTCAACCAGCCGGGGCGCGACCGGCCGGTTCCGACGACGCGTCGGCGTTGGGTCGTCGGCCGACATGTCCCCCATCGCAACGATCTCCTCAACCGTACGGACGGAGAGACCCTCGGCGACGATGCGCTGTGCCAGCCGCTCTTGGGCATCACCGCTCGGCAGGCCAAGCAGGGCCCGAGCGTGCCCGGCGGACAGCACGCCCGCCGCGACCCGGCGCTGAACGGACGCCGGCAGCTTCAGCAGCCGCAGCGTGTTCGAGATCTGCGGACGGGACCGGCCGATCCTGGTGGACAGCACCTCCTGGGTGCAGCCGAAGTCGTCCAGCATCTGCTGGTACGCCGCTGCTTCCTCCAGCGGGTTGAGCTGGCTGCGGTGCAGGTTCTCCAGCAGAGCATCTCGCAGCATCACGTCATCGGCGGTCTCCCGCACGATGGCGGGTATGGTCTTCAGCCCGGCCTGCTGGGTCGCCCGCCAGCGCCGTTCGCCCATCACCAGCTCGTAGGTCTCCGCACTCAGTCGGCGGACGACGATCGGCTGTAGCAGGCCGATCTCCTTGACCGAGTGGACCAGCTCTGCCATCGCGTCCTCGTCGAAGACGCGTCGCGGCTGCTTCGGATTCGGCGTGATCTTGTCGACGTCGATGACAGCGAACTCGGCGCCTGGTACAGCAGCCAGTTCGGGCTCCACCTTGGCGGGCGGTGCGCCCGGGATCGAGTTCGACCTGCTGCCCAGAGTCGCGGTGGTACCGGGAGCGGGCGTGCTGGGGATCAGCGCACCGAGTCCACGTCCGAGTCGGGTGTTCATCGACGCTCCCTCGAGGTTCGACTGGCTGGTTCTACGACTGGGTCTCTACTGCGTTGCGGCGCCTTTGCCGCGGTGTTCGTACTGCTGTCACTCGTGATGAGCGCGCTCATCAGCGTCCGCCACCGTAGCTGGTACCTCGACGACCCGACGCGGCCACCCTCACAGGTGCTCCCCGCTATCGGCGCTGGGCCGGGGTAGACGAGCACTGTCAGAACGGTCAGGCAGAACGGTCAGGCAGAAACGGTCAGGCCTTGTTCCGCATCGCGATCTCTCGCGACGCCTCGAGGTAGGACAGCGCACCAGCCGAGGCCGGATCGTACGCGAGCACGGTCTGCCCGTGGCTCGGTGCCTCGGAGATCCGGACCGACCGCGGTACGGCGGTTCGCAGCACCGCGTCCTGGAAATGTCCCCGCACCTCGGCCGCGACTTCGCCGGCCAGTTTGGTGCGGGCGTCGTACATGGTGAGCAGGATGGTGGAGACGTCCAGAGTCGGGTTCAGGTGCGACTTGACCATGTCGATGTGCCGGAGCAGCTGGGACAGACCCTCGAGCGCGTAGTACTCACTCTGGATCGGCACCAGCACTTCTCGGGCGGCGGTGAGGGCGTTCACCGTCAGCAGGCCGAGCGATGGCGGGCAGTCGATAAAGACGTAGTCATATTTCTCACCGGCGGCCTCAGTCTCGTCCAGGTGCGCATCGAGCGCCTTCTTCAGCCGGCTCTCGCGTGCCACGATGCTGACCAGCTCGATCTCCGCGCCGGCCAGGTCGATGGTTGCCGGGACGACCATGATGCCTGGGTGCTCGGCGCAGGGAGACAGCAGCTTGCCGAGCGACGCCCCTTCGATGATCGCCTCGTAGATACCGGGCGTGCCTTCCGAGTGATCGATGCCGAGCGCCGTCGAGGCATTGCCCTGCGGGTCGAGATCGATCACCAGGATCCGTGCGCCGTACAACGCCAGGCCGGCGGCGACATTGACGGTGGTTGTGGTCTTACCGACCCCGCCCTTCTGGTTAGCGACGACGAAGACCCTCGTCTCTGCGGGCAGCGGGAACTCGTGGCCAATCGTGGGTCCTTCATTCACCAGCAGGGTCCGTTCGGTGGCGGCGGCGATCGGAGTTTCGAGGAGGCGTCGCTGGAGCTCGTCCGAGGTGGCCCGCGCGGCGATCTGTGCGGCAGTCATAGCGCCCATTCCGATAGGTGCGGGACTTGGCCCGAAAAGGATGTCTGTGGGGGTTGGGGCAGGTTTGCCCCCAGGCTCATCCACAGGCTCCTGTGGATGAATTCCCGTGCGAAAGGGTGTTTCTAGGGGGTAGTCATCCACAGGGCGCGGCGATTCGGCGAACTCATCCTGCTCCGCCGCAACCGACGCCGTTTCACGTGGAACGGGCGCCGGCTGACCGGCCGAAGACTCGTCGCCGAGACCGAGCGACGCCGCCACGCGCAGGCGTGATGGCAGTTCCCCGGTCTCCACCGCGATGGTGTCCGGCACAGCCGCTGCGTCCTCACGCAGGTCCGGCTCCGAGGAGACACCACTGGCTACCACACCGGCCGGCACAACTGCAGCGCCGCCGGGAGACTCAGTTGTCGAAGTCCTGTCAACCGAAGGACCTGACGTGTCGGGAGTCGAACCTTGGTCAGTCCGGGTCGACGAGTCGTCGGCTTCACCCGACAGGCTGGCGACCGCCTCACCAACTGGCCCTGCGGTGATCGCTGGATCCCGCCGTTCGAGCGTCGCTACTCGAGCGCCACGTTCGCCACCTGCCCGGCCGGTCTGCTCGATGACAGCTGTGCTGCCCCCTGCGCCGCTCCCGGCCAGGGCAGAAGTAGAAGCGCCCCACGCCGGAGCTGCCGATTCGCTGCTGCCCTCAGAGGAAGCCGCCGGCTCGTTGTCGGGAGAGCTTTGCGGTTCTGGTTCGGGAGTGATCCTTTGGACCTCGGCCGGTCTCGCCGGCCAACCGATCCCTTGCGATGCCCGGGGTTCTCCGGTGCTCTTGTCAGGCCATCCGAGGGCACGACTCACGAACCCGCTCACCTCCCGCGTCTTTTGCGCTGCGATCCCCGCGCAGCACGTCCGGCCACAATACTCACGACTGTCGTCGGCTGGGCCAGTTCATCCACACCTAGTTCGTGGACATGCCACTCTTCCGCGCCGAGGGCCTCCAGCGCACCCTCCGACTCGGCCAGTTCTTCCGCCGCGGACTGCCCCTTCATCGCCAGCATCAGACCGCCCTCCACGCAGAGTGGGAGGCACCAACCGGCTAGCTTTCCCAGCGGAGCGACGGCCCGAGACGCGACGACATCAAACGAGGCCGGAGTCAGATCCTCCGCCCTCGAACGCACCACCTCGGCGTTCGGCAACTCCAGTCGTTCGACGACTTCGAGTAGAAAGGTGGTGCGCCGGAGCAATGGCTCGACGAGCGACACCTGAAGGTCGGGGCGTACGAGTGCGAGCACGATCCCCGGCAGGCCGGCGCCGGTGCCGATATCGGCGACCTCTGCTTCCTCGGGGATCAAGCGCTCCAGCACCGCACAGTTCAGGAGGTGCCGCTCCCACAACCGCGGCACCTCCCGCGGGCCGATCAGGCCGCGCAGCGTTCCTTCCGTCGCCAGCAGGTCGGCATAGGCCGCCAGTTGGTCGACCGCTCGTGGGTAGAGCTCCTCCACGACCGGCGGTGTTTCACGTGAAACGTCACCCGTCACGCCGGGATCCTGGAAACGACGTAAGGACGGCGCACTGGATCAGACCGCCGGCTGGACGACGACCCGCCGACGCGGCTCCTCGCCCTCGGACTCACTGGTCAGACCGGCTGCCGCAACCACGTCGTGCACCACCTTGCGCTCGAACGGCGTCATTGGGTCCAGCCGCACGGACGCGCCGCTCACCTTCACCTCGTCCACCGCCGTACGGCCGATCTCCTCGAGTTCCGCCTTGCGGTTCGCCCGGTAGTTCGACACATCCAGCATCAGCCGCGACCGCTCGCCGGTCTCCCGGTAGACGGCCAGTCGGGTCAGCTCCTGCAGCGCCTCCAGAACCTTGCCGTTCTCGCCGACCAGGTTGCTGAGATCCGCCCCCACGATCGACACCGCGGCACGGTCGCCGTCGATGTCCATGTCGATGTCGCCGTCCAGGTCGGCGATGTCCAGCAACTCTTCCAGGTAGTCGGCCGCGATGTCGCTCTCGGCCTCCAGAGCCTTCAGCTGATCGTTTGCCGGCGTGGACTTCTCCGCCGCATCGGTCTCTTGCATGCCGTCACTCACGGCCACTCCTTCACAGTTCGAGATCCGCCCCAGGGGACCCAAGTCATTCACAGCAGAGAAAACACGGAGTAGCGGCCAAGACCGATCTGCTATCGGTCTTGCGGGCGGGCCGGCGATCCACTGCCAGGCTTCTTCTGCGCGGCCTTCTTCTGGGCAGCCCTCTGGGCCGCCGCTCGCTGGGCTGCAGACTTCTGCGCGGGTTGCCTCTTGGCTGTCGTGTTCTTGGCCGGCGCCTTCTTCTGTGTCGGAGCCGGAGTCGGCTTCTGGCCGTTCGTCGCCGGAGCCGGCTCCGTCGCGGCCGACTCACCAGCGACTCCCTTGCGCGCGCTCCGCGACTGACGCTTCGGCTGTTGCCGGTTCGCCGGACGATGGTCCGACTCGGTCACGGTCTCACCGTTGGCGCTGGCCAGGCCCTCGTCAGCCGGCTTACCGGCCCGCAGGTTGTGCTCGCGCTTGCGCGCTTCCATCGCGTCGTACGCCGGGGTGCCGGGTGCTGGGTTGCGGCGGATCACGTAGAACTGCTGGCCCATCGTCCACACGTTCGAGACGAACCAGTAGATCAGCACACCGATCGGGAAGTTGAAGCCACCGATCAGGAAGAAGATCGGGAAGACGTAGAGCATCACCTTCTGCATTTGCGCCGCCTGGCCCTCGAGGGCCGCCTTCGGCATGTTCTTGCGCATCAGTTGCAGCTGGGTAGTGAACATCGTCGCGGTCATCAGGACGATCAGCACGATCGCAACGATCTTGACGTTGCTCTGGCCCGGACCGCTCGCCTTCAGGAAGGTCTGCGAGATCTCCGCACCGAAAATCTTGGCGTGCTGCAGCGAGTTGACGTACGGCTGCATTATGCCGCTGTGCGCCTGCCCCTTCGAGGCGTAGTCGAGCACCCGGAACAACGCGAGGAAGATCGGCGACTGCAGCAGCAGCGGAAGGCAGGACGAGAACGGGTTGGTACCCGTCTCCTTGTACAGCTTCATCATTTCCTGACCGAGCTTCTCCCGGTCATGGCCGTACTTCTTCTGCAGTTCCTTCATCTTCGGCTGCAGCAGCTGCAGGTTCCGGCTAGACCGGATCTGGCGCACGAAGAGCGGGATCAGCAACGTCCGGATGACGATCGTCAGACCGGCGATCGAGAGCGCCCAAGCCCAGCCCCCGTTCGGGTCCAACACCAGCGAGAGAAGCCAGTGCCATCCCACCAGCAGTGCCGACACGGCGAAGTACAGCGGTGTCATCACAGCGTTGAAGAGACTTACGATCCCGTCCCACAACGCGAGCATCGGGCTGGCCAGAAGAATCACTCATGCACCTCGCTGCACAGGCCCGGCGTCGGCTGACGGTCCGGGCTGGTTGGCGGAGACATGAACGTCATCTCCGCACTGGTCAACATCTGTGAGTGGAACGGGGTCGTAGCCTCCGGGGTTCCACGGGTGGCAGCGGGCGAGTCTTCTCGCCGCCAGCCAGCTACCGCGCACCGCGCCGTGGCGCTCGACCGCTTCCAACGCGTAAGCCGAACAGCTCGGATAGAACCGGCACACCTGCCCGTAGATCGGACTGATGAACGTCCGGTACAGCTTCAGGAAGCCGATGATCCCAGACTTCGCAGGATTAATCTTCATCGAGCACCCAGTATCCGTCGTAACCCGCCCGCCACATCCGCCGCCAGCTCGTCGTACGACGAGGAGGCCGACGGCGGCAGAGCCCGGACGACGGTCAGGCTGCCCGGCGGGAGGGATGGAAGCTGTGCGGCCATCACGGCGCGCAGCCGACGGTGGACCCGGTTCCGCAGAACCGCATTGCCCACCGCCTTACTCACCACGAACCCGACGCGAGAAGGCTCGGCAACTGGTGCGTCAGCTTGCAACAACAGGTGAACCACCACCGCGCGCCGACCAGCGCGCCGTCCAGATCGGACGGCGCGACTGAAGTCGTCGGACCGACGGAGCCGGTTCGGCGAAGGCAGCACGGTACGGTCACCGTCGGTGGGTGGTCAGCCCGGACGGCTCAGGCCGCCAGGCGCTGGCGACCCTTACCGCGACGGGCGGCGAGGATGGCACGGCCCGCACGGGTGCGCATCCGAAGGCGGAAGCCGTGCTTCTTGTGCCGACGACGGTTGTTCGGCTGGAACGTCCGCTTGCTCACTGGAATGACTCCGGTACGTGTCTCGAGATCGCATTGTCGACAAATCCACTGATAGATCTGCCGTTGGTACAGGTCCTGCAAGTCGCCCGAGAAACCCGTCAATCAGCACGGTCGCCCATCGAGCGCAGCACGAAACGGCCGGCTCAACACCGACCGACCCACGGTACGCGGCCGCCTGTGGACAGGTCAAACCAGCCGTCCCCACCCTTTTCCACAGGCCTGTGGATGAGGCGCCCTGCCCGACGATCCGTCAGAGGCTCGTCACACATGGTCGAAATGACTACCTTCCGCCATGGACGAACACGAAGAGCCTTCGACGTCTACCCGACACGCCGGAGGTTTCCCCCAATCTAGCCTCCGTAGCCTGTGGATGACGGCTTGAAGCGCCCCCATCCGACTTGTTAGCGTCAGCCCCTCACACCAGAGGTCCCAAACCCGACGGCCGCTAACCAAGTACCTCCGCGCTTCGTTCACAACTGTGGACAACAATGTGGAAAGTGCAGGACCGGCCCGAGGAGAACAGCAACTGCGACGTGCGGCCCACCGGCTGCGCCACCAGCCGCCGGACGTCGGGTCACAAGGTCGCGCCCGAACCTGGACGCCGGCCATCTCAGCGAACGATTCCGGGGAGCAACGCGTGGTCGAGAACCGTTCCGCCAGTACCGATGTCAACGACCTGGACGAAGCCTGGACAAGGGTTCTCGCCGGACTCCCGCCGAACCAGCGCGCGTGGTTGACGAACTCCCGCCCAGTGACGCTGCACGAGAGCACAGCCATCGTCGCCGTACCGGACGACTTCACCCGCGGCCAGCTGGAGACCCGGCTACGGCCCGACCTGGAGCGCATTCTCACCGAGAGCTTCGGCCGCGACATCCGGATCGCCGTCACGGTCGACCCCTCCCTCGACCCGGAACTGCAGCCACCGCCTGCGTCTCCCGTCGTACAGAACACTCCGCCGACACGCACGGTGCCGACCGAGCCGGCCATCCGTCAGCCGCTCACGTCGGTGGCCCCGCCGCCGAACGGATCGGTCATGAGTCAGCCGGCCACAGAGGCGCAGGGTGAGGCCCGGCTCAACCCGAAGTACACCTTCGAGACCTTCGTCATCGGCTCGTCGAACCGGTTCGCGCACGCCGCGGCCGTCGCGGTCGCCGAAGCGCCGGGCAAGGCGTACAACCCGCAGCTGATCTATGGCGACTCTGGACTGGGCAAGACGCACCTGTTGCACGCGATCGGCCACTACGTGCGCAGCCTCTACACCGGAGCCCGCGTCCGGTACGTCTCCAGCGAAGAGTTCACCAACGACTTCATCAACGCGATCCGCGACGACAAGGCGTCACAGTTCCAGCGCCGGTACCGCGACGTCGACGTACTGCTGATCGACGACATCCAGTTCCTGGAAGGCAAAATCCAGACCCAGGAAGAGTTCTTCCACACGTTCAACACACTGCACAACGCCAACAAGCAGATCGTGATCAGCTCCGACCGCGCACCGAAGCGACTGGAGGCGCTGGAGGACCGGCTGCGGAACCGGTTCGAGTGGGGCCTCATTACCGACATCCAGCCGCCCGACCTCGAGACCCGCATCGCCATCCTGCGGAAGAAGGCGGCCACCGAGAGGCTGACCGCGCCACCCGAGGTGCTCGAGTTCATCGCCAGCAAGGTGCAGACGAACATCCGTGAGCTCGAGGGCGCGCTGATCCGCGTCACCGCGTTCGCCAGCCTGAACCGGCAGCCGGTCGACCTGAGCCTGGCCGAGATCGTGCTGAAGGACCTGATTCCCGAGGGCAGCAAGCCCGAGGTCACTGCCGCCATGATCATGGGCCAGACCGCTTCGTATTTCGGCCTGTCGATCGACGACCTCTGCGGTTCGAGCAGGAGCCGGGTGCTGGTGACGGCCCGCCAGATCGCGATGTACCTGTGCCGGGAGTTGACGGATCTGTCGCTCCCGAAGATCGGCCAGCAGTTCGGCGGCCGCGACCACACCACCGTGATGCACGCCGAAAGGAAGATCCGACAGTTGATGTCGGAGCGCCGCAGCGTCTTCAACCAGGTCACCGAACTGACCAACCGGATCAAGCATCAGGCCAAGCAGCAATGACCGTCCTGATCGCGTCGGCGAGGGCTGTCCGCCGAGCACAACGACGCGGTCACAGTGATCACACAGGCTGGGGAAACTCCTGTGGATAACTGTGGGTATCCCCGTGGACACTTCTCGCTCACCTGTGGACGGCCTGTGGGGACCGTCGGCGTCATCACCACGCGTCCAGAGATCCCGCAGATTTCGTCCACACCCTGTCCCCAGCCTGAATCCGCTTCTGACCTGCCCGTTGGTGGCTTGTCCACAGTTTCCACCGGTGCGAACAACCCTATGGAACCTGTAGTTAGCTCCCAGTCCACAAAGTTGTCTGGCGGCCAAACCTGGGGACAACCGCTGTTTCAGGCCTCGCCCGCTACCCTTCCAACACCGCACGGCCAACACGTGTCAGGCTGTTCTCAGACCCCGACGAAGCACCTCATGGCGACCCGCCCGAATCGCCTGCTCGCGCCCGGTGGGCGCGCATCGCATCCGTCCGTGGCAGGATCTGCCTGGCACACAGCCGAATCAGGAGGCACCCAGCGGTGAAGTTCCGCGTCGAGCGCGACGTCCTGGCCGAGTCCGTGGCCTGGGCCGCGCGCAGCTTGCCCAGTCGCCCGAGTGTCCCGATCCTCGCGGGACTCCTTGTCGAGGCCGAGGAAGGGCAGATCACCCTGTCCGGCTTCGACTACGAGACCTCCGTCCGCGTCACCGTGCCTGCCCAGGTGGCCGACACCGGCAAGTGCCTGATCTCCGGCCGGCTGGTGGCGGACATCTCCAAGAGCCTGCCGAACCAGCCCGTGGACTTCAGCGTCGACGGCGCCAAGGCCCAGGTCACCTGTGGGACCTCGCGCTTCACGCTCCAGACACTTCCCACCGAGGAATATCCGGCTCTGCCAGACCTTCCGGCCGCGAGTGGCACTGTCCGGAGTGACGTTTTCGCCCAGGCCGTCGCCCAAGTGGTGACCGCCGCCGGCCGTGAGGACACCCTGCCGGTACTGACCGGCGTACGGGTCGAGATCGAGGGCTCGACGATCTCGTTGCTGGCGACGGACCGCTACCGGCTCGCGATTCGCGAGCTCGAGTGGAACCCGCAATCCCCAGATGCCTCTGCCGCAGCCCTTGTGCCGGCCCGAGTGCTCGCCGAGACCGCCAAAGCGATGACCGGGACCGACATCGTCATCTCGCTGGCGGCCCCGGGGACCGGCGAAGGCATCGTCGGCTTCGAGGGCCAGGTCTCCGGCGGCAACCGTCGCGCCACCACCCGGCTCCTCGACGGCGAGTTCCCCAAGGTCCGCGGCATCATCCCGACCGACGCGGCCATCGCCACCCGGGTGCGGATCGACACCGCCACCCTGGTTGAGGCCGTCAAGCGCGTCGCCCTGGTCGCGGAACGCAACGCACCTGTCCGGCTGACGTTCTCCGAGGACACCGTGACCCTGGATGCCGGCAGCGGCGATGAGGCCCAGGCATCGGAGTCGATCGAGGCCCGGACGGTCGGCGAACCGGTCACAGTAGGTTTCAACCCGACGTACCTCCTCGACGGTTTGAACGCGATCGGAACATCGGTCGCGCATCTGGCGTTCACCCAGGCGACGAAGCCGGCCGAACTGACCGGTGTGACGGACTTCGACGGCGACCCGATCAGCGTGTTCCGTTACGTGCTGATGCCGGTCCGTCTGAACAGCTGAACCCAACAGAACAAGGGGATCACGATGGAGCTCGGCCTTGTCGGTCTCGGCAAGATGGGCGGCAACATGCGCGAGCGGCTGCGCGGTGCGGACCATAGAGTGGTCGGCGTCGACCACAACCAGAGCATCTCCGACGCCCAGGATCTGGCCGACATGGTCGTCCGGCTGACCGCGCCCGATCAGCCGAGGGTGGTCTGGGTGATGGTGCCCGTGCAGGCCATCGACTCGGTGGTCACCGAGCTGTCCGGACTGCTGTCCGAGGGCGACATCGTGATCGACGGCGGCAACAGTCGCTGGACCGATGACACCCGCCGGGCCGCCCAACTGGCTGAGAAGGGTATCCGCTTCGTCGACTGCGGCGTGTCCGGTGGTGTCTGGGGCCTGGAGAACGGCTACGCGCTGATGTGTGGCGGAGACCCCGACACCGTCAGCACGCTGATGCCGATCTTCAACGCGCTCAAGCCCGAGGGTAAGTTCGGCTTCGTGCATGCCGGCAAGGTCGGCGCCGGCCACTTCACCAAGATGGTCCACAACGGCATCGAGTACGGGCTCATGCAGGCCTACGCCGAGGGATTCGAGCTGCTCGAGGCCGCGGACGTCGTGGATAACGTGCCGGAGGCGTTCAACTCATGGCGCGAGGGCACCGTGATCCGCTCCTGGCTGCTCGACCTGATGGTGGACGCACTCGAGGAAGACACCCACCTGGAGAAGATCAAGGGCTACGCCGAGGACTCCGGTGAGGGCCGGTGGACCGTCGAGGCGGCGATCGACAACGCCGTCCCGGTGCCCGCTATCGCGGCGGCGCTGTTCGCGCGGTTCGCCTCCCGGCAGGAGGACTCCCCGGCGATGAAGGCGATCGCGGCGATGCGGAACCGGTTCGGCGGCCACGCGGTCAAGGGTGCCGAGGACCCGTCGTACGCGACGCCCCCGAAGGGGCACCCCGGCGCGAGCTGAGTTCCCGCCCGTCCGCCAAACAGCCAAGGGAACCCAGGTGTACGTCACCGCGCTCGAACTGGTCGACTTCCGCTCGTACCCGGAGGCGGAGGTCCCGCTCGAAGCGGGGGTGACTGCTTTCGTCGGTCCCAATGGCCAGGGCAAGACCAATCTGGTCGAGGCGATCCACTACACCGCGACGCTCGGTTCGCACCGGGTCGCCAATGATGCGCCGCTGGTCCGGATGGGCGCCCAGCGAGCGATCGTGCGGACCGAGATCCGCAGCGACCACGAGCGCGATCTGGTGGTCGAGCTTGAAATCAATCCAGGGAGGGCAAATCGGGCTCGGGTGAACCGTTCCCCGGTTCCCCGGCCGCGGGAGGTGCTCGGACTGCTCCGCACGGTGCTGTTCGCGCCTGAGGATCTGGCGCTGGTGAAGGGCGACCCGTCCGAACGCCGCCGGTTCCTGGACGAGTTGCTCACCCTTCGGTCCCCCCGGATGGCCGGCGTCCGGCAGGACTACGACCGGGTCCTGAAGCAGCGCAACTCGTTGCTCCGGAGCGCCTCGATGGCCCGCCGGCAGAACCGCTCCGGCGGCGCCGCCGAAGGACAACTCCGCACCCTCGAGGTGTGGGACTCCCATCTCGCCCGAGCCGGCTCGGAACTGCTGGCCACCAGGCTCGAGCTGCTGGAATCCCTTCGTCCGTTGGTCTCCAGTGGGTACGACGCTGTTGCCCGAGGCAAGGGAAATGTCCGGCTCGAGTACAAGTCGTCGGTCCCGTTGGAGCCTGGCGTGACCAGTCGGGAACAGCTCGCCGAGGTGCTGCTGGCTGCGGTCGGAGAGAAGCGGTCCGACGAACTCGAGCGGGGGGTCTCGCTGGTAGGGCCGCATCGTGACGACCTGGTGCTCGGTCTCGGGGACTTACCTGCCAAGGGGTATGCCAGTCACGGTGAGTCGTGGTCCTTCGCCCTCGCGCTGCGGTTGGCGTCGTACGAGTTGCTGAAGGCGGACGGGGGCGAGCCGGTGCTGATCCTGGACGACGTGTTCGCCGAGTTGGACACCCAACGCCGCGACCGGCTGGCCGAGCTCGTCGCGCCGGCTGAGCAGGTCCTGGTCACGGCCGCGGTCGGCGCCGACGTACCGGCAGAGCTGAGCGGCGCGCGGTTCGACGTAGGCGACGGAACGGTACGCCGTGTCTGAGGACGGGGATCTCCGTCCGGACGCGGAGCTGCTCGGCGGGTTCAGCGCCCAGCCGCTGCCCACGCGGGCAGAACCGGCCGTGCCCGAGCCGAACCGGCTCGAGCCGGAACTGCCGCTGAACCCAGAACCCCGGAATTCCTCTGAGAGCGGCTTCGAGAGCGAGTTCGGCGGCAACGGCGAACAACCGAACCCAGTACCGGAGCAGGCGAAAGAGGTTGAGCACGACAAGCAGGGCCTGGATCTGGCGCGCTCGGTCGCCGGTCGACTGAAGGGTATGAACGGCAATGGCCCTGCCAAACCGGTCCGGAAGATCCGTCGTCGCCGGTCGAATGATCCGCTCAGCAGCGGCGCCAGACCGGACGACCGTGACCCGCAGCCACTGACCTCGGCGCTCGGGCGGTTGATGCGGGAGCAGGGCTGGGAGGTCGAGGCCGCGGTGCACGGCGTGATGGCCCGCTGGCCGTCCATCGTGGGCGCGGAGATCGCTCAGCACTGCAAGCCGGAGAGCTACACCGACACCGAGCTCACCGTGCGGACCGACTCGACCGCCTGGGCGACGCAGGTCCGCCTGCTGGCGCCGGAACTGGTACGCCGCCTGAACGCCGAACTGGGTGACGGCACGGTGACCAGGGTGAACGTCCAGGGCCCCAATGCCCCGAGTTGGCGCAAAGGTCCCCGCACGGTCCGAGGAGGCCGAGGTCCCCGCGACACCTACGGCTGAGTCGAAGCGGTCGAGAGACCCGGCAGATCATTAGGATCGGGCGCGATGCGTACGCTTGCCGACGGTTTCGCCGAATCCCTCCGCCTGATCGCCGACTCGTTCCGGCTCTGGTGGCGCAACCTGCTGCCGATGACTATCTGGTTCCTGGCCGGCTATGTCGGCTTTCGGGCGTCCATCACTGCCGCAGTCTGGCTCGCCGCCCATCAGCATCAAAGCCTGGGGGTCGGCGTCTTCTCGGCCGGTGTATTGATCCAGATCGCCGCGACCGTCGGGATGATCCGGACCTGTGCCAGTTCCCTTTACCGCTGGCGCGACGCGGCCAGCCAGGAGCACGACGAAACCACCGACCCGACCGAGAAGGGACTGCTGGAGCTTCTCTCGCTCACGATGCTCCCGTTGGTCGCGGTCTGGTCCGCGTGGGGCTTCCTGAACCTGCGGATCACGGAGCTGAATGTCAGCAACCTAATCGTCCGAGGCAACGGCCCTGGCGCGGCCTTCTTCAGTCTCATCAACGGCGGCTGGAAGGCTTACCTCCCGGCGATCGTCATCCTGCTGGTGCTGCGACGGGTGATCGAGGCCGTCGATGACCGGTGGCCGAGCCGTCCGACGAAATTCCTGCAGGTCTGGGCCGAGGCGTTCTTCCTGCTACTGGCGGTGGTGATCACCCCGCATGCCGTGTCGACGTTCAAGAACTGGTTCAAAGGACGGAACTTCTGGTACTTCTCGGTCGATTGGTGGGGCGGGTTCAAGGACTGGTTCGCCGGCATTCACATCCCGATCCCGGCCGGCCTCGAGTTTCTCTGGGGCGTGTTCTGGGAGACGCTCTGGCCGTTGTTCAAACTAGGCGTCGGCGAGCCCCTGACCTGGCTCGCCATCACCACTGTCGTCTTCGGCCACCGGGTGCTGGCCGGCAGCGGGGTGTTCAGCGGCACCAGGCTGGAAAAGCTCGGCAGCCACGCACCTGCCGAGACGAACCGGTTCGTGGCGCTGACCAACAAAGCGCCGAACCTGGTCCTGGGTGGCCTGCGGGAGAAGTTCTACCCGACGCTCAACGCCTTCCGCCTGCTGGTCCGGGTCGGGCCGGTTTTCCTCGGCGTGGTGTGCCTGGTCTACACACTGTGGAGCCTCGGCGGCCACTGGACGTTCATACTGGTTCAACGGCTGATCGGTGTGCATGGCCAGCGGTGGGGCCTGATGGACGCTCAGATCGCCGGTACGGTCCAGGACGTGATCTTCGAACCGCTCCGGATCGCCTTGCTGGCAGCCGCTTTCGACCAGTGCATCTCAGTCGGAGCCGAGCGCCGCGCCGAGCAGGCCGAGGCCGCGCGGAAGAAGCAGGCGGAACAGCCTACGCCGCAGGCGCAGCCGGCCGGGGTCTGACCGAGCAGGTTCACCACGTCAGCAGGACCCGCCGGAAGTCCTCCGGATACTCGGTGGTGATCCCGACCAGGTGCGGCACTGCCGATTTCGGGACTATGTAGACCTGAGCTATCTGCCCCGTGTGGTTGCGTTTGATCAGGTGGTCACCGTCGGAGCAGAAGGTCGGCAGGGCGAGGCCGTAGGCGTCCTCCTTCTTCCAGGTATTGCCCCGGTCGTCGCGCAGCATCGCCTCGCAGTGGAAGCCGTTGTTGATCCTCAGCCCGTCCAATGGCGTGATGGAGATCTTGACCAGGACGATCGTGGCGCCAGCCGGCACGTCGAGGTCGATCGGCTCGTTCTGGTCATCGACGAGCTTGGTGTAGGCCTGCATCGAGTCGATCTTCCACTTGATGTGCCCGATCTCGACCGGCCCGCGACCCACTACCTCGGTGACCGTACCGTCGTTGAATCGCTGCTCTTCGTCGTCCAGATAGGTCCTCAACATCAGGTAAGCACTGAGGGACAACAGGACGAGGAGCAGAGCCACCTGAGAGATCCGGCGGACGAGCACGTTCTTCGCTGTCATGAGGCCACCCGGACAACCGACTTTGGCATCACGTACTCCTTGCCGGCTCCGTCCACTACGCGCTGGGCGATCTCTTCACTCGGTATGGCGAGGTCGAAGGCGAGGTCCTGCGCGAGCACGGTCCAGAACTGGGTGGTGGTGACGTGGAAGGTCAGCCCCACCAGGTCGCCCGGGTTCACCTCGAACACGAACGAGCCGGACTGGGCGAAGCCGTTCGCGGGGAACATGATGCCGGTATCGATGCCCTCAGTCACCGGGTGGTACTCGGTGCCGCCGTCGGCGGTGAGGGTCACCGCGTTGCTGCCCGGGTCCGCCGGCCCTCTGCTCGCGTCGTACTCGACGGCGACGAAGACTCCCTCGGTCGTGACGGCCTTCTCTGCGCTGTCATCGGCATGCGCCAAGAAGGTCTTGGCGAACTTGACCCGGGACACGGTCACGGTCGAGTCGCCGTACTTGAGCTCCTGCCCGACGGTGCCGTGCACGACGTCTCGGGTCGGCTTGTCGTACACATGGTCGGGCTCACCCAGCCGGGCTACACCGCCCAGCAACACGAAGAGGATGCCGACCAGCACGGTCGCCGGCCGATAGAGCTTCACTTGGCCACCCCGATCGTGGTCGGCACCCGCACCACGGCCTTTGGTGTCTCGTCCTGCCAGTACGGGTCTCCGGACGCCCCGGTGAGCTCGTCGTCCGAGATGAACTGCTCGGCCAGCACACCGACCTCGATCTCCTTGGCGGAGAAGTTGGCCGGTATGTCGAACTTGGCGGTGCAGGACTGCGCCGGCAGGCCATAGACGAACACGTAGTTGAGCTCGCCATGGCAGGTCGCACCGTTGGACTTGATCAGCTCCTTGTTGCCGATCGCCTTGATCAAGTCCGGGCCGGGCACGATCTGGAGCAGGTCGCCTGACATCACGTTGCTCACCTTCGTCTCGCTGTCGATGTTCTTCACCTCCATCGACACCTCGAGGCTCGCTTTCGCCGGGTCGTAGGTCGTCTTCTTGGTGCGGATGATCTTGGCGCTGCTGATGCCGAACTCGAACCGGCCGGCCTCCAGCGTGGCCGGCGCCTGGAACGTGTCGACCGTGCGGCCCTTCTTCTCTTTCCAGCCGCCGGTGACCAGGATGACCAGGGCCAGGACCACGACGAGAGCGATGGCGATCAGCCATTTCCGCCGGTGCCGATGGATCACCCGGTCGGCGATCATGGCGTCGATGACGTCGTCGAGACTCTCCACGGCTGAGATCCTAAAGGGCTGCGGGTCCGCCGCGCCGGTCTCGTCCGTCAGACAGGTCAAGCGGAACCCGATCAGAAGCCGCTGAGCGCCGTGAGCGCTTTCGGAGCCCCCACCCCGCGTGGGGGGACATGGCCTGGAGTCCGAAAAGACGCCCTATCCACAATTACTGCCGCCTCATGGCAGGTTCTGCTTCGCCCGACAGGTAAGATAGAAGAGTTGAGAAGGCCGCACCGCTGGTATTAACAGTATGGGCGGCCTCCACTGTGAATCGATGCCCCCCTCACAGGGGTCCGAGGAGGACAACAGCCGGTGACCGACGAGCCGACCGAGACCGAAACAAGCACCGCCCCCGACATCGCCGGCACCGTCGTACCGGAATCTGTCCTGCACAAATCAGGCGCCGTCAGTGCCGAGTACGACGCCAGCGCGATCCAGGTGCTCGAGGGCCTCGACGCTGTCCGGAAGCGCCCGGGTATGTACATCGGGTCCACCGGTGAGCGTGGCCTACACCACCTGGTCACCGAGGTAGTCGACAACGCGGTGGACGAGGCGCTTGCCGGCTACTGCGACAAGATCATCGTCACGCTGCGCGCCGATGGCGGGATCGAGGTGATCGACAACGGCCGCGGTATCCCGGTCGGCATCGTCGCGTCCGAGGGGAAGCCCGCGGTCACGGTCGTCCTGACCGTGCTGCACGCGGGCGGCAAGTTCGGCGGTGGCGGGTACAAGGTGTCCGGCGGCCTGCACGGCGTCGGTGTCTCCGTGGTGAACGCGCTATCCAGCCGCCTCAAGGTCGACGTGAAGCAGAACGGCAAGGAATACACCCAGTCGTTCACCGTTGGCGTTCCCGACGAGGAGCTGGCCGAGGTGGGCCCGTCCGACGAGCACGGCACCACCATCACCTTCTGGGCCAGCCCGGACGTCTTCGAGACCACGACGTACTCGTACGAGACGCTGTCCAACCGGTTCCGCGAGATGGCCTTCCTGAACAAGGGCCTGGAGATCGTCATCCGCGACGTGCGGCCGGAGAGCATCGGCGAGGACGGGAAGCCGGTCGAGCAGGCCTTCAAGTACGACAACGGCCTGGTCGATTACGTCAAGTACCTGACCGGCACCCGCGAGATCGTGCACCGCGACGTGATCGCCTTCGAGGCGGCGCAGGGCGAGGACAGCCTCAGCCTCGAGGTGGCGATGCAGTGGAGCAGCTCGTTCCAGGAGTCGGTGCACACCTTCGCGAACACGATCAACACGCACGAGGGCGGTACCCACGAGGAGGGCTTCCGCGCGGCACTCACCACGCTGGTCAACTCGTTCGCCGAGGACCAGGGCATGATCAAGCGGAAAGAGGACCGGCTCACCGGCGACGACGTCCGCGAGGGTCTGACCGCGATCGTCTCGGTGAAGCTCGGCGAGCCCCAGTTCGAGGGCCAGACGAAGACCAAGCTCGGCAACACCGAGGTGAAGGGCTTCGTCCAGAAGGTGGTCAACGATCGGCTCGGTGCCTGGTTCGAGCAGAACCCGCAGGAGGGCCGCGAGATCATCCGCAAGGCCAGCGCGGCCGCGAGTGCCCGGATCGCCGCCCGCAAGGCACGCGACCTGGCCCGCAACCGCAAGGGCCTGCTGGGCGGCGGCGGGCTGCCGGGCAAGCTGTCCGACTGCCAGTCGACGAACCCGGAGGAGTGCGAGGTCTACATCGTCGAGGGTGACTCGGCCGGTGGCTCCGCGAAGGGTGGCCGGGATCCGAAGTACCAGGCGATCCTGCCGATCCGGGGCAAGATCCTGAACGTAGAGAAGGCGCGGATCGACCGGGTCCTGCAGAACAACGAGGTGCTGGCGATCATCTCCGCCCTCGGCACCGGCATTCACGAGGACTTCGACCCGGAGAAGCTCCGGTACCACAAGATCGTGCTGATGGCCGACGCCGATGTCGACGGCCAGCACATCCGGACCCTGTTGCTGACGCTGCTGTTCCGCTTCATGCGGCCGCTGATCGAGGCCGGCCACGTGTACGCGGCGCAGCCGCCGCTGTACAAGCTCCGCTGGAGCAACTCACCGCACGAACTGGCCTACACCGAGCGGGAGAAGGACGGTCTGGTGGCGGCCGGCTTCGAGGCAGGCAAGAAGTTTCCGAAGGAGAACGCGACCCAGCGTTATAAGGGTCTCGGCGAGATGAACGCGCAGGAGCTGTGGGAGACCACGATGGATCCGGCCAACCGGGTCCTGCTGCAGATCACCCTCGACGACGCGGCCCGGGCAGACGAGACGTTCGCAACGCTGATGGGCGACGACATCGAGGCCCGCCGGAGCTTCATCCAGCGCAATGCCAAGGACGTCCGGTTCCTTGACATCTAGCACCGGCTGGACAGCCGAGCGCCGAACTCACCGACGTACGACGTCTGAAACGGACGGGACGAGCACTTCATGACGACGCCACCCACCACCCCGGGCCACGACCGGGTCGAGCCCCTCGATCTCCAGACGGAGATGCAGCAGTCGTACCTCGATTACGCGATGGCCGTCATCGTCGGCCGCGCGCTGCCCGAGGTTCGCGACGGCCTCAAGCCGGTACACCGCCGCATCCTCTACGCGATGTACGACGGCGGCTACCGGCCGGACCGCGGCTTCTCCAAGTGCTCCCGCATCGTCGGTGACGTGATGGGTCAATACCACCCGCACGGTGACTCGGCGATCTACGACACCCTGGTCCGGCTGGCGCAGCCTTGGGTGATGCGGGCGCCGATGATCCAGGGCCAGGGCAACTTCGGCTCGCCGGGTAACGACCCGGCCGCCGCGATGCGGTACACCGAGTGCCGGCTGGCCCCGCTGGCGATGGAGATGGTGCGCGACATCGACCAGGACACGGTCGACTTCCGCCCCAACTACGACGGTCGCTCGCAGGAGCCGGTGATCCTGCCCAGCCGGTTCCCGAACCTGCTGGTGAACGGCTCGGCCGGTATCGCGGTCGGGATGGCGACGCAGATCCCACCGCACAACCTGCGTGAGGTCGCCGCCGCCGCGAACTGGGCGCTGGAGAACCCGGACGCGTCGCAGGAGGAGATCCTGGCGGCGTGCATGGAGCACATCAAGGGCCCGGACTTCCCAAACGGCGCCCTGATCGTCGGCTACAAAGGTATCGACGACGCCTACCGGACCGGCCGTGGCTCGGTCACGATGCGCGCGGTCGTCGATATCGAGGAAGACGCCAAGGGCCGGACCAGCCTGGTGGTCAGCGAGCTGCCCTACATGGTCAACCCGGACAACCTGGCGCAGAAGATCGCCGAGCTGGTCAACACCGGCAAGATGAACGGCATCGCCGACATCCGCGACGACACCTCGTCCCGTACCGGTCAGCGGCTGGTGATCGTGCTGAAGCGTGACGCCCAGCCGCGCGTCGTGCTGAACAACCTCTACAAGCACACCCAGCTGCAGGACACCTTCGGCTGCAACATGCTCGCGCTGGTCGACGGCGTGCCGCGCACCCTCAGCCTGGACCTGTTCATCACCCACTGGATCGACCACCAGATCGAGGTCATCCAGCGCCGGACCCGCTACCGCCTCCGCGAGGCCGAGAAGCAGGCCCACATCTACCGCGGCTACGTGAAGGCGCTGGACGCGCTGGACGACGTCATCGCCTTGATCCGGCGCAGCCCGGACGTCGAGGAGGCCCGCACCGGCCTGATCGAGCTGCTGGACATCGACGAGGTACAGGCGCAGGCCATCCTCGACATGCAGCTGCGCCGGCTGGCAGCCCTGGAGCGGCAGAAGATCATCGACCGGCTGAACGAGCTCGAGACCGTCATCGCCGACCTCGAGGACATCCTGGCCGATCCGGTCCGGCAGCGGCACATCGTTCGCGACGAGCTGGCCGAGATCGTCGAGAAGTTCGGCGACGACCGCCGTACCGAGATCATCGCGGCCGACGGCGACCTGTCCGTTCAGGACCTGGTGCCGGACGAGGACGTCGTCGTCACCATCACTCGTGGCGGCTACGCCAAGCGCACCAAGACGGAGTTGTACCGAACCCAGAACCGCGGCGGCAAGGGTGTCCGTGGTGCCGCACTGCGGGCCGAGGACGAGATCGGCCACTTCTTCGCCACCACGAACCATCATTGGATGTTGTTCTTCACCACCAAGGGCCGGGTCTACCGGGCCAAGGTCTGGCAGCTGCCGGAGTCGGCTCGCGATGCCAAGGGTTCGCACGTGGCCGGGCTGCTCTCGTTCCAGCCGGACGAGGAGATCGCCCAGGTGCTGACCCTGCGCGACTACCAGCAGGCGCCGTACCTGCTGTTGGCCACCAAGCGTGGACTGGTGAAGAAGACTGCGCTGACCGACTACGACTCGGCCCGGCAGAGCGGCATCATCGCGGTGAACTTCCGCGAGGACGACGATGAGCTGATCGGCGCCGAGCTGGCCTCGGCCGACGACGACCTGATGCTGGTCTCACGGAAGGGTCAGTCGATCCGCTTCACCGCGAACGACGAGCAGCTCCGCCCGATGGGCCGGGCCACCTCCGGCGTCACCGGGATGAAGTTCCGTCCAGGCGACGAGTTGCTGTCGATGGCCGTGATCCGGGCCGGCTCGGAGGAGGACGCCCAGTACGTCTTCACCGTTACCGACGCGGGCTACGCCAAGCGCACCGAGGTGTCGCAGTACCGCCAGCAGGGCCGCGGTGGTCTCGGCATCAAGGCGGTCAAGCTGAACGACGAGCGCGGGTCGCTGGTCGGCGCGCTGATCGTGGTGGACACTGATCAGGTGCTCGCAATCAAGTCCAGTGGGCAGGTCGTCCGCAGCCGGGTGGATAGCGTTCCGGTGAAGGGCCGTGACACGATGGGTGTGAAGTTCGCCGGAGTTGGGGACTCTGATGCGGTAGTCGCGATCGCACGCAATACCGACCTCACGGTGAGTGATGAAGAGGCGGACGACGCTGCCGACGGTGAAGTCTCGGAGAATCTCGCCGAGACGCCAACCGAAGGGGCCCCCGAAAGCGTCCTGAACGAAGACCAGCATTCGACGGACGTTGATGGCGCGGCTACCGTCGAAGGCGACGATGCCGGCCAGGAGGGTACCTGATGACCAACCGTGTGAGGCCGCCATGGCCTGATGGCGCGGGCAGCGCCAAGAAGTCCCCGGGGACGCCGCCAGGCGCCAACGGGAGCGGCCAGCCCGCCCCACCGACCGCCCCGGCCTCCAACGGTCGTACTCCGGCCGCGAACGGCGGCACCGGATCCAATGGTTCCAGCGGCAACTCCGGCCAGGGTCGGCCGAGTACGCCGGCCGGCCAGGGTCAGGCGAGCCGGCAGTCCCGTTCTGGGTCCGGGTCCGGGTCCGGGTCCGCCCAGCCGAACCCGCCGGCCAAGCCGGTCCGGCCGCCGCAGCAGCCACCGGTTCGCCCGGTCGCGAAGCAGGCGCCCCCGGCTTCGACCGCGACGCCGCGCCCCGGGCAGGTGGGTCCGAACACCCCCCAGCGCCCAGAGTCTCGCCTGCCCGGCCAGACGCCCACGACGAAGGCGTCGGCCAGCAAAGCACCGACCACCGCGCCGCTCAGCCAAGCACCGACCACACCGCCGGCCACACCGACGTACGGGCAATACGGGAAGTCGTCGTCCACGACGGAGACGATCGGGAACCGCGTGACGGCCGCCAAGCAGGCAGTGCTCGGCAAGGCCGCTGCAGTGAAGGAGGCTGCCACGCAAGGCACAGGCAGCTTGTCCCGCCAGGGTGATGCCGGGGCCGGCACTAAGTCGGGGGCCAAGGCCTCAGCGCGGTCGCGGACCCGCAAGGCCCGGCTGCGGCTGTCCAGGCTGGATCCGTGGTCGGTGATGAAGACCGCGTTCTTGCTGTCGATCGCCTTCGGCGTCGTCACTTGGGTCGCAATCTTCATCGTCTGGTCCGCGATCGGTGCGGCTGGCGTGTTCGACAACATCAACAGCACGGTGAACCAGGTTCTCGGTTCGCCGAGCGCCGAGCCATTCCGGATCGAGAACTACATCAACACCAGCAAGGTGATGGGTTTCACCACCCTGCTCGCCTGCGCCGACGTGCTGATCATCACGGCTTTGGCCACCCTCGGCTCGTTCCTGTACAACATCGCGGCCACCCTGCTGGGCGGCCTCGAGGTGACGCTGGCGTCCGAGGACTGACCGCTCCACCGGCTCCGGTCGGACCCGTCGGTGGTCCGTCCGGAACCGGTTTGGGAGAGAGGCACGGAGTGCGGTAATCTCTCACGGGTTCAACCCGTATTGCGGGCCTATAGCTCAGTCGGTTAGAGCGCTGCCCTGATAAGGCAGAGGTCACTGGTTCAAGTCCAGTTAGGCCCACCCAGTTGGTCGAAGCCGATCCAAGGAGTCCACCGATGCTGAAGAAGGTTCTGCTGGTTGTGGTGGCCAGCGTCGGCGGGTACTTCGCCTACAAGAAGGCCCAGCAGGCCCGGGCTGATCAGGACCTCTGGGCCGAGGCCGTCGACCCGGTCACACCAGGTCGCTGAACCAACCC
>JAWWPC010000056.1:0-36198 GCA_033851055.1 Kribbellaceae bacterium | reverse complement strand
ACCTGCAGGTGCTGGTCGTCCAGTTCCGATGTCCCGCAGTTCGTCACCGCGGGATCGTTCGCCGACACCTCCGCGCAGAATGTGGCGACCGCGTCCCCAGCCTTGGTGATGTCGATCTTGGCCTCGGGTGAGTTCAGGTCGATGGTCGCCGCACCGGCTCGCGCCGCCTCCTGCGCGTACCCGACGGCACGCGACTTGGCGCCCAGTTGACGCCCGCCATCGATCACCAGACCGGCGAGCGTGAAGATCATCACCGCCAGGATCACCACGGCCGGACTCAGCGCACCCCGTTGATTGCGTCCGGCATCGATCTCACGGCGCATCGCGAACCCCCCTGTACGGATCGAGCGAGGAGCTGAACTTCTTCGTGATCTTGGTGTCCCCGCTGAGCCCGAGCAGACCGAGATCGCGATAGTTGATCGTGCAGGTCACTTCGACCGACAGCGGGCTACCCGCCGCGAAGGCAGACGTGATCGTGCCACTTGCTGTTGTCTTGCAGGACTCCACTGCCTGATCCATGTTCCGGCTCACCGCGTCGTCGACCCGACCCTGGGCCTCTGCCAGCGAACGAGACTGGCTCGCGGACCGGGCTCCGTCACGAGCCGCGCTCTCCAACAGCGAGGAGGTCTGGAAGTACCGTCCACAAGCCAGCAGGAACATGAACAGGATCAACAAGATCGGCGCCAGGATCGCCATCTCCAGCGCCATCGTGCCGCGCTCACCGCGCGCGCCTAGTTTGCCTCGCAGCCGCAATGACCTGCCCATGCCCCGACTCACTTGTCGTCCGCCTGGAACTGCTCGATCGGTCCGGTCGCGGTCCGGCTCACCTTCAGCGTCAGCCCCGGCACCAGCGAGATCGTCTCGCCCGTCACCGTGAACGACACCATGCCCTCCGGATTGTTGTACGCCGGCGTCAGCACCTGCGCCTTACCCAGCGAGTTCCCGCCGAGCTGCTGTGCGTAGGCCTCGATGTCGGCCCGCACCTGCTCCCCGACCGCGTTGCTGTACACCGGCGGCTGGACGAGTCTCAATCGTGAGACACCCTCCTGCGCCGCGTTCAGTGCGACGGATCGCCCGTACAGCCAGAGCGCGGTCTGGATCGAGATGAAGATCAGCGCGAGCAGGGCCGGCGCGAGGATCGCCAGTTCGAGCGAGCTGGCGCCACGTTCCGAGCGACGCCGCCACTGGAGTCCCCGCGACAAGGACTCAGCCCTTCTGGATCTCGCCCGTGCGCTTGTCGATCACGCTCCGGACCACCAGGCCGATCGCGAGCGCGGCGGCTACCAGGATCGCGGAGATGATCGCCCACTCCAGCGCCGAGGCGCCGAGCTGGTTGCGTCCGCGAGCCCGCTGGTTGTGGGCCCGCGCCAGCGCGTAGCCGACCATCGCGCGCACGAACTGCACTTCCACGTTCATCCGGTTGCCTTCCCAATGTCTGTTCGTGATGCCCCCGTTCGGGGCACAGTATGCCCCGTACAGGGGCTCAAATACCTTCACGGAATCCCAGCGAATCGCCCTAGCTGCCGATCCCCCGGTGAATCGCACTAGCTTCCGAGGATTGCCGCGCCCGCAGGGTAACCGAGGAAGAGCATGAACGCAGCACACATCACCAACTGGGCAACAAGCATGGACTGCGAACGTTCGCCGGCCTTGCCCTCCACATCGGCTAGCTCCTTGCGTCGCAGGCTGGCCGCCCGAGCCAGCAGGGATGCACGGATCTTCGCGCCTTCGTCACCGGCCAGCGCCAGCGCCGAGGCCAGGTCGCGCAGTTCCTCCACGCCGAGGTCCTCCCCCAGCCGTGCCATCGCGTCCCAGGGCGTGATGCCGATCAGGCGTGCATTGGCCAGCGCTTGGCGAATCCGCGCCATCGCCCAGTGGTCGCCGATCGTGGAGGCCGTCATCAGGGCTTCCGGCAGACCGCGGCCACCGGCCAGGTTCATCGCGACCAGGTCCAGGAAGCTGCCGACCACATGACGGAAGTCCCGGCGCCGTTCCTCTGCCTCCTGGCGCAGGGCCAGGTCGGGGAGGAAGAAGGCGAAGGCCATCGCGGCCAGCGTGACGATCGCCGGAGTCGCACCTGGTGCACCGAACCCCAGCATGCCGAACATCACCAGCACGAACGGGATGAAGACCATCGCCCCCAGGGCGAAGAACACCTTGGTGGCCAGCATCGCGGCGAACGGTTGGTTCATCACCGCGAGGTCGCGGCGCAGCCGGCCGAACTGCCAGCCGCGAGCATTCGCCTCGACCTCGAGCCGCTGGCCGAGTGTGTGCCGGGCGCGGTCGACGCCACCCAGCACGCGTTCGCCGGCGGCGCTGGCCGTGGCCGCGCTGGTGTAGCCCGAGCGGCCCGCGTCGATCCGGGCGATCGTGGACCGAACGTTGGCAGCCGGCCGGATGAAGATCCGCACCAGCAGGTAAACGCCGGCGCCGACCAGTGCACCCATGAACAGGGCCCAGTTCATCCGCCCACCACCTCCATCCGGTCGTCGCCGAGTTTCCTCGCCCGGCGTTCGTTGCCACCGATCAGGAACCGCTCGGGCACCTCGATCTTGGCCAGCCTGCGCAGCCACACCAGCCCCACGGCGTACAGGGCGATCACCAGGAACAACACGAACTGCCCGACGAAACTCGTGTACGGCGAGACGTAGGCCGGGTTGAACAGGATCAGGGCAGCAGCCACCAGCAGCGTGATGGCCACGACGACCTGGACACTCCGCCGAGTGCTGCGACGCTCGGCGGCCACCTTGCGGCGTACGTCGAGTTCTTCGCGGGCGGAGTCGGCCAGTGCGCCGAGCACCTCGCGCAGACCGGGGCCGCGCAGGCGGGCGTTCAGTACCAGCGCGGCGACGATCAAGTCGGCCGACGGGTCGTCCAGGTCATCGGCGAACCGCATCAGGGCCGAGGGCAACGGTTCGCGGATGCGCAGCCGGTCCACCAGCAGGTTCAGGCCCGGCTTGATCGCCGGGGCGGCGTTGACGGCGGTCGCCGGGATGGCCTGCTCCAGGCCGACCGCACCGGCGATGGTGTCGCGCAGTGCCTCGGTCCAGGTGGCCAGGGCCTCCAGCCTTTCGATCGCGCGGCGCTCCTCGCCCGTGCCGCCGAAGAACCGGTCGGCCAGTCCGGCGAGCAGGCCGAGGGCGACGGCGAGCACCAGCCAGCGGGTCACCACCATCACGACCAAGCCGACCCCGATGCCCGCGCCGAGCCGGATGACCGCCTTGCGGCTGTCAGCGCTACCGGATCTCTTGAACAGCGACGGCGTTTCTTCTCGAGGCTCAGTACCGCGCAGGGCGACGATAAGCAGCAGTAGAGCACCGCCAACGACAGCCCCGCAGATCAAAGCCAGCAATGTCCGGTCTGTCATCGAAACCCCTCACTTGTTCCAGCATCACGCGACACTAGGCCCAGCGTCCGTGCACGAGGGGCTGGTAGCCGTACTGCTCGAGTTCGTCCATGCAGGCGATCGGCGCGTGGGCGGCGGCGTGTCCGTCCGGGCCCGGCGCGAAGACCTCGCCGGACAACACCCGGCCATCCCAGCCGGTCACCTCGCGGATGCTCTCGATATAGCGGCTCATGGTGCCGCCGTGCTGGTAGTCGTTCTGCTTGCGGACGAACACCACGAAGTCCAGCGCACCCGAGATCAGCATCTGGGTCGCCTCCATCGGCAGCCGCTCCCGCGCCTGAATCGCGTAGGTGCTGATCCGGTTGAACACCTCCATCGAGCTGTTCGAGTGGATCGTCGACAGCGAGCCGTCGTTGCCCTGGCTCATCGCGTTCAGCATCGTCACGATCTCGTCGCCGAGCACCTCGCCGACGATCACCCGGCTGGGGTTCATCCGCAGCGACCGACGGACCAGATCGGCCATGTCCACCTGGCCGACGCCTTCGGAGTTCGGCAGCCGTTCCTCGAACGCGACCACGTTCGGGTGCAGCTCCTTGAACTCCCCCAGCCCGAGCTCCAGCGACCGCTCGACTGTGATCAACCGCTCGTGCGGCGGGATCTCGTTCGCCAGCGCCCGCAGCATAGTGGTCTTCCCCGAGTTCGTGGCACCCGCGATCATGATGTTCTTGCGGGCGGCAACGGCTGCCCGGAGGAACGACGCGATGTCCTCCGACAAGGTGCCGTTGCGGACCAGGTCGGGCAGGAACACGCGGCCTAGCCGGGCCCGCCGGATCGAGATCACCGGACGTGCGCAGACACCCATCACCGCGGACAACCGGGACCCGTCCGGCAGCCGGAGGTCCAGCTGCGGGTTCGCCGAGTCGAACGGCCGGCTGGTCAGACCCGCGTGGGCCGCCAGCACCTGGATCAACTCGACCAGTTCCTCGTCGTTGTCCGCGACCGGCCCGGGGTGTTCCTCGCGCCCGTCGCCGTACTGGATGAAGACCTGGTCGCAGCCGTTGATGTCGATGTTCTCGACCTCGGGGTCGTCGATCAGCGGCTGCAGCCGGCCGACTCCGAACAGGGCCGAGTGGATCGCGCCGGCGATCTGGGCGTCGTCCTCCGGCGTCGGCGGCGTCCGGCCCTCGGCCAGCTCATAGCGGGCGTGGTCCTCCAGCACCTGCACGATCAGCGATCGCGCGTACTCCCGCTCGTCCTCCGCGCTCATCGGCGGTACGCCGTTCACCTGGTCGCGGCGGCGCTGCTCGTTCAGCCGCTCGGCGACCTGGACCCGGAGCTTGCGGACCAGCTCCTGATCAGCGCTCATCGGCCGCCCTCCCAGTCAGACTGCGGGAAGGCAGCCTGGGCCATGTCGAAGTCGTGCTGCGTCGGCGAGGCGACCAGTGCGGCCATCTCGGCGGCGATATCGCTCGCCGTGCGGATCAGCGGCGTACGGTCGAGGCGGCCCTGACGGAATCCTGTCACCGGACCGTCGAAGAACGCCGCACCGGCCGGGTCGAACGCCAGATGCCAGCGGTGCCGTACCGGTACCGACATCGCGTCCAGCACCGACCAGACCTGCTTGACGCCGTCGCGGCGCTTCGGGTCCGCCACCACCACGACCCCTAGCTGCGCGTCCACGTGATGTACCAGCGACGACAGCCGCTCGCGCAGGTGCGCGACCGATGACCCGGTCGCCGTACAGACCAACACGACAAGACGAGCAGCATGTACGACGGGCAGCTGGGGCGAAGCCGGGCTGATCCGCCCGCAGTCCGCCAGTACGTCGGCGCTGTGCATCTGGTTCAGCGAGATGCCCAGTGGTTGCCACAGGCCACCCATGCCGCCGATCTGCTCCGGCGAGCGGACCCCGATCATCACGTCGAGTCCGCCGTCGAGTTGCTGGCTGTGGGCAAGGATGACATCGTCGCCGAGGCCCTTCCGCCCGGCCGCGGCTAGGCTGACCAGGCCACGATCGGAGTTCAGCGGAGCGCCACCGGCTGCTGTCATCCGGATCGCGACGTCGCTGCCGGCCGGGTCACACTCGGCCAGCAGCACCTGCCGCGGCCAGAGGGCACCGAGCACCAAGCTGGCCGTCGTCACCCCGGGCGAGCCCTTCGCGCTCGCCAATGCGACCAGTGCCATCAACCGTCTCCGTTGCTGCGCGAGATGTCGGGCTTGGTGCCGGCGGACAGCTTGACCAGCACCAGCGTCTTCGCAGCGGCGGCCGCGGCGACGTTCGTCGACTTCAGGGTCGGCACCAGCACCGTCACGTTCAGCGTGGTGTTCGCGTTGGTCTTCGAGTCGCTGAGGGCGCCTTGGCTGTCGGTCACCTCGGCAGCGCCCACCAGTACTTCGGAGGCCGCGGAGTCGCTGCTGGCAGCCGGCACCCGGATCACCCGGACGATGTCGCCCGGCAGCACCGAGTCCGATGGGGCCCGGCCGTTCTCGAGGCTGATGCCAACCAGCGCGCCGCCCGCCGGTACGTCGGGGGTGTTGCCATGGGTGAAGTTCTTGTCGGTGACGAACTGGCCCGGGTACAGCCGGGTGGTGGTGTACCGGCCGATGTACTTGTCTACCTCGGACCACAGCACCAGCCCGCCGGTGGCACCGGCCAGGTCACCACGGGCCAGATCCTTGCGCTCGATCTTGTGGCCGGGCTCGAGTTGGGTGCCAGAGACAGCGACGAAGTTCTGCCGGTTGCCACTGCGCACCGCGATGAGCGCGGACCCGGCGGCGCCGAGCAGGATCAGGATCACTGCCAGGGCGGCGAGTGCGGGGCGACGCTCACGGCTGGTCGGGAGCCGGTGTGGTGTACCGAGAGCTGACGACGCTTTGCCCGAACCGCGGGCACCGGTGGCGGAGGGGCGCGATGAGAGACTCACGCGCATACCGTAATGGCCATGAGGTGCCATCTGCGCCCTCAGGTCCGCCAGTTGACGAGCCTGTTACCTCTTACCTGCTTGTCGGTCCCTGGGCGACCCGGGCTCGCTCGTCGGGCGTCAGCAGTTCGGTGAAAGCGCCGGAACCGCCGTAGAGGTCATCCAGGTAGCTGTAGAGCGCCTGCAGAGCGCGGCCGAGCTCTCCTTGCCAACCGTCCGAGGCAGCCAGGTCAGCTGCCAACTTCCGGCCTTGAGCGAGCGTCACGGCCGCGTTCACCGGCTGATCCAGCCGCACCAAGGTGTCGTAGACGGGATCCGCCTCCGCAGCCGCCAGATCCACCGGTACGCCGTCGTCGTCCAGCACGACCGATCCTGTCGCAGCAGAGCCACGGATGCGCTGGATCAGCTGGGCCATTGCCGCACGGTCCTGGGGTGGCAGCAACCTGTCGAACCCGGCTCCGCCGTACAGCTGGTCGAGGTACTCGCTGAGTGCCGTGAACAGCTCCAGGCCGTCGTACTCGTCGTCGGTGGTGGCCACGTGCCGGAGCTGAGCCGCCATTCCACGAGCCTCGGCGACGCTCCACTCCGACGGGGCCAGCTGATCAGTCACCGGCCCATCGCCTGTCCCGATATGTGTCTGCACCTGCCTCAGCATGCCAGGGTCGGCGAATCCGACCCAATGAAGTCAGCTCCGAGGAGTCTCAGGACTTCAACACGACCTGAACAGGTTCCAGCCTGGCGACGGTGAAATCGATAACTCGCGGTGATTGTCGCGAAGATCCCCAGCGGTTACCTTTCCGTCACACTCCCGTCACACTGGTCATATATGAGCGAGGACAGCTGGTTGATGAACGCAACGAAGCGCCGCTCAGCGCAGCGGGCCGGCCGATGACGACCCCTGCGGTTCCTGTCGTCGATCCGATCACGCGCGCCCGTGCGGTGCTTGGCCTGGCGCTCGCCGTGGTCGCGCCGGAGGCCATCCCGTTGAAGGACGGCAGTGTCCGGCTGACCAGTGCCCGCGATCTGCTGGCCGCCGACGTGATGGACCAGCTCGGCGCCCGACTGGCCGGCCGGGCCGCGGACCGTGCGTCAGACGACCGGATCCTCGCCGAGGCCGTTGCACTGCTCGGTAGCGAGATCACCCGGGCCCGCGGTGGTGCCTCCCCCGCCGACGGCGCGACCGCCGCGCTGGACGCGCTGCTCGACGTACCGGATCTGCCGCCGGAGAGCCGGGCCGAGGCAGCGGCGACGCTGCGCGGCGTACTGGAAGGCAGCGCGGAGACCTCGGAGTCGGCGGCCGAGCGGCTCGCCGCGCTGTCGGCGGTCCAGCGGCGGTCGACCGTCACCGATTTGATGGATGCCGCTCGCGAGATCAGCCGCGAGGCGCAAGTCCTCAGGACGACGCAGCCAGGCACGCTGGCCGTCCGAATAGGTCAGCCAGGGTCCCGTCGTCGAGTCCTCGGGCGCCATCGGTACTACCGAGGCAATGCGACCACAGCGACCCGGCAGATCCGTGATACCGGGCTGTTCGTGGGTGGCCGTCCAAGCCTGGATGCGGACCTGACCGAGGACGGGGCACTTGCGGCCCTTCAGCACGTGCAGCCATCCGATCTTGGTGGCAGCGTCACGGCGCAGCCGACCGTTCTAGCCCGTCCGCACGTGGCCGTGTTCGAGACGGCGTCCCTCCCTCGGCAGCACGTCCGGGTGGAGATCACTCCACTGCCACGAAAGCTGGTCGCACAGGCCGACATCCGCTCGGGCGACGTGGACGATCCGCATGTCTTGCGGATCTCGCCTCGATTGAATGACGCCCAACTCTCCCGCGTCTGGGTCAGCCAGTTCAGCCACATCCAGCAGGAGGTCGCAGCGACCCGGGCCGGCCGACCCACCGGCATCGTTGCCAGGATCGGCTCGGCGCTGCGGCGGGAAGGCCGGGACCGCGCGCTGACAGCCCAGTACGACGAGTTCCGGCACCTGACCAGGAACTGGTACGAGGCACGGGCGACAAACCCGCACGATGTGGCCGAGCTGGAGCGGGACCTCAGAGGCTTGGCCACCGCGATCGACCGCCGGGGTGGCACAGCTCCGGCGCTCCCTTGGACGCGGGAGTCCATCGCTGTACCGGTCGTCGCGCCGCCAGGTCTGGCCGCGGCCGCGGCGCCGGCTCCGCCGAACACACCCGCCCACCTGCGCGACCGAGTGAACTCCGAGATCGAGACGTTGGACGCGACGGTCGACGACCTGCAGACGCGGGCGGATGCCAAGACGGCGAGTGCCGCAGCGGCGACCCGGCAGGCAAAGGACTTCAAAGACAAGGCTGCCGACGAGGTCAAACTCAAGGACCAGGGAGCGCCCGAACGCGCCCGCAAGATGGTCGCGGACGCATCGCTTGCTGAGGGCAAGGCTCAGCGTCACACGCAGATCGCCGCGGCGTACCAAGAGGCAGCGGACAACGGGACGAGGGCCCGCGCGGCGTACCAGGCCTTCGGCGGCGAACTGGACGCGATCGTCGCGGATCCGCGTCGACCGGCGACCGAGGTGCTCCCCCTGGCTCAAGCGGCTGCCGACCAAGTCGAGTCGTACCGCGCCAGCATAGGGAAGGCGTTGCCGCGACACGACGTTCTGCACAGCGGCGCACCAACCGGACGGCTTCCGCACCTGACTGCCCTCACAAAGCGCATCAACGAGGCGCTCGAGGCAAAGGATTTGCCGCCCCACTTCACGACGGAGATGCTGCACCGGACCCTGCGAGCGGAGTTCCGCCGAGTGATGTCGCCCGACGGCCTGGTACTCCCGGTCGGTGGGGACGCGACGGCCGACGTGAGCCGGTTGCCGCAGATCCGGCTGAAGCTGCAACCGGGCGAGCTGGCCGAGGTGCTCGATCCCGACGTGCAACTGTCTGAGCTGATGGTCGGCCACCTGGAGCAGAGCGGGCACGGCGTCTCGTCCGCGGCCACCCATACCTTCGGCCGCACCGGTGGCTTCAGCCTCAAGACCGTCATGGCGATGCTGCCCGAATCGAGCGCGCTGAAGGCGGTCTCCGAAGTGGTGACGCCCGGCTTCGAGTTCGCCTTCGCGCGGAACCGCTCGGTGAACATGTCCGTGACGAACGCCGGACCGGGCGGTGGGGTTGAGGACAACCGCGGTGAGTCGGTGCTCTTCGAGGGCGCCGCAAGCTGGGAGCTCGAGTTGCGCACCTCGGCTCTCGACGAATGGTCGTTCGTCGACACCATCGACAGCTCGGGGCCGCGTGATGCCGACGCCCTCAAGGTCTGGGTGTCCGGTGCTTACACCGTGCCGCCGCCGGCCAAGACGGTCGACCTCACCCAGGTCGGACGCGGTGAGCAACGCGACAAAGCACTGCCCGAACATGTGGCCACCGACGTCCGCGGATTGAACGAACTCAGCGACAAAACGATCCGCGGCACCCGTACCGCGCTCGGCTCACTGGACCGGGTCGGGCACGACCAGATCCGCGAGCTGCTGACCGAGGACCTGCCGAGCCGGCTGGAGGCGGCGACTAAGCCCGGCGGGATCGGCCGCCTCATCTACAGCGGGGGCAAGGCCGTCGCCTACGCCCAGGTCGAGACCGAAGCGGTCTGGGAGAAGGCCGAACTCGTCGGCGAGGCCAGCTTGGAGCATTGGCAAGAGCGCCTCCGGGTGGACTTCTCCGGGGCGACCGGCAGCGAGGCGTTCGGCGCCAGCAGTTCGGGATCGGTCTCGGCCAGCTACGCCGGCACGGCTTTGTCAGACCTAGGTACGACGACCCTCGACCTAGGGCCCAAGGTCAAAGCCGGTCGCAGTGTCTCGCGCAACGACAGCATGAGCGCCGGCGGCACCGCGATCCATCCCAGCGTGCAGCGCTACACCGGGCCGACCCAGGGCTACCGGATGCGGCTGAAGCACAAGGTCACGATGCATCAGATCGGCGGCGACGGCGTCTTCACCGTCAACGGCGGCGGCAAGGCGCTGCTGCGCATCCCGGAGAACGACGCCTATCGGTACGGGCTGCCGGTCCACGAATCCGCCGTGCAGCGGTCGGACGGCCAGCCGATGGTCGACAAGGAAGGTCGCACCCTGCTGCGCGGCGATCCCCAGCCGACCAAGCCGGACTTGAAGCCGCCGACCTGGCAGGGCAACGGCACGAACCAGATGCGCGGCGCCGGCCCCGCTTTGGTCCAGCGAGTCACCGGTGCCGACGCGGCCCTGGACGCCACAGCGAAGGAGCTCAGTCGGCAGAAACTGCTGCCACCGCTCGACGCCAACGGCCGTCCAATGCTTGATGCGCTCCCCCGGGATCCGCTCTTGCGTGCCAGCCAGCTACAGAACTTCGAGCGGCTCAGTCAGCATATCTCCGCCCTGCGGCTGGAGACGGGCTACGACCAGGCTGCCCAGGGCGGCCTGCCACTGGCTCTTGTCGACCACCGGACCGGCCATGCGCCGCAATACCGCACCTTCCGGATCGGCCTGCACCAGAAGTTCGGCGAAGCCACCTGCCGCGGCGTCACGACTTCGGAAGCGGTGGTGAACCTGGACATCGCGTCGCGCACGTCAGGTCGCTCGGGTGGCCGGTCCAAGCGGCTGCCCTGGTCCGTCTCGTTGGGGCTCAGCAACAAACCCGGAAAGGACCAGGCTGGCCAGACTCCTGAGGGTGCCTTGAGCTATGGCCGGGCATCACTCGGCCGGCTCTTCTCCTGGGCCTCGGGCGGCACGGTCAACCAGGTCACTCTGGTGGAGAGCACCGCGCCGGTCGCCGTGTTCGACGTACCGCACAGGCTGGTGGTCACCGAGGTCACCGCCGCGGGCGATTCCGCTCCGCTGGTGGAGGTCGACGGCAGCGCTTCCGTACTGATCGACAGCGACCTGGTCGCGAAGCCGAGCACGCCGCCGGCCACTCCGTACCAGGGGCTGACCGACGAGGCGATCCTCAAGCAGTCGAAGATCCTGCACCTCGATGTCGGTGACCCGCTCTCGCGGATCCGAACCGCCCTCCCGGCCGCGACCCAGCCGGACTCGGCCGCCTACCACCACCTCGCGGCCTTCCTGAACCCGCGCAACCTGATCGCCCACCCGGAGTGGAGGACCTCTGGCTACCGGACCCGGGTGGCTATCAGTCCGGCGCCGTCGTCACCCGCCCAGGCCCTGGCTCAGCGCACCCTGCTGCCACAGCAGAGCTCGGTGACGCTGACGGGCCGGGTCGCGAACCACGTCTTCATGGGCGCAACCCACCAGGTCTCGGGCGACATCAACCTCACGCTCAGCAGCTACAGCACCACCGCGGGCAGCTCGACTGGCAACTCCGGCGGCCTGACCGGTGGGGACGGCAGTGTGTCCGCCGACGGGGACTCCCTCGGTGGCTCCGGCGAACTGAGCCGGACGGGCAGTTCCTCGCATTCGCGCACCGACGCGCAGATCTGGGGCTGGGAGCGGCTCAGGATCGATGTCGGCCAGCACTACGTGTTCGGCGCAGACCTCAGCTTCGAAGCCGAGGTCACCGACGGCGAGTCGGCCAAGCCGCACAAGGTGAAACTGGACGACGGCACCATGCTGTTCACCCTGCCCGAGCGCGAAGCGCTGCGGTTGTACGGCCAGCGGAAGCTCGACCTGCCGCTGGAGCAGGTCGCGGACGCGACCGAACGCTTCCTCGAGGGCGGGCTGACGCTCGACCGCCGGGCCGCCGCCTCCCTGGTACGCCGCTACCGTGCCGAGAAGGTCGGTGTCACCGAAGGGCTGGCAGCGACCCACTCCGACCAGCGGCTGGCCGAGAAACTCAGCACGGTCGCTGGTCTGACCACGCCGCCGCCCGGCAGTGCCGCTGAGAAGGTCGCGACGATCTTCGCCGACGTCGAGCAGGTCGCGGCGCAGACCACCGAGGTGAGCCTGCCCGAGCACTACCGCAGCATGATGGGCGCCGCCCTGATTGAGGACACCGAGTTCACCAACGAGTCGGGCCAGACGATCGACGTCCACGCGGCGGTGAGTGTCGCCATCGAGCAGGCCGCTCCCGGCCGGCTGGCGAACGACCCTGTCCTGTTGGAGAGCCTGGACGGTGACCTGGCCGACAAGCGCTGGCAGGGTCACCTCGACGACATGCTGGACCCGCGGGGCTTCGTCAAGGAGTACCCGGTGAGGACCTCCGGGACCGGACCTCCCGAGATGCTCGTGGTGCGGGCGAGGGCATTGTTCGACGGCCCGATCTTTACCGACGGTACGCCGGAGGGCGCGAACGAGAGCGCCCTCATCATCGTCCAGGGGTACGACTACGACGAACACAGCCGGACCCGGACCCGCAGCACCAGCTACGCGATCAACACCGCAGGCGAGGGAGCCGATGGCATCTCGCCGTCCGGTGGCGTCGGCACCGATCGGAGTCGCACGGTCTCGGCTACGAGCGGCGAGCAGTCAACCCGGGTGCAGCGGCTGATGCACAACCAGACGGCCCGGGTCGAACGACAGATGCGGATCGTCATCGAGGTCGAGCGGAGGCCCGTCCGCGGCGGCGCCACCAACGGCTGGTTGCGCCAGGGCCTCGACCGGTCGAGGCCGCAGGAGCGCGGGAGCGCTGCCCGGACAGTCCTGTCCGGACGGCTGACCCAACTTGTACCCAAAGCCCTGATCAACACAGCGCCGACCTCGCAGTCAGCCCCTGAGCGGCAGGACCACCGCACGGTCACCCTGCCGAGTTCGTACTTCGTCGAAGGAACCCGGCCCTATCTGAGCGGCGAACCCGAGGCGGACAAGCTTTTCGACACCGTGGCCCAGCGCCTTGCCCGTCCCGACATGCTGGGCGCCGCCGGCGCCCGGATGCACCGCACCGAGCTCGAGAACCAGCTCTCGGCGTCGGCCCGCAGCGCTGCCTTCGAGCGGATGGCGAGCGACGAGGGACACGCGATGGTGCGGTTGCCGGTGGTCGGCCACGGCCGCAAGGTGGTCGACGTCCAGGTTCGCGCTGTGGTGTCCGATCTGCAGCTGGTCGGTGAGCCGATGGACGATGTCCAGATCGGTGAGGTCGACCGGATCCAGCGAACCTCCCGGACGTCGACCACGGGCAACCGCCTGCTGCCCGCGACCGGCACCGTCGGTGGTGGTCTGCCAGGCCCCGACGTCAAGGGCAGTGTGACGGTCGGAGAGCAGTTCTCGGACACCGATTCCGACACCACCGGCAACCGCAACGAGTTGAGCAAGTTCGAGCAAGGTACCGCGGTCACGGTCCGGGTCCGCGTCGACTACGACCTGACTTTCGAGCGCAAAGTGCTGGACCGGCAGGGCGACGACAAGTTGGTGCGGCGCAGTGCCGAGTTGCACGGTGTGGCTGCCGGCGAGGCCTACCTGACCATGTTCCACCACGAATACCTGGCGATGCGGGAGCGGATGGAGTCGGGCGCACCGCTGTCGACGGCGCTGGAGGGAATGTCGCCGCAGATCGCCGGCCGGCACCACCACGCGACGGAGTTCACCGAGAACCCGGCCGGGCAGCAGGAGTACCGCCCGTACCAGCCGTTGCTCGATGCTCTCGCGGAAGCCCGGAAGGACCAGGTGACGGTCCAGGTGACCGTGCGCGAGCGGGACGGGCAGACCCGCAGCTACCAGGCCCGCCCGGACGGCACCATGCGAGGCGCCAACGACGGTGGGTACGCAGCCGCGTTCGCCACCTTGCACCCCCGGCTCGCCCAGTTGTCCGAGGGGCGGGTCGACCTGCGCGAGCTGTTCAACACGAGTCCGCGATCGACCCGCTTCACCGGTGCCGTGTCCGAAGCCCTGCAGCAGAACGGCGTACCGGCCTCCGTGCTGTCCGAGCTCGATCACTCGCTGGCCGCCCGGCCGGCCGCGGTCGGCGCCGGCAGCAACGGAGCGCGGCAGACCGTCGCCGCCCACAACATCCCGGCCGGTCCCGGACTATCGGTCAACTGACGTCGAGGAGAAGGACAACATGCCGTTCGCAGTTGCGCGCACGAGGGACGAGGCACACCTCTATCTCGAGTTGAATCCATGCGACGACTGCGGCTCGGCGGCGACCGGGTGGGAGCACGGCCTCGCGGAGGTCGAAGGTGAACTGGTCGCTAGCTACGTGACCGTGTGCCCGGGCTGCGGCACTGAGCTGGAGTTCCTGTTCGGCCTACCCGAGCGGGAGACCGGGCCTGGCCCGTTCCCCAATTTCGGCGGGCCTGAACCGTCCGAGATCGTGGACGCGGGTCAGTGGTTGCAGACCGCCGATGACGCGGCCGGCGTCGTACCCGTCGATGATCAGGCGGAGGCAGCCCGGCTGTTGGCGATCGCGCGGGCCGCGGTCGAGGAGGTCGTCAAGTTCATCCAGCCGGGTCAGGACGCCGTACCTGACGACGCGTTCTGGACCGAGGACGGCCGGCGGGTACGGGACACCGAACCATGTAGGTTCCGGCTTGAACGGCTGCTCGTCGTTCGCGATACCTACCGCGATCTCGGCACCGAAACAGGAGTGAATTGATGCTTACCGCACGGACGCTGGCCGAAGCTCACGTCTACGCGAGTGTGATGGCCGCGGCCGACGCCACTCCGCCAGACGCAACAGTGGAGTCCCCCACCGCAGCTGCGAACCTGGTCGAAGGCCCGGAGGCGTGGACCTTCACGGCGGGCGACATCGTGGTCGAGATCCCGTACCTCTCGGAGCAGGCGGCCCGCCAGGTAGGGGCGCGGTTCGGCCTCGGCGTCTCGCAACTGGTCGACGCGGGTCAGTGGATCCTGGTGGCGACGACCTACGCCCGGCGTGCCCTCGAGGCGGATCTCGCGTATACCGGCGAAGGTCCGGTTCAGGACCGCCGCCGGGTCGAGCTGAACTGGGAGTTCGCCGCCGACGCCGTGGCCGAGGCGGTCAAGTTCGTGCCTGAAGATGCCGACGAGGTGCCGGACGAGGCGGTCTGGTCCGAGCTCGGGCTGCAGGCCCGCCGCGAGACACCCGAGCAGTTCACCCGCGCCAAACTGCTCGACGATCTGGGCTACTACCGGGGCACGCTCGACGACTTCCGCGCGCTCTACGGCCCCCCGGCCTGATCGGGGTCGGTGACCTCGATCCGGATCGCCCGGGCGTCCGTGCCAGCCTTCTCCAGCACCTTCTGCCGCGGATCGGCCACGCCCAGGAACGGCGGGCGCACCAGCGGCACCAGCCCGGCCAGTCGCGGGTCTTCCAGCACCGTGTCGATGGCCTTGCGGTCTCCCCCGCACACCAGTACGTCGAGTCCGGCCGGCGCGAGGATCCGGACCGCCACCTCGGCGGATGCCGCGAAGGCCTCCCGCGCCTGGTTGTCCCGGCGTCGCGCGTACCGCTGCTGGGACCAGCCGCCGGCCTTGGTGGTCCCCTGGACATGCCGCGACCCGACCTTCGACGCCACTAGCTTGGCGCCTTCGAAGACGCCCGCGCCGTAGCCGCCGCGGCGTACGAGGAGAACGCCGAGGCGGCGGTCGGCCAGCACATGCGTGACCAACCCGGCTGGGGTGAGGTCCTCGAGGGGCCCGAACGGAACGGCGATCCGGGCCAGCGCGCCGTCCTCGGCGGAGGCGCTCAGCTGGTCAGGCGTCACGTCGTACGAGACAGAGCCGTGCCGTTCACCGAAGCCGGCGAGCCAGCGCTCCAGCCGCTCGGGGCCAACAGAGACGATACGAGTCACCGCCTGACCGTAGCCCACGCAAAAGCTTGCTCAGACGTTGAAGCCCAGCGCGCGGAGCTGCTCGCGCCCGTCGTCGGTGATCTTCTCCGGACCCCACGGCGGCATCCAGACCCAGTTGATCCGGAAGTCGTTCACCAGGCCGTCCAGCGCCGCCCGGGTCTGGTCCTCGATCACGTCGGTCAGCGGGCAGGCCGCGGACGTCAGCGTCATGTCGATGATCGCCGTGGTCGAGTCGTCCACGGTGACCCCGTAGATCAGCCCCAGATCGACCACGTTGATTCCGAGCTCGGGGTCGACCACGTCCTTCAGCGCCTCGGTGACGTCCTCCACCGCAACGGCCGAACCAGCCGGGCTCGCCGCTGCCTCGAGGTCGACCTCCGGCAGCTCGATCTTCTCGTCGGTCTGGTCAGACATTGCTCACTCCTTCGGTTTTCGCCAAGGCCTGGGCTGTCGCGTCGCGCCAGGCCGACCAACCCAGCAACGCGCACTTCACCCGGGCCGGGAACTGCGCGACGCCCGCGAACGCGACGCCATCCTCCAGAACCTGTTCGTCGGGTTCCACATTCCCACGACCCTGCATCAGTTCGAGGAACTTCTCGTACGTCGCCATGCCCTCGGCGACGGGTTTGCCGATCACCAGGTCGCTCATCACCGAGGTGGCCGCCTGGCTGATCGAGCAGCCGAGGCTCTCGTGCGTGACCGCGGTGACGGTATCGCCGTCGAGCTCGACGCGGAGGGTGACCTCGTCCCCGCAGGACGGGTTCACGTGGTGCACCTCCACGTCGTACTGCTCCGCCAGGCCCGCGTGGTGCGGGCTGCGGTAGTGGTCCAGGATGATCTCCTGGTACAGCGATTCAAGCTGCATATGCGTTAAGCCACCTTGAAGAACGAGCGGACGAAGCCGAGGCCGTCGACAAGGGCGTCGATCTCCCCCGGCGTGGTGTAGAGGTAGAAGGAAGCCCGGGTCGACGACTGTACGCCGAACCGCTCGTGCACCGGCCGGGCGCAGTGGTGCCCGGCGCGGACCGCGATTCCCCGGGTGTCCAGCACCGTCGCCACGTCATGCGGGTGCACCCCGTCCAGCTCGAAGCTGATCGCACCACCGCGGTCGACGACCTCGGTCGGTCCAAGAATCGTCAGTCCCGGCACCGTCTGCAGCCCCTCCAGCGCGTACGCCGTGACGGCCTGCTCGTGCGCGGCGATCTTGTCCATCCCGATGCCGGCCAGGTAGTCGAGCGCGGCACCGAGGCCGACTGCCTGCGCGATCGGCGGCGTACCGGCTTCGAACCGGGCCGGCGGCGGTGCATAGGTCGAACCGGTCATCCGGACGACCTCGATCATTTCGCCACCGCCGAGGAACGGCGGAAGTTGGGCGAGCAGGTCATACCGGCCCCAGAGCACGCCGATCCCGGTCGGACCGACGGTCTTGTGACCGGTGAAGGCGAGCAGGTCTGCGCCCAGCGTGGACACATCCACTGGGAACTGCGGCGCCGCCTGGGAGGCGTCGACCACCATGACCGCGTCGACGGCATGTGCCTTGGCGGCGATCTCGGTGATCGGGTTGATCGTGCCGAGCGCGTTCGACACCCAGGTAATCGAAACCACCTTGGTGCGCTCGTTGATCAGTTCCTCGATGTTGCTCGTGTCGAGCCGGCCCTCGTCGGTGATGCCGAACCAGCGCAGTGTCGCGCCGGTCCGCTCGCAGGCCAGCTGCCAGGGCACGATGTTCGAGTGGTGCTCCATCTCGGAGATGACCACCTCGTCGCCCGGCTTCAGGCTCGCACCGAGCGTGTGGGCGGCCAGGTTGAGTGCCTCGGAGGCGTTCTTGGTGAAGACCACCTCGTTGCGATTCTGGGCGCCGATGAAGGCGGCCACCTTGTCGCGACCACCCTCGTACGCCGCGGTCGCCTCGGCGCCGAGCTGGTGCATCGCCCGGGCCACGTTCGCGTTGTGGTGCAGGTAGTGGTCGCGGAGCACCTCGACAACCTGGAGCGGCTTCTGCGAGGAGTTCGCCGAGTCCAGGTACACCAGCGGGAATCCGCCCGCGAGCTCGCGGGACAGGATCGGGAAGTCCGCCCGGACCGACTGCAGGTCCAGCGGGCTTTCAAAAGGCCGCAGCAGGTCCGGTCGATTGTTCACGCCTGTGCGCCTGCCTTCAAGAAGCGCTCGTAGCCGTTGGCCTCGAGTTCCTCGGCCAGCTCGGGTCCGCCTTCCTCGGCGACCCGGCCGTCCACGAACACGTGCACGAAGTCCGGCTTGATGTAGCGCAGGATCCGGGTGTAGTGGGTGATCAGCAGCACGCCCTTGTCACCCTTCTCCGCGAACCGGTTGACGCCGGTGGAGACGATCCTCAGCGCGTCGATGTCGAGGCCGGAGTCTGTCTCGTCGAGAATCGCGATCTTCGGGTCGAGCAGCTCCAGCTGAACGATCTCGTGCCGCTTCTTCTCACCACCGGAGAAGCCCTCGTTCACGTTCCGGGTGCCGAAGTCGGGGTCCATGTCCAGGTCGGCCAGCGCCTTGTTCACGTCCTTCACCCAGGTGCGCAGCTTCGGCGCCTCGCCGTCGATCGCCGTCTTTGCGGTCCGGAGGAAGTTCGACACGGACACACCGGGCACCTCGACCGGGTACTGCATGGCCAGGAACAGGCCGGCCCGGGCGCGCTCGTCGACCTTCATGTCGAGCACATTCTCGCCGTCCAGCGTCACGGTGCCGCCGGTGACGTTGTACTTCGGGTGGCCGGCGATCGAGTACGCCAGCGTGGACTTGCCCGAACCGTTCGGGCCCATGATCGCGTGCATCTGGCCACCGGCGATGGTCAGGTCGACGCCGCGCAGGATCTCCTTCGGGCCGTTCTCGGTGTCGACCGACACGTGCAGGTCGCGGATCTCGAGTGTCGCCATGAGGTTTCTTCTATCTCCGTTTAGTTGATCAGGAAGTTCTAACTAGCACTGTTCAGGGGGTTCTTGACGTCGACCAGGACGTCGTCGCCATCGATGCGGACCGGGTAGACCGGCACCGGTTCGTACGCCGGCAGGCTGGTCGGCTCGCCGGTGCGCAGGTCGAAGCGGGAGCCGTGCAGCCAGCACTCGATCTCGCAGTCTTCGACTTCGCCCTCGGACAGCTGGATCTGCGCGTGCGAACACTCGTCCCGTACCGCGAAGACCTGCCCGCAGCTCCTCACGATCGCCACCTCCATGCCGCCGACCTCGACCGGGATCACGCCTTCGTCCGGTACGTCGCTCAATGCACAGGCCCGCTCGAAACTGTCGCTCATCGTGCCGCGATGGCCTCTGTCAACGCTGCCGTCCTGGCCAGCTTCTGCTCGATCACCTCGTGCAGGTGCTCGGTGACCTCGGGGACGCCGATCTTGCCGATGATGTCGTTGAAGAAGCCCGACACCACCAGCCGCCGGGCCTCGTCCTCGTCGATGCCGCGTGCCTGCAGGTAGAACAGCTGCTCGTCGTCGAACCGGCCGGTCGCGGAGGCGTGACCCGCGCCCACGATCTCGCCGGTCTCGATCTCCAGGTTCGGCACCGAGTCGGCGCGGGCGCCGTCGGTGAGGATCAGGTTCCGGTTCAGCTCGAACGTGTCGGTGCCTTCCGCGGCAGCGCGGATCAGCACGTCCCCGATCCAGACCGAGTGCGCGGACTCGCCGGCCAGCGCGCCCTTGTAGGTCACGTGGCTCTGGCAGTTCGGCGCCTCGTGGTCGACGAACAGCCGGTGCTCCTGGTGCTGGCCCGCCTCGGCGAAGTACACCCCGAGCAGCACGGCGTCGCCGCCCGGTCCGGCGTACCGGACGTTGGTGGCGACCCGGACGACCTTGCCGCCGAGGGTGACAGCCACATGGTTGAGCTTGGCGTCCCGGCCGACCAGCGCGTCGTGCTGGGCAAGGTGGACGGACTCGCCGTCGCCCTGCTGGATGCTCACGACCCGCAGCTCGGCGCCGTCACCGACGCTGATCTCGACGTTCGTCCCGAGCTCGCCTGCGCCCGTGTGGTCAAGGATCACGATGGCCCGGCTGTGCCGGCCGGCCTCGATCACCAGGTGACCGAAGCCGCGGCCGCCGAGGCTCTCGACGTTCACGTGCACCGGCTCGGACAGCTCGGCGTCAGCCGGGATCCGCACCGCGAGCGCCTTCTCGGCGTGCTTCCAGGCGACTGCCGCCGAGCGGTCCTGCGGCTTGAGGATCTTGAAGGTGTCCGCCCCGACCGGCTCGACCACGACGCCCTCGGGCGCCTGCACGTCGACCTTGACGGTCTCGGTTCCGGCCTCGTCGGCGAACAGGGCCTTCAGCGCCTTCACCGGCGTGAAGCGCCAGTCCTCCTCGCGCCCCTTCGGCACCGCGAAGTCGGCGACGTCGTACGACGCCACCCGCTCGGACCGGGTCTGGAGCGGGACGCTCCCGCCCCCATGAGATTCCTTACGGTTTGCTATGGCTGAGACCGATCCTGTGGCTGCTGCCCCACCGGTCAGTGGCTTGTCCTGCGCCTGTGTGGTCGTCACTAGCCGACGGCCCCTTCCATCTGCAGCTCGATCAGTCGGTTCAATTCCAGCGCGTACTCCATCGGGAGCTCGCGGGCGATCGGCTCGATGAAGCCGCGGACGATCATCGCCATCGCCTCGTCCTCGGCCATCCCCCGGCTCATCAGGTAGAAGAGCTGGTCGTCGCTGACCTTGGAGACGGTCGCCTCGTGCCCCATCGCTACGTCGTCCTCGCGGACGTCGACGTACGGGTAGGTGTCCGAACGGCTGATGGTGTCGACCAGCAGCGCGTCACAGCGCACCGTGGACTTGCTGTGGTGGCTGCCCGGCGCGACCTCGACCAGACCCCGGTACGACGTCCGGCCACCGCCACGGGCGACCGACTTGGAGACGATCGAGCTCGACGTGAACGGCGCGTTGTGCACCATCTTCGAACCGGCGTCCTGGTGCTGGCCCTCGCCCGCGAACGCGACCGACAGGGTCTCGCCCTTGGCGTGCTCACCCATCAGGTAGACGGACGGGTACTTCATCGTGACCTTGGAGCCGATGTTGCCGTCGATCCACTCCATCGTGGCGCCGGCCTCACAGGTGGCCCGCTTCGTCACCAGGTTGTAGACGTTGTTCGACCAGTTCTGGATCGTCGTGTAGCGGCAGCGGGCGCCCTTCTTCACGATGATCTCGACCACCGCGGAGTGCAGCGAGTCCGACTTGTAGATGGGCGCCGTGCAGCCCTCGACGTAGTGCACGTAGGCGTCCTCGTCGACGATGATCAGGGTCCGCTCGAACTGGCCCATGTTCTCGGTGTTGATCCGGAAGTAGGCCTGCAGCGGGATGTCCACCTTGACGCCCTTGGGCACGTAGATGAACGAGCCACCGGACCAGACCGCCGTGTTCAGCGCGGCGAACTTGTTGTCGCCGACGGGGATGACGGAGCCGAAGTATTCCTTGAAGAGCTCCGGGTGCTCCCTCAGGCCGGTGTCAGTGTCCAGGAAGATGACGCCCTGCGCCTCCAGGTCCTCACGGATCTGGTGGTAGACGACCTCCGACTCGTACTGCGCCGCGACACCGGCGACCAGGCGCTGCTTCTCCGCCTCCGGGATGCCGAGCTTGTCGTAGGTGTTCTTGATGTCCGCGGGCAGTTCGTCCCAGCTGGTCGCCTGCTTCTCGGTGGAGCGGACGAAGTACTTGATGTTGTCGAAGTCGATGCCGGACAGGTCGGCACCCCAGGACGGCATCGGCTTGCGGTCGAAGAGCTTCAGGCCCTTCAGCCGCAGGTCCAGCATCCACTCGGGCTCGCTCTTCAGCGCCGAGATGCCCCGCACCACGTCGGTGCTGAGGCCGCGCTTGGCGGCGGCACCGGCAGCATCACTGTCGGACCAGCCGAACTTATACGTGCCGAGACCATCGAGCTCGGGGTGAGCGGTTTGCGTCATCTTGCAGTCCTCGCAGATTCGCCATCGGATACAGGGGAAACTGGCCCTCGGCCAGGGATATGCGTGGTGCATACGCCATCACCGTGAGCGATGGTGGCGAGTCGTTGGACGTGCTTGCCGAGTAGCCGGGAGAAGACCTCGGTCTCGGCCTCGCACAATTGGGGGAACTGCTCTGCCACGTGCGCGACCGGGCAGTGATGTTGGCATAACTGGGCACCGGTACCGGCTTCCAGGGTCGAGGCCGCGAACCCGTCCACGGTCAGCGCCTGGGCGAGCACCTCCGCCTTCTTACTGTCCGGGGCCGCGTCCAGTAGCGCCCGGTACCGCTCCTCCACCTCGGCGACGCGGCGCCGGGCGAAGTCCGCGACCGCCTGCTCCCCGCCGGCCTCGGCGATGAACCGCAGCGCCGTGGTCGCCAGGTCGTCGTACGCCTGGTGGAAGGCGTGCCGGCCGGTGTCGGTGAGCATGAAGACCTTGGCCGGGCGACCCCGGCCGCGCGGGCCGTAGACCCGCTCCTCGCGCGCCTCGACCAGCCCCTCGTCGAGCAGATGATCCAGGTGCCGCCGAACCGCCGCCGGAGTCAGCTCCAGCCGCTCGGCCAGCACCGCGGCGCTGGACGGGCCATTGATCAGAATGGAGCGGGCGACCCGGTCCCGGGTCGATTCGTCGCGCGCCACAGCGGCGCCCGCAGGCACCTGACCGGATAGCACGGAAGTTTTCACAACAACAGTGTCGCGTAATTCCCGGGACCCTTCAAATAAGGCTGCCCTAATCGGTTCACCGGTCGCAGCGCGGCGAGCCGGTGGGCGTGAGCAGCGTCACGTCCGGGCGTTTCCTACACTGCACACGTGCCAGTCGCGGTGGAGATCGACAACCTCGTTGTCCGGTACGGCGAGAAGGCCGCGCTCGACGGTCTCAACCTCACCGTACCGAGCGGTTCAGTTACGTCCATACTGGGCCCGAACGGGGCCGGCAAGACCACCACTGTGGAGAGCTGTGAAGGCTTCCGGCGACCCGACTCGGGGCAGGTCCGGGTGCTCGGACTCGACCCGGTCGCGGACCACGGTGAGTTGATGCCGCGGATCGGCGTGATGCTTCAGGAGGGCGGTGCCTGGTCAGGCGTCCGTGCACTCGAGATGCTCCGGTACGCCGCCACGCTGCACGCGCATCCGTTGGAGCTTCCGATGCTGGTCGAGCGGCTGGACCTGCACAGCTGCGGGCGGACGCCGTACCGGAGGTTGTCGGGCGGGCAGAAGCAGCGGCTGTCGTTCGCGCTGGCCATCGTCGGCCGGCCGGAGATCGCATTCCTGGACGAGCCGACCACCGGGCTCGACCCGCACGGCCGCCGCGAGATCTGGCAGGTGATCCGCGAACTGCGCCACGACGGCGTCACAGTGGTGCTGACAACCCACGCGATGGATGAGGCTGAGCAGTTGTCCGACCAGGTGAATGTAGTGTCCGCCGGCAAGGTGATCGCCTCCGGCAGTCCCGACGTACTGACCGAGCACGGCGCCAAGAGCCTCGAGGACGTCTATCTCGCCCTCACCGCACCGCCGACCCGGGAGACGCGATGAGTACGACGTCCTTCGCGCCGCGGCCCGGGTCCGCTCCTTGGCCACGCAAGGTCACCTCGCATGCGCGGATGGAGTTCCGGCTGCTGATCCGCAACGGCGAGCAGTTGCTGCTGGCCCTGGTGATCCCGCTCGGGCTGTTGCTGCTGCTTGGTGGCACCCAGCTCGGCGATCGGCTCCCGCTCGGCGATGGTCCCACCATCGACCTGGCCGTACCCCGGGTACTCGCTCTCGCTGTCCTGTCGACCTCCTTCACCTCACTGGCGATCGCGACCGGCTTCGAACGTCGGTACGGCGTGATCAAACGGCTCGGCGCCTCTCCCCTGTCCAGGACCGGGCTGCTGGTGGGCAAGATCGGTGCTGTTCTCGCCGTCGAGGCGATCCAGCTGGTCGTGCTCTGTGGGACCGGGTTCGCTCTCGGCTGGAAGCCGCACGGTGGTGCTGCCGCGGTCTTCGGGGTCGTGCTGACCGTGTTGTGCGGGACTGCCGCCTTCGCCTCCCTCGGGCTGCTGATGGCTGGAGTTCTGCGGGCTGAGGCGACACTGGCGGCCGCGAACCTGCTCTATCTACTTCTCCTGGTCGGTGGCGCTGTGATGACCCCGGTGAAGGAGTACCCACACTCGATGCAGGGCGTCGTCCAGTGGTTGCCCAGTGCGGCTCTGGCCAACGGGCTGGCCAACTCGACGCTCCAAGGTGTGGTGCCGTGGACGGCGGTGCTCTCGCTAGCGTTGTGGGCGGGGGCGCTGGGCTATCTCGTGTCCCGCACCTTCCGCTGGGACTGAGCGCCGGTGGATTCCCCGGTTCCTGAGTTCTCTAGAGTGTGCCGGTGACCACCGTGACACCTACCGCCGAAACCGCACCTGTCACCGGGCTCTGGCGACTCGTGCCGGAGCCGAGCCTGGACGCCGTACGACGCTGGGGCTGGGCCTCGGTGGTGGCCAACATCGGCATCGTGGTGACCGGTGGACTGGTCCGACTGACCGGCTCCGGGCTCGGCTGCCCGACCTGGCCGCAGTGCACCGACCAGTCGTACGTGCCGCACAGCGCACTCGGCATCCACGGCGCGATCGAGTTCGGCAACCGGATGCTGGGGTTCGTCGTCGCCGTGATCGCGATCCTCACCTGGCTCGTGGTGATGCGCTACCGCCCGGTCCGCACTGACCTGCGCCGGCTGGCCACCGCGGCTGCGCTGGGCATCCCGCTACAGGCAGTCATCGGCGGGATCAGCGTACTCACCGGGCTCAACCCGTGGATCGTGTCGGCCCACTTCCTGGTTTCGCCGCTGATCATCACCCTGACCGTCTCGATGATGCGGCGGTCCCGGACCAGTCCCTATCCGCACACGCCGCCGGTGGTCCGGGCGCTCGCGACCGCTTGTGTGGTGGCGGTCTGGGTAGTCGTTGCCGTCGGCACCCTTGTCACCGGCAGCGGACCGCACTCCGGCGACCCTGGCACCGGACGGAACGGCCTCGACGAGACGGTGATCAGTCAGCTCCACGCCGACGCCGTTTTCGCCCTACTCGGTGTGACGATCGCGTTGGTGATCGCGACCCGCGTCACTGCGACATCGCGAACCCTCCGGAAGCTGGCCGCCTGGTTGCTGGCTGCGGAACTGGCCGAGGGCGCGGTCGGGTTCGTGCAGTACTTCACCGGTTTGCCCTGGGGGCTGGTACTGGTCCACATGGGCTTCGCCGCGCTGCTGATCGCGCTGGTCACCGCCGCGTACGGCGAACGCGGCACGCCTGCAACCTAGTGTCCCGAACCTAGTCGACCGGCTAGTGCCGGACCTTGGCGACTGAGCCTGGGCCGAAGACCGGCGAGGACACGTAGACGTCGCCGTGCTTGCTGACCCCGACACCACCTGGCAGAGACAGCTTGCCCTTGGCCAGCTCGCGCTTGTACCCGCCCTCATGATGTCGGCCGGGGTACTGCACGAACAGCCCTCCCTCGGTCGCGCCATTGAGCTCGACCTGCAACCAGCTCGCCTTGGCCAGCTCGACCACGTAGATCTTGTTATCCGGACCGGCGCCAAGATCCACGATCGGCGTCGGCGTACCGCTGGCAGTTTCCCTGCCACGGGTGCTCCGGGTCGCACACGGCGCCGACAGAGCCCGGTTTGATCCGCCAGATCTCCGCCGTACCTTGCGCGCCTTCCAGGAGCGCCGCGAAAGTCTGCGCTTGGAGTACCCCCCGATCCCGAACCTCCGCCTCAATCCCGGCGCGACCAGCTCGGCGCCCGGCCCTGGCCACCAGCGCATACATAAGTCCGGTTCTCGGGTTGGGTAAGCGCTCGCCGGAGGGGTTCTGTATGCGTGGCGATCCGTCGACGCAATTTACCCGCTCCCGCTCGGGTCCGCCCCCGTGACCGGGCCCCAGGTCGCCTTCTGCATGACACATTCACCGGCGGCACGGGGTCCAGCCGCTGACCGGCCCGAGGTCGAGTTCCAGCCGCAGGCGGCGAGGGTTCCAGCCGTCGGCCTGGGTCTGAGCCGCCGCCCCCTCGCGGCGTATCGGCCCTTCCCTATATGCCCAGGCTGTGTCGTCATACCTCCAGCGTCTTCCCGTTAGCTGCGTCCTTCTCCGGCGGGGTGTTACAGGTCAAGAGTCGAACTTGTTCGATCCCGAGAGGGACGCCGAGGGCGCTCTTGAGGTGCGCCGCCCCGATTCACACCACCGAGGACGCGGAACCACCGCAACCCCGCCCAAGCACGAACAACCCGGGCGAAATCGCCAGCGTCCTCCCCAACCTGGGCCGATCTCGCCCGGCAACTCGGGACCGATGAACCTCGACACGCCGGGTAACAAGGGACCGACGAACGTGGTGGTGAAGCCGGCGAGGGGCGTCAGTGCAGGAGGGGGTCGATGGCGGCCGCGATGAAGAGGAGGGCCAGGTAGATGTTGGAGAAGTGGAAGAGGCGCATCGGGCGCAGCGCGGCGCCTTCGGCTCCGGTGTTCGCTCGGGCCAGCAGGGCGAAGGTTTCGCGGAGGAAGACCACGCCCAGCACAACGGCGGCCAGTGGGTAGACCCAGCCGGTGCCGGCGACGGGCCAGAGCGCGATCGACGTCGCGACCATCACGATGCTGTACGCCAGGATCTGGCGGGCTGTTGCTACCGGGGTGGCGACCACCGGGAGCATCGGGACGTCCACCGAGGCATAGTCCTCGCGGTAGCGCATTGCCAGCGCCCAGGTGTGCGGCGGGGTCCAGAAGAAGACGACGCCGAAGAGGACCAGCGGTGTCCAGGCCAGGTCGTTCGTGACCGAGGTCCAGCCGATCAGGGTCGGGAAACAACCGGCGATGCCGCCCCAGACGATGTTCTGGACGGTACGGCGCTTCAGCCACATGGTGTAGCCGAAGACGTAGAAGAGGTTCGCCGCCAGTGCCAGCACCGACGACAGCCAGTTCACCAGCAGGCCCAACTCGAGCGTCGCCAGGACACCCAGCGCCACACCGAAGATGGTCGCCGAGCGAGGGCTGACCGCGTGGCGCGGAAGCGGACGGCGGCGGGTGCGGCGCATCTGTTCGTCGATGTCGCGGTCGAGCACACAGTTGATCGTGTTCGCGCTGCCCGCGGCGAGGATGCCGCCGAGCAGGGTCGCCGCGACCACGCCCAGCCCGGGCACACCGTCGGCAGCCAGGAACATCACCGGCACGGTGGTGATCAGCAGCAACTCGATGATGCGCGGCTTGGTCAGACCGACGTACGCCTTGATCACGTCGCGCACCGACGGACCTGGCACCTCTAGCGAGGAAGGGTCGGCAGGAAGCGGCGCTGTCGGGTACGACGTCGTCGCGGCTGGTCGCGGATCGACGGCCGTCACGAACACCTCGAACGAATTGGGTTGACGCCGGGGACCGGCACTGACGGATCGACAGTCTACGACCGCCCGGCGGTACGAATTGCACCCCTCCCGATCAGGTTGCTCACGCGCCCTCCGGGGCACAGACACGACACCCACACAACAGCGGACAAGCACACCCCGACAGACAACCGTGCCGCCGGAGCAACGAGACTGTCTGAAGGCGGTAACCCGGCCATGGGATGGAACGAGATGTGACCTGCGAGAGACGTCCGGGAGTGCCGGGAACAAGGACGGGGCGGTACCGGTTGGCGAGGTGTGGAAGGCGGAGGAGGTGTGGAAGGCGGAGAATGCCCGGGCGAGTAGGCTCGCAGACGGTAGCGCGGTGGCGCGATCGGCGTGGGTTCGGACGCTCCGGCCGACCGCTCCGACGCCATCCAGACGGAGTGTTGCAGCCATCGAGAGGAGCGCCGTCGGCGTGAGCGAGAAGACCAACCCAGTGCTGGACCATACAAGGCTTGACTGGACCGAGCTCGATCAGCGCGCGGTCGACACCGTGCGAGTGCTCGCGATGGACGCCGTGGAGAAGGTCGGCAACGGCCACCCCGGTACTGCGATGAGCCTGGCGCCCCTGGGCTATCTCTTGTACCAGAAGGTGATGCGGCACAACCCCGCGGACCCGGAGTGGCCGGGTCGGGACCGGTTCGTGCTCTCGGCCGGACACTCCAGCCTCACCCTTTACATCCAGCTCTACCTGGCCGGCTACGGCCTCGAGCTGGACGACCTGAAGTCGCTGCGCACCTGGGGCAGCCTGACCCCCGGCCACCCGGAGCACGGGCACACCAAGGGAGTCGAGACCACCACAGGCCCGCTCGGCCAGGGGGTCGGCAACGCGGTCGGGATGGCGATGGCGGCCCGCCGCGAGCGCGGTCTGCTCGACCCCGAGCCGCCTGTCGGTGAGAGCCTCTTCGACCACGAGATCTACGTGATCGCGTCGGACGGCGACCTGGAGGAAGGCGTGTCCGGCGAGGCTTCCTCGCTTGCGGGCCACCAGCAACTGGGCAATCTGACGCTGATCTACGACGACAACAAGATCTCCATCGAGGACGACACCGCGATCGCCTTCTCCGAGGACGTCGCCGCCCGCTACGAGGCCTACGGCTGGCATGTGCAGCGGATCGACTGGACGAACGGCGGCACCGGCTACGAGGAAGACGTCCAGGGCCTGTACGACGCTCTGCTCGCGGCGAAGGCCGAGACCTCCCGGCCGAGCTTCATCCAGCTCCGCACGATCATCGCCTGGCCGGCTCCGAACAAGCGGAACACCGGTAAGGCCCACGGTTCCGCCCTCGGCGCCGAGGAGGTCGCCGCCACGAAGCGGCTGCTCGGTTTCGACCCGGACAAGGCCTTCGAGGTGGCCGACGACGTCATCGCTCACACCCGCAAGGCGATCGACCGCGGTACCGAGCTGCAGAAGGAGTGGAACAGCCGGTACGACGTCTGGGCCGCCAGCGCGGGCGAGCGGAAGGGCCTGTTCGAGCGGCTCCAGCGGCGTGAGCTGACCCCTGGCTGGGTCGACGCACTGCCCAGCTGGCCGGCAGACGAGAAGGGCATTGCCACCCGCAAGGCCTCCGGTGACACGCTCAGCGCGCTGGCGCCGAAGCTGCCCGAGCTGTGGGGTGGTTCTGCCGACCTGGCCGAGTCGAACCTCACCACCCCCAAGGGTGAGCCGTCGTTCATCCCGCCGGAGCACGCCACGAAGGACTTCCCGGGCGACTGGTACGGCCGGGTGCTGCACTTCGGCATCCGTGAGCACGCGATGGGCTCGATCCTTAACGGCATCGCCCTGCACGGCGGCACCCGCCCGTACGGCGGCACCTTCCTGGTGTTCAGCGACTACATGCGCCCGGCGGTGCGGCTGGCCGCACTGATGCAGCTTCCTGTCACCTATGTCTGGACGCACGACTCGATCGGCCTCGGCGAGGACGGCCCGACCCACCAGCCGGTGGAGCACCTGGCCTCGCTCCGGGCGATCCCGGGCCTGGACGTCGTCCGGCCTGCGGATGCGAACGAGACCGTCGCGGCCTGGAAGGCGATCCTTGAGCACACCGACCGTCCGGCCGGACTCGTCCTGTCCCGCCAGAACGTCCCGACGTTCCCGCGTGGCACGGACGGGTTCGCGACAGCGGAGAACGTGGCGAAGGGCGGCTACACCCTGCTCGACACGGACGGCGAGCCGGACGTGGTGCTGATCGGCACCGGCTCCGAGGTGCAGCTCGCCGTCGAGGCGCGTAAGCAGCTGGCGGAGAAGGGCATCAAGGCCCGCGTCGTGTCGATGGTGTCGCGCGAGTGGTTCGACGAGCAGGACTCGGCGTACCGCGACTCGGTCATCCCGCCGCAGGTGCGGGCCAGGGTCTCGGTCGAGGCCGCCGTCGCCCAGGGCTGGCGCGAGATCGTCGGTGACGCCGGCCGGATCATCAGCCTGGAGCACTTCGGTGCGTCCGCCGACTACAAGACGGTGTTCCGTGAGGTCGGCATCACCGCCGAAGCCGTCGCACAGGCCGCCGAGGAGAGCATCGCCGCCGCGGCCGAGTTGGGCGGCAAGGGCACCGCGGCGAACCGTGGCGCCTCTGGTCCGGTCGGCATCAGCGACGACACCGCCGTTGCCGGCGATGCCGGCGCGGGCGCCACCAACGAGCGCTGAACACCCACAACAGAACAGATCCAGACGGAGGGTTCGGAATGAACGATCGCTTGAAAGCACTCGCCGACGCCGGCGTTTCCCTATGGCTCGACGACCTCTCCCGGGAGCGGCTGACCAGCGGCGGGCTGGCCGCGATGATCCACGACCAGCACATCAGCGGGGTGACCTCGAACCCGACCATCTTCGCGAAGGCACTGTCCAACGCGAGCGTGTATGCCGAGCAGATCGACGCGCTGGCCGCCCAGGAAGTCTCCACCGACGAGGCCATCCGGGTGATCACCACTGACGACGTCCGCACCGCCGCCGACCTCTTCAAGCCGGTGTACGACGACACCGATGGCGTCGACGGCCGGGTCTCGATCGAGGTCGAGCCGAGCCTCGCCCGGAACACCGAGAAGACCATCACCCAGGCCAAGGAACTGTGGGCGATCGTCGGCCGGGAGAATGTCTTCATCAAGATCCCGGCCACTCCCGAAGGGTTGCCGGCGATCGCAGCGACACTTGCCGAGGGCATCAGTGTGAACGTGACGCTGATCTTCTCGCTGGACCGCTACAAGGCCGTCGTGGACGCGTTCCTGACCGGGCTCGAGAAGGCGCTGGACAACGGCCACGACGTGACCAAGCTGGGCAGCGTGGCCTCCTTCTTCGTCAGCCGCGTCGACACCGAGGTGGACAAACGTCTCGATGCCATTGGCACCAATGAAGCGAAGGCGCTGAAGGGCAAGGCGGCCATCGCCAACGCCCGGCTCGCGTTCGAGGCGTACGAGGAGATCTTCGCCACCGACCGCTGGCGCGAGATCGAGACCGCCGGCGGCAAGCCGCAGCGTCCGCTCTGGGCCTCCACCGGCACCAAGGACCCGTCGTACCCGGACACCATGTACGTCGACCAGCTGGTCACCGCCGGGGTGGTCAACACGATGCCGCAGGCAACCATCGACGCCTTCGCCGACCACGGCGAGGTGACCGGTGACACCGTCCGCGGCGGCTACGACGAGGCCCGCAAGGTGATCGCCGACCTGGAGAACCTCGGCATCTCCTACGACGAGGTCGTGCAGGTGCTCGAGGACGAAGGCGTGAGCAAGTTCGACGCCTCCTGGTCCGAGCTGCAGGACACCGTCACGAGCGCGCTCAAGGGTGCGACCAAGTGACCGCACCCAGCGTTGTCGCACAGGGAGGCGACTGGTCGGAGACGATCGACCGGCTGGTCTCCGAGAAGATCGCGTCCCGGATCGCGGCCAAGGACGCCGCCGTCTGGGGTCCCGAGGCCGAGTCCGAGGCCGCGATCCGGCTCAGCTGGGTCGACCTGCACGAGTCGTCCCGGCCGCTGCTGGCCGAAATCGAAGCGCTGCAGGCCGACCTGCGCGCCGAAGGCCTGGACCGGATCGTGCTCTGCGGCATGGGCGGCTCCTCGCTCGCGCCGGAGGTCATCACCCGGACGGCGGGCGTCGAACTCGTCGTACTCGACTCGACCAACCCGAACGTGATCGCCAGGGCGCTAGCGGGTGACTTGCAGCGCACGGTCGTGGTGGTCTCCAGCAAGTCCGGCGGCACGCTTGAGACTGACAGCCAGCGTCGGGTCTTCGTGAAGGCGTTCAACGATGCCGGTATCGACGCCCCCTCGCGGATCGTCGTGGTCACCGACCCGGGCTCGCCGTTCCAGAAGTTGTCCGAGGACGAGGGCTACCGTAAGACCTTCCTCGCCGACCCGAACGTGGGCGGCCGCTACAGCGCCCTGACCGCCTTCGGTCTGGTTCCATCGGCTCTCGCCGGCGCGGACGTCGCCGAACTACTGGACCAGGCCGCAGAAGCAGCGCCCGTCCTGCAGGCTGACAGCCCGGACAACCCGGCTCTCCTGCTGGCCGCTGTACTGGCTGCCAGCCCGGGCCGCGACAAGGCGATCCTGGCCGCTCACGGCTCGGAGATCGTCGGGTTCCCGGACTGGGCCGAGCAGCTGATCGCGGAGAGCACCGGCAAGAACGGCACGGGTGTGCTCCCGGTCGCGGTGGAGGGCATCCATGCACCCGAGCTGGCCAGCGACGCCTCCGACCTGGTCCACGCATTGGTGGACACGAAGGGCACAACCGACGTACCGACTGCGATGACGTCCGGTCCGCTGGGCGGGCAGTTCCTGCTGTGGGAGACTGCGACTGCGGTCGCCGGCTACCTGCTCGGGATCAACCCGTTCGACCAGCCGGATGTCGAGAGCGCGAAGAAGGCCGCGCGCGGTCTGCTCGACGCCCAGCCCAAGCCGGAGCCTGCGGCCTTCTCGGACGGTGTTGTCGAGGTTCGTGGTTCGGAAGGCCTGCTGGACAACGTCGACACCCTTGAGGGTGCGGTTGACGCGTTGCTGGGCGAGCTCGCCGATGACGGTTATGTCGCGGTGATGGCCTACCTGGACTCCGAGCGAGACCAGAACCTTCTCGCGACCCGGCCTGCCTTGAGCATCCGGACCGGTCGACCGGTGACCTTCGGCTGGGGACCCCGGTTCCTGCATTCGACCGGGCAGTACCACAAGGGCGGGCATCCGCAGGGCGTCTTCCTGCAGATCACCGGGCAGGAGACGATCGACGTCGAGATCCCGGACCGCCCGTTCACCTTCGGCACGCTCATCTCGGCCCAGGCCGCAGGTGACGCCCGAGTACTGGCCGAGCGTGGCCGTCCGGTGCTGCGGTTGCACCTGACCGACCCCGCGGCCGGCGTACGGCAGTTGATCTCACTACTCGATGCCAATGACAAAGCGGAGGAAAGCGGCGCATGACCGCGGAGTTCGATGAGCTCGATGAGGAGTCGCCCGGACCGGTGAACCCGCTTCGGGACCCACAGGACAAGCGACTGCCCCGGATCGCCGGGCCTTGCAGCCTGGTGATCTTCGGTGTCACCGGCGACCTGGCCCGGAAGAAGCTGATGCCGGCCGTGTACGACCTGGCGAACCGGGGCCTGATGCCGCCCGGCTTCGGGCTGGTCGGGTTCGCCCGGCGGGACTACACCAACCAGGATTTCGCCCAGGTCGTGCACGACTCCGTCAAGGAGCACGCGCGGACGCCGTTCCGCGAGGAGGTCTGGCAGCAACTGGCCGAGGGATTCCGGTTCGTGCAGGGCGACCTGACTGACGACGCCGCGTTCGAGCGCCTGCGCGAGACCGTCGACGAGCTGGACGTGAGCCGCGGTACCGGCGGCAACCACGCCTTCTACCTGTCGATCCCGCCGGGCCTGTTCCCGGAGGTGGTCCAGCAACTGTCCGAGCACGGGCTGACCAAGCAGACCCCGGGCTCCTGGCGCCGGGTCGTGATCGAGAAACCGTTCGGCCACGACTTGAAGAGCGCGCGCGAGCTGAACCGAGTGGTCGAGGAGGTGTTCCCGCCCGAGGCCGTGTTCCGGATCGACCACTATCTGGGCAAGGAGACCGTCCAGAACATGCTGGCGGTGCGGTTCGCCAACTCCATGTTCGAGCCGATCTGGAACAGCCACTACGTCGACCACGTGCAGATCACCATGGCCGAGGACATCGGCATCGGTGGCCGGGCCGGCTACTACGACGGCATCGGCGCCGCCCGCGACGTGATCCAGAACCATCTGCTCCAACTGCTCGCGCTGATCGCCATGGAGGAGCCGGTCAGCTTCGACGCCTGGTCGTTGCGCCAGGAGAAGAAGAAGGTGCTAGCAGCCGTCAAGCTGCCGGAGCGCCTCGACCTGCACACCGCGCGCGGTCAGTACGCCGCCGGCTGGGCCGGTGGCGTCAAAGTGCAGGGCTACCTGCAGGAGGAGGGCATCCCGCCCACCTCGAACACGGAGACCTTCGCGGCTATGCGGCTGGATATCGACACCCGCCGCTGGGCCGGCGTGCCGTTCTACCTGCGCACCGGCAAGCGGCTCGGCCGCCGGGTCACCGAGGTCGCGGTGATGTTCAAGCGCGCGCCGCACCTGCCGTTCACCAAGACCGAGACCGAGGAGCTCGGCCAGAACGCCCTGGTGCTGCGGATCCAGCCGGACGAAGGCATCACCTTGCGGTTCGGTGCGAAGGTGCCCGGCACCATGATGGAGATCCGCGACGTGAACATGGATTTCGCGTACGGCGGTTCCTTCACCGAGGCCTCCCCCGAGGCCTACGAGCGGCTGATCCTGGACGTGCTGCTCGGTGACCCGCCGCTGTTCCCGCAGCACACCGAGGTGGAGCTCGCCTGGAAGATCCTTGACCCGGTGATGGAGTACTGGGCCACGCACGGCAAGCCGGAGCAATACGCCTCCGGCGCCTGGGGCCCCAGCTCCGCCCACGAGATGCTCGCCCGCGACGGACGCGCTTGGAGGCGGCCATGATCATCGACCTCACCAGTACGACGTCGAGCGAGATCGCGTCGGCCCTGCTGACGGCCCGCCGGAACGCGGGCAGCCCGGCGATGGGAATGATCGGCACCATCGTGGTCGTCGTCGACGAGGCGTCCCACCATGACGCGATGAAGGCGGCCAACGAGGCCGGCCGGGAGCACCCGTCCCGTGTGCTGGTCGCGATCCTCCGCCCTGGTCGCGGTCCCGGCGGCCTGGACGCGGAGGTCCGGGTCGGTGAGGGTATCCCTGGCGAGGCCGTCCTGCTCCGGCTGCACGGCGAGCTCGCCAAGGTCCCGGAGTCCGTCGTCCTCCCGCTGCTGTTGCCCGACTCCCCTGTCATCGTCTGGTGGCCGGGTGGCGCGCCGAAAGTGCCCGCGGACGACCCGCTCGGCCAGCTCGGCCGTCGCCGGGTGACCGACGCGGCAGCCACCCGACGGTCTGCGGTCGATTTCACCGCGCGCGCCGAGGGCTATGCGCCGGGCGACACCGATTTCGGCTGGACGCGGCTCACCCCGTGGCGCGCGTTGCTGGCGGCAGCGCTGGACCAGTACCCGACCACCGTCACCGGCGCGGAGGTGGTCTCCGCCAAAGGGAACACCAGTGCCGATCTGCTGGCCGCCTGGCTGCAGTGCCGGCTCGGTGTCACGGTCGAGCAGAAGACCTCGCGTGGCCCGGGCATCACCGCCACCAGGCTCTTCACCCCGTCTGGACCAATCGCAATCACGCGACCGGACGGCGCCGTCGCGACCTTCAGCATTCCCGGTCAGCCCGACCGGCCGGTGGCCCTGAAGCGACGTAGCGCGGCCGAGCTGCTCAGCGAGGAGCTGCGGAGGCTGGACCCTGACGACGTCTATGCCCAGACGCTGGCGTGCTTGGTCGAGCGGGACAAGCTACCGCCTGAAGCCAAGACCGTCGAGCCCGCGGACCGTCGCTCCGCACAGACCGCCGCCGAGAAGGCGGCCACCCGTACGGCGGATGTCGAAGGCAAGGCTGCTTCTGCCGAGCTCGAGGCCAAGGCCGCAAGCAAGCCGCGTGAGGCGACCAAGGGCACCGCGAAGAAGACCAGCGCCAAGAAGACCAGCACCAAGAAGACCAGCACCTCGACGGCCAAGAACGCGACGGCCAAGAAGGCAGCTCCGAAGAAGGCCGCGGCTAAGAAGAGCGCGGCTAAGAAGAGCGCCGGCAAGAGGGCGGCCAGCCAGTCATGAGTTCACCGTCGATCCTGGTCAACCGCGACGCCGAGGGACTCACCCACGCCGTCGCGGCCAGGTTCATCACCCGCCTGGTCGACGTGCAGAGCAGCGGCGGGGTCGCCCAGGTCGTACTGACCGGCGGCCGCATCGCGGCAGCGGTGTACCGGACGGTGGCCGAGTCCCCCGCCCGGAGCGCGATCGACTGGCGCCGGGTCGAGTTCTGGTGGGGCGACGAGCGCTTCCTGCCTCCCGGTGACCCCGAGCGCAACGAGACCCAGGCCCGTGAGGCGCTGCTCAACGCCGTCGAGGTGGACCCCGCCCGGGTACACCCGATGCCCGCCGACACCGGCCAGGGCGCCGAAGCGGCAGCCGCCGGGTACGCCGACGAACTCGCCGCGGCTGTCGGCGCCGGCGACCGCGACGGCGTACCGACGTTCGACGTACTGCTGCTCGGGGTCGGTCCGGACGGGCACGTGGCTTCGCTGTTCCCGGAGCATGCCGCGCTGCACGTACGGGATCGGTCTGTCATCGCTGTGCATGGTGCGCCCAAGCCGCCACCGACCCGGATCTCGTTGACCCTTCCCGCGCTGTCCAGGGCCCACGAGGTGTGGTTCATGGTCTCGGGTGAAGACAAGGCCAAGGCGGTCCGGCTGGCGCTGTCCGGCGCAGGAGAACTGCAGATCCCGGCCTCGGCCCCGAAGGGACTGAACCGCACGCTCTGGCTGATCGACGAGGCCGCGGCGCTCGAGATCCCCCACACCATCCGCGCCCCACGCACCTGAAC
>JAWWPC010000030.1:0-51264 GCA_033851055.1 Kribbellaceae bacterium | reverse complement strand
CGAAGCGACGGCGACACGGTTGAGGTGGTTGCGGCTGTCGAGCTCCGCCTCGGTGTCCTCGGGTCCCCATCCGTGAAGTCCACCGCGCGGGCCGGACCGGTCAGCCGAGATCCAGGAGCGATGGGCTGAGATCACCCCGATCGACCCCCCCGAGCGCGTCTTGCTCGGTCGCGGAGTGGACGACCGCTGAGGAGCAGGTCTCGACGGAGGAGACATCGTAGTGGTCGACCGTGAGTAGGCCAAGCACGTTGCAGGGAACAAGAATCACCGGATGGGCGGCGGGCGCGCATGATGACTGGCTGAACAATGGGCGACGGATTGATCAGGGGCGGCCAATTGATGGTTTAGATGGAGCAGACTGGCAGGGATGACGGAACACAAGGTGCCGCTGATTGTCGTGGATGCCGCCAACGTGGTGGGTTCGCGACCGGACGGATGGTGGCGCGACCGGCCCGGCGCGGCCCGGCGGTTGCTCAACAGGTTGACCGCACTGGCCGGATCGGCAGCGCAGACAACCCCGCTTGCCCCTGCTCAAGCCCGTGGGCGCAGTCGCGGGCTCACGGGGCCGATTGAGCTGGTGGTGGTGCTGGAAGGCGCTGCGCGGGCGGCTGCTGATCCCGGGGTGGTTGACGGGATGCGGGTGGTTCACGCGCCCGGGTCGGGCGACGACGAGATCGCCGCGGTGGTGGCGGCGGCCGCTCAGGCCGATCCCAGGCGGGCAATCGTCGTCGTCACCGCGGACCGCGGGCTCCGCGAACGGGTCGAGGCGTACGGGGCGACGACCGTCGGCCCGCGCTGGCTCGAGTGGCGTCTCGGCGAAGGGTGAGGCAACATCCCTCGTTCACGGCATGCTGAGCAGCCAGGGGAGGCCGAGGATCGAAGCAATACCCCGAGCGAAACGACGCCGGGTCGAGGTGAAGGGGCAGGTCAGGATGGACGAGAGCACGACGGTCGATCGTCCGGAGGCAGATCGCAGCCGCTGGCAGGCGGTACTGGATCAGCTGACCAAGGAGCATGAGGGAGAGGAGATCACTATCGAGTTGCTCGATCCAACCTTCGGTGACGCAGACGAGGTGGAGCGCCTGCCGTTCGCCTATGTGAACTACGACCGGCCCACGGACACGGTGATCGTCGCTGTCGGTGGGAGAACGGCGGCTTATCCGGTGGTGCTGCGGCACATGATTCACAGGCCCGTTGAGTTGGCGGTCGACGATAGCTTGGACATTGCCGCTTTGAAGGTCGTCGACACCGACGGCACGGCGACGCTGGTGAGCTTCCGCAGTCGGCCAGACTCGACGACCTGACGGTCCGCACCGGGGCCGATCGGTGTTCAGGATCCAGCCAGCAGTTCGGTCTCGGCCGCCTCGATCATGTGTTGCAGGCGCAGGCCTCGGGTCGCGTCGAGTTCCGGCGCGGCGCCCTTCTGCACAGCCTCGGCGAACTCCCGGTAGAGCGTTCTGAAAGAGTCGGCGTCGACTACGCTCGCGCAGTCGACCTCTGCGGCGCCGCCAGGTCCGAAGACCTCCACCGTGGCCAGGTTCACGCCTGCCTCCGCCGTTGCATACATTGAGGCCTCGCTGAATCGGCCGACCTGGTGCTCCAGCTGGAGACCGATCCAGCCCTGCAGGTCGCCGTGGGCGCGGATACCGACGATCGGTCCGAGCGCCGCGTCGAGAAGGTCCAGCAGGTCGACACCCTGGTCCATCAGAACACCGCGGTGGACCTGCCAGGGGCGGGCCCTCCGCGCAGCCAGTGCACCGGAGATGACTTTTCCGGTGGCGCCTTCCGGATAGGTCCCGGGCACCTGACTGTCCAGAAACCGCCGGACTGTCGCCGAGTAGCGCCACATCAACGCGATCTGCGAGACGACGCCGGCGACCTGCACGGCCCGAGCCAGTTCCTCCGCGCCCGCCAAATCGGACGCGACCGGCCGTTCCAGCAGGACCGCCTTGCCCCGTCGGGACGCCATTGCCGCCAACTCGGGCTGAACCGCCGGTGGGAGCGCGAGAGCAACTGCTTCGCACCTGTCGAGCAACTCGTCGAAGGTCCGGGCCGCGGGGACGCCGTACCGGTAGGCGAGGGTCTGCGCCGCTTCGGGTGAGCGGCTCCAGACGCCGGCAAGCTCGGTTTCGGGCGTCGCGATGATCGCCGGAGCGTGCGAGTAGGCAGCTCGTCGGCCCGACCCGACGAGCCCGATCCTCAGCGTCATGACCTGAAGTTATGCCTGCCGGGTAGTCCACCGCGTCGCCCGAACGGGTTAATCCAGGAGCCAGCCGTTGCGTTCGGCGATCAGGACGGCGTCGGCGCGGGTCCGTGCGCCGGTTTTGCCGATCGCTGACCAGAGGCGGGTTCGGACCAGACGTTCGGAGACGGCGAGCTTCTTCGCCATCGTGGCGACGCTGCCGCCTTCGCGGGCAGCTCGCAGGGTGTCCGTCTCGCCTGCGTTCAGCGGGGTATCGGCGTACTGCAAGGTCTCGGCGGCGAGGTTGGCGTCGACGACGCGCAGGCCCAGGTGGACCCGGCGGACCGCGTCGGCCAACTGGGGCGCGGGGCTGCCTTTGAGTGCGAAGCCCTTGGCTCCGGCGTCGAGGCCGCGGCGTAGGTAGCCGGGCCGACCGTAAGTGGTCAGCATCACCACCCGGCACTCCGGCATCGACGTACGGAGGTCGGTGGTGACGACGATGCTGTCGAAACCGGGGCTGCCGGCGTCCAGCAGGGCGACGTTGGCGCGATGCCGCTTGGCGGCGCCTACCACGTCGTCGCTGCGGCCGAGCTCGGCGACGATCTCCAGATCCCGCTCACGCTCCAGCCTGCTTCTGAGGACGCCTCGGCTGAGGATCTGGTCATCGACCAGCAACAGCCGGATGCGGTCGGGCAACGCTGGCCTCCAGAAACCGTCCGGGGCGTGGGGGGAAGCACGTCCGGTGTGGAGAGATGGGCAGGACTTCGGTTCCAGATCATGCGGGCACGGAACGGGCGCCGTCCACATCAACGCGGGATCTCTACCAGATTGCGACCAGATCGCGACCGGATCAGACCCCACCTGGCGGAGGGTCAGTTCGAGATGGCGATGATGCGTCCGGTGTGGTCGAGCAGGACGTGTCCGCCCGGCTGTTCGGCGCTCAGTCGCACCCTATCGGTACGGACTGCGCGGCGACTCCCGTCGGGGGCGATCAAGACCGTCCCCGGCGCATCCAACGCGAGGAACTCGTCGCCGTTGCGCACTAACACGGGCTCGTTGTAGCCGGCCGAGATCGACGTACGGCCTGCGGCCAGTCCGGCGAGGACAGCCGAGGTCAACTCGTCCGGACCTTCGGCGGCGGCGTCGACCGCGATCCAGGTCGTCGGCAGACCGGGTGCTGTCAGCGAGGACGGGTCGTGCCAGTCGCTGCCACCGATCGGGGTGGTCGTACCGAGGCCCCAGGCTTCCCACCAGGCGATCGGTCCACCCCAACGTCGATCGAGCCAGGAAGAGTGCCATACCTCTGCGAGTGGCGGATGCACGGGCAGCGGCTGCCGCCACGAGCAGTCCCCACCCAGCGGATGGTTGATCGAGAGCAACCCACCGCGCCGGGCCACCTCGTCCACCCAGGTCGAGGCCTGCTGGCGGAAGTCGATCGCGCCGATGGCACCGAAGGCGTTGGCATGACCCGACTCGGTGGTGATCTCCTGCCCCGGGATCAGGCCGATCCCGAGCCGCTGCCCAAGCTCTGGCAACTCCGCGTGGTGTGCCTCGGTGTTGTGGTCGGTGATGGCCATGACGTCCAGACCGGCGGCGACCCCAAGAGCGGCAACAGCCGCCACCGGGGTCGAACCGTCGGAGTGCAACGTGTGGGCGTGGAAGTCGCCGGCGACCCAGCGCAAACCATCCGCGGACGGCAGTTCCCGCCGCGGCGGCCGCTCCGGTACGACGACAGCCGCCGAAGCCTCGGCATAACCCGTCAGCCCGGGTATATCCGCCAGAGCAACAGCCCCGGTCTCCGCCTCCACGATCAGCTCGACACCTTCGACGGGAACCCGGTGCAGGCCGATCACCACCCACCAGGTGCCGGCTTCCAGCTCGCCGGCCACGTATCCCGGTGTCGCAGCCGCTGGGGTGATCGCGAACGACTGCCGGGCTCCACCGGACCAACCGCGCCAGCCGCCTGCACCCTCGCAGCCGATGTCGATCACCGCACCCTCGACCGCTGGCACGGTCAGCCGGACGGACAAGCCGGCGCAACCGGGTGGCACGTCCACCGGCAGCGAGTGCCAAACCGACGCCGCCCGATCGTCGAGGGTCCATCGCTGGCGGTAGCTGGTGACAGCCATCAGCCGACCGTGACGGGTTGCCTGGCCAGGAGTTCGCCCGAGCCAGGCAGCACCTTGCCAGCCAGCAGGTTCATCGCGGTCGAGCCACCTTCACCGAAGACACCAGCACAGCACTGTCCTTGCCCGCCCCTTCACTGAGCTCTTGCCGATCACCAGCTCGACGTTCTTGGCATCGGCGTTGCGGTTCGCGTCCTGGTTGGCCTGCCGGACTCGACGAACGAGACAGCCGGTCAGCAGTACAGCGATGGCCGAGCCGAGGACGGTCAGCCGGACAGTCGCGAGATACGTGGCATCAGGGGCTCCTTGCGGGGTCAGTGCAGCCAGTGCCGGTCCACCTTGGCACTCGAAAAGGACTATGTGAAGACTTTTCGATGGAGCGCCGGATCACATTGTCAACAAACCACCGACCCAAACCCAGACGAAGACGGGCGGCCCCGACGAGGGGCGGGGCCGGCCGTCTGCCCACGGTCAGGTCGAACTGGGCCGACGATGCGTGGCCGACGTCGATTCGGGGCCGTCAGCGACAGAATGTTCCTCCGTCGCGAGCCGCTCGTCGCCCTCGGCGGCCGGGTCTGCGGCCGGCTCGGGGGCAGTGTCGGCCCCGGCAGTGGAGTCACCGGGGGTAACGGTGGCCTCGACTTGCTGGCGGAGCTTCCTGACCTCCTTGCGCCGGCGATAGCCCCGGCCGAGGCCCTTCCTGACGAACCACAGGCCGATGATCAATGCCGCGCCGCCGGCCGCCCCGAGGAAGAAGACGGTGGGGACCATGACGCCGAAGTTGACGCCGAAGACCTCCAGGGTGGTCGAGGAAGTGGAGGAGACTGCGACGCCCAGTCCGAGGACGATGGCGAGGACGATCAGGACGATTCCGAGTATCACCATGGCCGGCTGCCTTTCTTTCAGCACTCAATGCTGAGTGTTCAGGCCTTGTTGCTGAGTAGTGCGGTGAGCAGCGCGACCGCGCCGCCCTTGTCGAGTGGGTTATTCCCGTTCCCACATTTCGGCGACTGTACGCACGACGGGCATCCGTCCTTGCACTCACAGTGTGCGATCACCTCGCGCGTTGCGGTCAACCACTCGCGCGCCGCGGCGTAGCCGTGTTCGGCGAAACCCGCGCCGCCGGGGTGGCCGTCGTACACGAAGACGGTCAGCCGGCCGGTGTCGGCGTGCCGTGCGGTGGAGACGCCGCCGATGTCCCAGCGGTCGCAGGTGGCGAACAGCGGCAGCAGGCCGATCGACGCGTGCTCGGCCGCGTGAGCGGCCCCCGGTACGTCGGCCAGGTGCAGCCCGGCCACAGCCGAGTCCGGCACGGTCCACCAGACGGCCTTCGTCCGGAGAGTCCGTTCGGGCAGATCGAGCGGCTGCTCGTCCAGTACGTCGCCGGTGACGAGCTGCTTGCGCTGGTAAGAGACAACCTGGTTCGTCACCTGGACCCAGCCGCGGGACAGCTCCGCCGAGCCCCAGCAGGTGGTGTCCTCGGTGGCCAGGATGCTGATCTCGGTCACGTCCCGGGCAAAGGTGGTGTAGTCCGGCGAGGCCGGCTCGACGATCGCGGCATGGTTCTCCAGATCGAGCGTGCGGACCAGGTACGACTCACCCGCATGTACGTAGACAGCCCCCGCATGCACGCTCGCGTGCGCCGAGCCGCCGTCGACCGTGCCTAGCAGGCGTCCAGTGTGGTCCTCCACGATCTGCACGGTCTTGCCGCCGGCCGAGCGGATATCGATCGCGTCCACAGCTCGGTCGCGTCGCGTCCAGAACCAGCCGTGCGGCCGCTGCCGCAACAGGCCCTGCCTGACCAGTTGCCCGATCACGTTCTCAGTGGTGGCGCCGAAGATCTCGTAGTCGTCCGGAGTCAGCGGTAGCTCCTGAGCAGCCGCACAGAGCTGCGGACCAAGAATATAAGGGTTCTCCGGGTTGAACACTGTCGCCTCGACCGGTCGCCCGAAGATCGCCTGCGGATGCCGGACCAGGTAGGTGTCGAGTGGATCGTCCCGAGCCACCAACAGAGCCAGAGCATCACCACCGGAGCGCCCGGCCCGGCCGGCTTGCTGCCACAGGGATGCGCGGGTGCCCGGCCAGCCGGACAGTAGTACCGCGTCCAGCCCGGCTATATCGATGCCCAGCTCCAGCGCGTTGGTCGCCGCCACCCCAGTGAGCTCCCCGGACTGCAGCATCGCCTCGAGTCGCCGCCGCTCCTCCGGCAGATACCCGGCCCGGTACGCCGATACCTGGTCGGCAAGGGTCGGATCGACCTCCCTCAGGTTGGCCCGGGCCGTCAGGGACACGGTCTCGGCCCCGCGCCTGGACCGGACGAAGGCCACCGTCCGTACGCCGGACACCACCAGGTCCGTCAGGAGATCGGCCACCTCAGCCGTGGCGGATCGTCGTACCGGGGCACCGTTCTCGCCGCGGAGCGAGGTCAGAGGTGGCTCCCACAGGCCGAAGGAGATGCCGCCGCGCGGGGAACCGTCCTCGATCACCTCGGTCATCGGCAAGCCCGTCAGCCGCTCCCCGGAGACAGCCGGCTCCGCGACGGTGGCAGATGCGCACACGAAGACCGGATTGGCGCCGTACTGGGCACAGACCCGGCGGAGCCGGCGCAGCACCGCAGCGACATGGGCGCCGAACACCCCGCGGTAGTGGTGGCACTCGTCCACCACCACGTACTGGAGGCAGCCCAGGAAGCGGGCCCACCGCTGGTGGTTCGGCAACACGGACCGGTGCAGCATGTCCGGATTGCTCAGCACGTAGGTGGCGTGGTCCCGGGCCCAATCCCGCTCGGTCCGCTCGGAGTCGCCGTCCAGCGTGGTCGCCCGCAGACCCGGCACCGTGTACGCCGATATCGCGCGCAACTGGTCGTGCGCCAGCGCCTTGGTCGGGGACAGGTACAACACCGACGCGATACGACGATTCGGCGAAGCAGCCTGGGCGATGCTCAAGCTGGCAAAGGCGGGCAGCAGGTAGCCGAGCGACTTGCCCGAAGCGGTGCCAGTGGCCACCACTACGTTCTTGCCGCTGTAGGCAGCCTCGGCGGTCGCGACCTGGTGGCTCCACGGCGTGGTGATGCCGGCGTCCGCCAACTGGCTGAGCACCGCCTCCGGCACCCAGCGAGGCCAAGCCCCGGTCCGCCCGACGCGAGGCGGCACGGACTCCACATGCGTCAGCCGTTCGGCGCGGCCCGGGCCAGCGGCAAGCCGCTTGAGCACGACCGCTGCCTCACCACCATCACGCATATCGTGAGACTAGTAGCGCCTTCGGACAAGCGGCCCCGCTCCCCGACGACAAGCGGATCCACTGGGTGCGGGCCTGCATCGAGGCAGGAAAAGTCGTAGAGTCGCCGCCGGGGTAACCGGCCTGCCGCTGCCGGCGGGTCGAGAAGAGTTTTCTGGATCGGTCCTACTCACGGTCCGTACATGATTGAATGCATTCAGATCACGGGATCGGAGGCCGAAGTGGATCTGTCGCTGACGACGCGCACGGAGGGCGGGCGAACTGTCGTCGAGGTGGGCGGGGAGATCGACGTCTACACCGCGCCTAAGCTGCGCGAGACCATCGTTGCGCTGGTCGACGCGGGGCAGTACAACCTGGTCGTCGACCTCGAAAGAGTGGAGTTCCTGGACTCCACCGGGCTCGGCGTCCTGGTCGGCGGACTGAAACGGGTCCGGACCCACGACGGCTCGCTGTCGTTGGTGTGTACCCAGGAGCGTTTGCTGAAGATCTTCCGGATCACCGGTCTGACGAAGGTTTTCGAGATCCACTCGGACGTCGCCTCTGCGATCTGAGCCGTCATCGATCGACTACTGGTAGCCACGACCGGGCTGGCCGGGGCACGTGTGGCGTAGACCACCCGGTCGTCAGGTCTGGTCGGGATCACGTTAGAGTGGCCCACCGCGCCAGGTCATTGGCGTCGTACTTACAAACCCTTCGGTTGCGGCAGCAGGGGCCGTCATTCCCTGAGGGGTAGCCAACAAGGAGGACGGATGTCCGCGCTGCTTGCGGTACAAGCGGTGGATCTTTCGTCGAGCAACACCACGCTGGTCATCGTCGTCGGGGTGATCGCGATCTTCGCGGTCGCCATCGCGATGGTGTTCCGCGGTCAGGTGCTTGCCGCGAACGATGGCACCGAGAACATGAAGGCGATCGCCGTGGCAGTACAGGAGGGTGCAGCCGCCTATCTGTCGCGCCAGTTCAGGACCCTCTCGGTCTTCGCGGTGGCCGCCTTCCTGTTGCTGTTCCTGTTGCCCGCGCACACTGACGGCGGCAACGGGACCACATTGAAGATCTGGCGGTCGATCTTCTTCCTGATCGGCGCGGGCTTCTCAGCCTCGATCGGGTACCTCGGCATGTGGCTCGCGACGCGCGCCAACGTGCGGGTCGCCGCGGCAGCGCGAGACGAGGGCCGCGAGCCGGCTATGCGGGTCGCGTTCCGGACCGGTGGAACGGTCGGGATGTCGACGGTGGGCCTCGGCCTGCTGGGTTCCGCCGCCGTGGTGTTCTTCTTCAAGGGTGACGCCCCGACTGTGCTCGAGGGCTTCGGCTTCGGCGCCGCCATGCTGGCCATGTTCATGCGGGTCGGCGGCGGTATCTTCACCAAGGCCGCCGACGTCGGCGCCGACCTGGTCGGCAAGGTCGAGCAGAACATCCCCGAGGACGACCCCCGGAACGCGGCGACCATCGCCGACAACGTGGGCGACAACGTCGGCGACTGCGCCGGTATGGCCGCAGACCTGTTCGAGTCGTACGCCGTCATGCTGGTCGCCTCGCTGATCCTTGGCAAGGCCGCCTTCGGCGAGCAGGGCCTGATCTTCCCGCTGATCGTGCCGGCCCTCGGCGCCCTGACCGCGGTCATCGGTGTCTTCCTGACCAGGCCGCGGACCGGCGAGAACGGTCTGAAGACGATCAACCGGGCCTTCTATATCTCCGCAGCGATCTCGGCGGTGCTCTGCACGATCGCGGCCTTCGTCTACCTGCCGGGCAGGTTCGCCGACCTGACCGGCGCGACCCAGACGATCGCAGGCCAGGCCGGTGACCCCCGGGTCATCGCGACCGTCTCCGTGATCATCGGCATCGTGCTGGCCGCGGTCATCCTGGCCCTGACCGGCTACTACACCGGCACCGAGGACAAGCCCGTCAAGGACGTGGGCAAGACCTCGCTGACCGGCGCCGCGACCGTCATCCTCTCCGGTATCTCGGTCGGGTTCGAGTCGGCCGTCTACACGGCACTGGTGATCGCCGCCGCCGTGTACGGCGCCTTCCTGGTCGGCGGTTCCGGTGTGGTCGCGCTGTTCGCGATCGCACTGGCCGGCTGTGGTCTGCTCACCACTGTCGGTGTCATCGTCGCGATGGACACCTTCGGCCCGGTATCCGACAACGCGCAGGGCATCGCTGAGATGTCCGGTGACGTCGACGGTGAGGCGGCCCAGATCTTGACCGAACTGGACGCCGTCGGCAACACCACGAAGGCCATCACCAAGGGCATCGCGATCGCCACCGCGGTGCTCGCAGCGACCGCACTGTTCGGCTCCTACACCGACTCGATCTACACGGTGCTGAGCCAGGCCGGCCATGCGGCGTTCGACGCCCAGGCGCTGGTCTTCAACCCGTCCACCTTGGTCGGTCTGATCATCGGTGCGGCCGTGGTGTTCATGTTCTCCGGTCTCGCGATCAACGCCGTCGGCCGGGCCGCCGGTGCGGTCGTCTACGAGGTCCGTCGCCAGTTCCGCGACATCCCGGGGATCATGGAAGGCACCGGCAAGCCGGAGTACGGCAAGGTCGTGGACATCTGCACCCGCGATTCGCTGCGGGAGCTGGCGACGCCGGGTCTGCTGGCAATCCTGGCGCCGGTCGCCGTCGGCTTCGGCCTCGGGGCCTCGGCCCTGGCCGGCTACCTGGCCGGTGCCATCGCCAGCGGCACGCTGATGGCGGTCTTCCTGGCCAACTCCGGTGGTGCCTGGGACAACGCGAAGAAGCTGGTCGAGGACGGCAACCACGGCGGCAAGGGTTCGCCGGCGCACGAGGCGACCATCATCGGTGACACCGTCGGTGACCCGTTCAAGGACACCGCCGGTCCGGCCATCAACCCGCTGATCAAGGTGATGAACCTGGTCTCGGTGCTGATTGCTCCGGCCGTCGTCGGCATGTCGTCGATCGGCCAGAACACGAACACCGCACTGCGCCTCGTCATCGCGCTGGTGGCCTTGGTCATCATCGCGGCGGCCGTCGTCGTCTCGAAGCGCCGGGAGTCGGTCATCTCCGACACCCCGGCCGAGGTGACCGCCTCCGCCTGAGTCGAGCGACTGAAGGGCCCGCCGGAGAGTGCTCCGGCGGGCCCTTCGGCGTACCGGCTGCCTACTTTGGTCTGATGACTCCCGTGCCTGGTTGAGGGATCGTCGGGGGTGAGTCAGGGGGTTAACCGATGGCGACCCCCGCCGGCGGAGCGGCAGAATCCACCCAGAGGTGGACGCAGCGGATCCGTCCGAGGTCCGATGCGATGACCCGCACGGCTCTCGATACTGATGACGACAGCCCGCCCGACGACTCACTGGCGCGCCACCGAACGAGGAGTGACCGATGATCGAGGCAAGAGGCCTCACCAAGCGATACGGCGCAACCGTTGCCGTTGACAACCTGTCGTTCGACGTCAAACCGGGCAAGGTGACCGGCTTCCTGGGTCCGAACGGGGCCGGCAAGTCGACCACGATGCGGATGATTCTCGGGCTCGACACCCCCACCAGCGGTGACGTCCGGATCGACGGCCAGCACTACCGTGACCTGCGGCAGCCGCTGACCAAGATCGGCGCCCTCCTGGATGCAAAGTGGGTGCACCCGAACCGCTCGGCCCGGGCCCATCTGGCCTGGATGGCCGCCTCCAACAAGCTGCCCAAGAGCAATGTCGACAAAACGCTGGAAATGGTCGGCCTGACCTCGGTCGCGAACAAGCGAGCCGGTGCCTACTCGCTGGGTATGTCGCAGCGGCTCGGCATCGCCGGCGCGCTGCTCGGTGACCCGGAGATCCTGCTCTTCGACGAGCCGGTGAACGGACTGGACCCCGAGGGCATCGTCTGGATCCGGACCTTCATGCACCGGCTGGCCGACGAGGGCAAGACCGTGCTGGTCTCCAGTCACCTGCTGTCGGAGATGGCGCTGACGGCCGAGGAACTGATCGTGATCGGCCGGGGCAAGCTGATCGCCCAGAGCACCACCACCGAGTTCGTCGACCGCGCGAGCGGCACGACGGTAAAGGTGCGCAGCCCGCAGTTGGACCAGCTGCAAGGTGTGCTGCAGCAGCAGCAACTGGTGACCCGGGTCGAGGACATCGAGGAGCAGGGCAAGGTGCTGTTCGTCGAGGGCGACGTGACCACCGACCAGGTCGGTGAGGCCGCCGCTACCCATGGCGTCGTGCTGCACGAGCTGACCCTGCAGCGTGGCTCGCTGGAGCAGGCCTTCATGCAGATGACCGGTGATTCGGTGGAGTACCACGCGCACGACGAGATCGCCGCGGTCACCGACGTGAACGCGGGACCGCCGGTCTCCGGCGCCGAGGTGGCCACGGGGCCGAAGGGGGACAACTGACATGTCAGTGATCGCTGTCGAGCGGATCAAGCTCTTCTCCACCCGCTCGCCGTGGTGGTGCATGATCGTCGCCGCCGTGTTGAGCATCGGCCTGGCCTCGCTCTTCACCGGGTTCATCAAGGCCGACGAGGAGCAGCAGGCGACCGTCTTCATCACCCAGGGCGGAGCGCAGCTCAGCCAAATGGTGATGATGGTGATGGCTGCTCTGGCGGTGACGACCGAATACCGCTTTGGCACCATCAGGACCAGCTTCCAGGCGGTTCCGCAGCGCGCCGCGCTGCTGCTGGGCAAGACAGCCGTGGTCGCCGCGCTGGCGTGCGTTGTCGGTCTGGTCGCTTCGTTCGGAGGCTGGGCAATCGGCAACCTTTTCGTCAACTCGCCCAACATGGCCCTCGACACAGCTGCCGAATGGCGTCTGGTGGCCGGGCAGGGACTGGTGTTCGCGATCTCGGCCGTCATCGCGGTGTCGGTGGGCATCCTGATCCGGCAGAGCGCCGGAGCGGTCGCGATCCTGATCCTGTGGCCGCTGGCGGTCGAGAACCTCTTCAACCTGATCCCGAAGGTCGGCGACGACATGTCGAGATGGTCGCCGTTCGCCAACGGGGGTTCATTCCTCAACCAGGGCCAGGACTTCGGTCTGGCCGGAGCGAACGCCGGGGGCAGCCAGTTCGCGCTGACTCCCTGGTGGGCGCTGCTCTACTTCGCCGGCTGGGCAGCGGCGCTGCTGACGATCGCCCTGTTCTCCGCGAGCAAGCGCGACGCCTGAGGAACGACCGCCGGGTTGGCCAGCAGCCCGGCGGTGCGAGGCCGGCCGGGCTGAGGGGTCCCGGCCGATCCGGCCCGTGGAATATCCGGCTCAGGCCGGATGCGCCACGGGCCGTTCTCGCTCCCGAAAGTAAAACTTCTCGGCGACTGGGTGGCGGGGCAACGGTCGGACCGTCTAGCGTCCGTGCATGACCGATTGGGCGCGGGTCTGCGCCGACGGCTTCGCCGTACCGTCCGACCGACCGCTGGCCGAACTCCTCGCGGAGCTGTCCGCGATGCTGCGCTCGCCTGACCCGGCGGTGCGGGACCGGCAGGCATACTCGACGCTGGCCACCTGGATCGGTCGCGGGGTGCTCGGCCAGGACGAGCTGCGGGCGCTCGGTGCGGAGATGGTCGCGCGGTTCGCGGACCCGGAGATCCAGGCGCGGACGTTCGCGCCGTTGATCCTCGCCTCGATCGTTTCGGCCGGCGTCTTCGAGCCAGCCTGGGTGCCGCCCTTCGAACGCTGGTACGTCGCGGAGCAGGACCTGCGCGGGTACGACGGGAAGCTAGGCTGGCTGCACGCCGTCGCACATGGGAGCGACCTGCTGGGGGAACTGGCGCTGGTCCCCGCGGTGGAGCCCCTGCGGATGCTCGAGCTGGGTATCGGGCGGCTGCTGACGCCGACGGAGTACGTGTTGCGCGATCTGGAGGACGACCGGCTGGGCTCGGCGCTTGCCGCCACGCTGACCCGTACCGACCTGACCGAGGCGGACGCGGTCGCGTGGCTCGAGCCGGCGATCCGTGGTGTGGTGCTCGGCGGCGATGACCCCGGGATCCGCCCGGAGGTGTCGAACACCTTGCGCACGTTGCGGATGGTGTACCTCCTGATCGACCGGGGCCTGCCGCTGGCGGGCGCGAAGGATCCGGTGGCCGTCATGCACCCAGATGCCGTTCGCGCCCGGCTGGTGGAGGTCTTCCGCGCCGCGACGCCTTACTTCTTCGCCGCTATTTGAAGCTGGCGGTGGCGGTAAGAGCCGGGTAAGTGGCCGAACCGGCTTTCGGCGAGTTGTGCCCGCTGTAGCTGTTGCTCTTGTAGTTCAACGTCGCGGCGGCCTTGATCTGCACGGTCTTGGCTCCGGCCGGGACCGCGATGCGGGCGACGTCGGCGTCCGGGTTGTTCGGCCCGACCGAAACCGGCACACCGTCGGCAGTAGCGGTCAGGAAGGACGCGGCCCAGGCTGATAGGTACATGACGTAGGGGTACTCGAGCTGGGACTCGACCTCCACCCGCACCCAGGCCTTCCCGGCCGGGGCCCAGCCGCGCTCGGAGTCCCACGGTGTCAGGACAGCCTGCCCCAATGAGAGCGAGAAGGTGCTCCTGAAGTCCCGGCCCTGGGTGACCGACGTGGCCGCCAGCGCCTTGTTCAGCTGAGCCTGCGTGCCGGTGCGGTAGTAGGCGGCAGCGGTGTTGGTGGTCCGCTTGCCGCTGATCAGCGACAGCGACTGGACGATCGGCCCATTGGTCGCGGTCAGGAGCACCTCAGGTGTGTCCTCGGGAACCGAGGCGACGATCGTCCGTTGCACGGTCGTAGCCGATCCGTCGGCGGCCGGCAATACCTCGACCGGACGCTGCTGGCTGCCGACGGTGACTGTCCACTTCGTCCCGACTGTGGTGGTGGACTGCGGGTTGAAAGCCGGTTGGCCGGTCAACTGGTCGATGGTCGGCGCGGTACCGAAGGTTGCCACCACGAACTTCTCGCCGCTGGCCGGGGACTGCGAGTCGGCGCCGGTGCCGATGGTCGCCGGGGTCGCGATCCCTTTCAGCGTGACGGTTCCGTCGGGCACCACGAGCTTGTCCGTCGCCGGCTTCAGGTCCAATGTCTCAGCCCTGTCGCTGACCTCCGTCATCCCCGCCGGTGCCGCCGGAGCGGGTGGTGCGGCCAGCACGTCGGCGTTGTCGGCGGCCGTCTTGTCGTCCGGTCGCCACAGGCCGCTGCTGTCGGGCCGGAGCTGGGACTGCTTCCAGGGCTCGTTCTCGGGGATCTGCAGTCCGGGCTTGTCCCCGCCGGTGGTCTGGACCCGGACGATGTCCCAGACCTGCCGCTCCGGCGTACCCAGTCGGCGTACCGGGCCGCAGGCGACCGTACCGAGCGATTTGTTGCCATCGGCACCGGTGACGAAGTAGCACCGCCCGTCGGCGCTGAGGTTCTTGTTCGGCTCGGCGTCGACCTGTTGGTGCCAGTCGGTCTCGGCGGTGGTCAGGAAAGCCTCCGCCGTCTTCTTCTCGACCGTCCCGGCGCCGGTCTCCAGACCCGATGCCCCGCACCCGGTGACCAGCATCAGCCCCGTGGCGAGCGCGAACCCCGCACGCATCCTCATCGCAAATTCTCCCTTGTCCCTGCATCGCTCTGACCTGCTGAATCCTGCCAGGACCGGGGTGATCGTGCGGTGACAGAAAGTCAACCTGTGGATAACTCAAGGGCACGGACGGCCTGCGAGGATGGCAGGGTGACGAGTGAGCAAGCAGGCACCGAACTGACGGACGTGGCAGCCGGAGCGCTCCGGGATGCGTTCGACACAGCGGGCTATACGGTCGAGGGCGTTGCCGAGCGGCTGGGTTCGCAGGCCAACGCGGCGCTCGGCCGGAACGAGACGGTCCCGGCCATGCGTGCCACCGAGGGCGGCGATCCGCTGGACACCTTGATCAGGCTCTTCCTGCTGCAGCGACCGGTGCCGGAATCGCTTCTGGGCAAGGCGTTCCTGGGTATCCTCGACGAATTGGTCGGCATCGGCCTGTTGGTTGCTGAGGGCGCTGATGAGGGCGTTGAGAAGGGCGTTGAGAAAGGCACTGACCTGCGGGCCGCTGTGGACGTCCGGCCGTACGCCGAAGATGACCGGCGGTGGTGGGTGGTGGCCGATCTGACGCCCGGGCTGGACGGTCGCCGGGAGCCGATGCGCCCCGACTACGTCCTTGGAATCGCGCCCGCCAGTCTGAGCCTGGTCAAGCTGACCGTTCCGGTCATGGCCGGCAGCGCCCTCGACCTCGGGACCGGCTGCGGGATCCAGGCCCTGCACCTGGCCGACCGGGTAGACCACATCGTCGCCACTGACGTGAATCCCCGTGCGCTCCAGCTCACCCGCTGGACGGCAACGCTCAACCAGCTGCGACTCGACGTACGGGCCGGGAGTCTCTACGAGCCAGTCGCGGATGAGCGGTTCGACCTGATCGTCAGCAATCCGCCGTACGTGATCGCGCCGCCTGTGGACGGGCGGCTCACGTACCGCGAGACCGGGTTCGCCGGCGATTCCGCGGTGGAACAGTTGGTCCGGGAGGCGCCGCAGCACCTCAATGACGGCGGCTGGTGCCAACTGCTCGCCAACTGGACCTACGTCCGCGGACAGGACTGGCGCGAGCGCCTGGCGAGCTGGACCGGTGACCGCTCGAGCTGGGTGGTGCAGCGCGAGCAACTGGACCCGGCCGAGTACGTCGAGCTGTGGTTGCGCGACGCGGGCCTGCACGGCCGCCCCGAGTACACAACCCGGTACGACGCCTGGCTCAGGTGGCTCGACGAGCAGCAGGTGGAAGCGATCGGGATGGGCTGGGTGACGCTGCGCAACACCCCTGGTACGACGACCTGCGAGGAGTGGCCATACGAGATCGAGCAGCCGATCGGGCCACATGTGCTGGAGCGGTTCAGGCGGCTCGAGCAGCTACCGGCGGATCTCACCGAGCTGAACCTGGTGGTCGCTGAGGACCTGGTGGAGGAGTCGGCCGGACCGCCGGGTGCTGCGGATCCGGCCACGATCGTGCTCAGGCGGCAGCGAGGGATGCGCCGGGCCGAGCAGGCGGACACAGTGCTGGCCGGGTTCGTCGGCGCCTGCGACGGCGACCTGAGCACAGGCCAGATCCTCGGTGCCTTGGCACAGCTTCTGGACGTGCCGCTGGAAGACCTGCAGCGCGACTACCTGCCGCAGATCCACCGCCTGGTCGTCGAGGGCTTCCTCAACTGCTCAGGGCACTAGTGTCGCGTGATGCTGGTTCCTTTACGCTGGCGGCGCCCAGGCGGGCACCTCGCGGCGTTGGAGAACCAGCCACGATGCTGGGCATCGAGGCAGGTCCTCCGCCTTGCGATGCACCCACCTGGACACCGCCATCGTTAAAGGAACCAGCATCACGCGACACTAGCCGCGCTGACGGCGTTTGTCGGCGTACATGTGGGTGTCTGCGGCGGTGAGCAGTTCGGTGACCGGGGTGCCGTCGGTGCTGGTGGCCTGGCCGATGCTGAGCCGGAGCATTGCGAACCAGGGCTCGTCGGCCGTCATCGCGATCCGCTCCGCTGCCGCTCTGATCCGGTCGACCAGTTCGCCGGCACCGCGCTCGTCCGGGTTGTCCAGCACCACCACGAACTCGTCGCCGCCCGCTCGGGCCACCACGTCCTCGGCCCGGGACTGCTCGGCCAGCAACCGCCCGACCAGGCGGAGCACCTCGTCGCCGCGGGCGTGACCGTGGCTGTCGTTGACCACCTTGAGGTTGTCCACGTCGAGGGCGACCACGGCGATGGAACGGCCGGAGTCGATCGCCAGGGCCATCCGCTCGTCCAGCGCACGGCGATTCCCGACGCCGGTCAGCGGGTCCTCCCGGGCGGCACGCCACTCCGCATCGTGCCGTAGGGAGAGCTCGTGCGTCGCCAGCGCGCTGCGGACGGCGTACAGGCCGCGCAGGCGTTCCGCCCACCAGCCGCGGGCGATGGAGCGGGCGTACCGCAGCCCGGCCGTCGCGCCGGCATCACCCGAGTCGGCGACGATCTGGACAACTGTGTGCCGGATCAGTGCCTCGACCGGCGGATCGGACGTCGGCGGCAGCTCGGCAGCGGCACGGCCGGCGGCCTCCAGGGCCTCGTCGATCCGGCCGAGCGCCGCGTACGACTTGGCCAGGTAGGCGCCGGCGATCGCGCCCAGTTCCGCGTCGCCGAGCTTGGCCAGTTGGTCGCGGCAGTCCTTCAGCACCACCGCGGCGGTGGCCGGGTCGGTGTCGCCGTCGCAGGCGGCCAGCCACATCCGCCCGGCGATCGGCCAGTAGCCGATCAGGTCGTCGCGGGCGATCATCTTGATCGCCTCACCGGCCCAGCGCCGCGCCGCGCTACGCCGGCGCCGGATCTGCTCGTCGTACGACCTGTCGCCCAGCCGCTCCATCTCGTGCGCCCAGCGAAGGTTGGACTCGGCCAGGTTCAGCCGGTCGATCGCGGGCGCCTCCGGCACGCCGAGCAGGTCGACCTCGGTCGCTGCAGCCAGCTCGAAGTGCGGGATGCACAGCTCGAAGAGCCGCAGGAGGTCGTACGCATAGCCGAGACCGGTGTGCGCCCACGCCGCCAGCCCGACGTTCTGGGTGCGGGAGAGCGCGTGCTCCGCGGCGACCAGATCGGTCACCGAGTCGCCGCCCTGGCCGGCCCGGATCAGCGTGACGATCCGCAGCGCGAGGGCATTCGCCTCCCAGCCGGGCTCGTCGATCGCCCGCGCCACCCGGAGGCAGTCGTCGACCGCGTCCAGGGCCACCTGGCTGTCGTTTGCGTGGTGTGCCGTAACCGCGCGGACGTACTCGGCCGCGGCCCGCTCAGTGGTCGGCTCGGGCCCGAGCTCGGCCAGCAGCCAGCGGATGTCCTCGGCCGCCTCGGTCGGCTTTCCCGTCTGGGCGCACGTCATGGCCGCAGCGATTCGCGCAGTGACCCCCGACGTCTCCGGCATCAGACCTCCCCAGGGCTGCATGAGACGATGCGTAATTCTCATTCACCAGGGGTGACCTGTCATCGCCAGTCGGTAGTAGTCCGACCGTGAGGCCCGGGCCGTGGTACCAGCTGCCAGCTGGTACGACGGCCGGTTCAGCCGGCGGCTTGCTGGGCCCCGGCGTCGGCGGCGCGCAGCTGGACGGGCAGGGACTCGACGCCGTAGACGATGGAGAAGTCGCGAAAACGGAGCTGCTCGGGTGCCACCGCCAGGGAGAGGTCCGGGAAGCGGTCCGCCAGGGCGGTGAAGGCGGAACGGAGCTCCATCCGGGCCAGCTCGGCGCCGACACAGCGGTGCATGCCGTGCCCGAAGGCCAAGTGCGCTGCAGGGGCCCGCTGCGGGTAGAAGTCCTCCGCGTCCGGGCCGAACACCTTGGCCTCACGGTCGGCACCGGACAGTGAGACGGCGACCAGATCGCCCTTGTTGACCCGCTGGCCGAACAGTTCCTGGTCGTGTCGGGCGAAGCGCGGGAAGGCGACCTGGACCACGGTCAGGTAGCGCAGCAGCTCCTCGACGATGCTGTCGACCGCGCCCTCCTCGGACCGGATCCGGGCGAAGTTCTCCGGATCGCGCAGCAGCACCAGGGTGCCCAGCGCGAGCATGCTGGCGGACGTCTCGTAGCCACCCAGGAAAACCCCGTCGGCTAGTCCGCCCAGCTCGATGTCGTCGATCTCGTCGCCGTGCTCGCGCAGGATCGACCCGATCAGGCCGTCGCCGGGGTCCTTCCGCTGCTTGGCGACGATCTCGAACAGGAACTCTCGCGACTCACTCGCCGCGCTGAACACACCGGCGCCGCCACCGGACAGGTCGAACCGGGCCGGGCCGAGCTGGCGGAACAGCTCACGATCGGACTCGGGCACGCCCAGCAGGTCGCTGATCACCAGGAACGGCACCGCGAAGGCGAAGTCCGCGACCAGGTCGACGATGGGACCCTTGGCCTCCATCAGGTCGAGCTGGCCGTTGACGATCTCCTCGATCCGCGGCGTCAGCCGGGACAGCCGGCGCTTGGTGAACTCCGGGGTCAGGAACCGGCGCAGCCGGGTGTGGTCCGGCGGATCGGTGAACCCGAGGCCGCCGATCCCCTCGGCCGGCTTGTTCGGGTCCGAGCCGATCATCGGCCGGATGTCGTTGCTGAAGTTCTCGGTATCCGACAGCACCACCTTGGCCTCGGCATGACCGGTGACCAGCCAGACGTTCAGCCCGAACAGGTTCGCCAGCTTGCTGAACGGCTCGACCTCACGCACCTTGGCGAGTTCCGGTACCGGGTCCAGGCCGTCCCGGCGCAGCGGCATCGAGACCGAGCGCGGGATCACCCGCAGCTTGGACAGATCCAGGCCCTTCCGGGTGGTTCTGCTCAACAACCGGCTGCCGAGCCACCTCTTCAGGTATGTCGCGACCATGACTCCCACGCGCCCTCTCTGACTGCCGCCCCAGGAACTTCCGACTACCTCGAAACTAGCGGTGCGGGGGACCAGATCTGATGGTCTTGGCACTACTTCTTCCGTAGCTCTGGCACCACCATGGGAGGGGACCACAGCCGTACCAGGTCAGACCTTGTCATGGAGAAGGGCCTGGTTGCCACCGGAACCCACCCGTAGTGTCCCCTGGTACGGCGAACGGATAGCTCCGGGGGGCAACTCAGGGATATTCCAGCCGAAAGTCTGATGCGCTCAGGGTTTGCGGCAGGTCAGCCTCGCTTCCCGCCCACGGTCGCTGCCTTGGACAACGATGCGTACGGCAACTGTGCCGTTTCGGCCGGGCGACAGCATCAGCCTGCCGGCAAGCTGCGTGGTCTGGCGCGGGCCAGGCCGCGGTCGCTACTGGCCCCGAATCGCCGATGCACCCGGAGGTGAGGTTCGTCCGCTGAGCGGGGCTGATGAGGGCGCCGACGCCAGGACCGGTTACGGTGCGTTGAGAAGTGCGTTGCTGTCGGCCGTACGCTGTCCTCGGGTGGGTCAGGGTCTGCGCTTAGGGGAACACAGGTCCGGCTGCACGTGTTGTCAGCATGATGAGTGACATAGGGCAAGGCGAGGAGCGCAGTGGCAGGGGCAGCAGGGGTCAAAGCAGGGAGTAACGGCGCTGGGCGCCGGCTGGTGATCGTCGAGTCGCCGAAGAAGGCGCGGATGATCGCCGGCTTCCTGGGGTCCGGGTACGTGGTGGAGTCGAGTTTCGGCCACATCCGGGACCTGCCGAAGGGTGCCGACGAGATCCCGGCCAAGTACAAGGGCCTGCCCTGGGCGCGGCTCGGCGTGAACATCGACGACCACTTCGACCCCCTGTACGTCGTACCGGCCGACAAGAAGGCGCAGATCCGCAAGCTCAAGGATCTGCTGAAGTCCGCCGACGAGCTCTACCTGGCCACAGATGAGGACCGCGAGGGCGAGGCCATCGCGTGGCACCTGCTGGACGAGCTGAAGCCGACGATCCCGGTCCATCGGATGGTCTTCCACGAGATCACCCCGAAGGCGATCCAGGAGGCGGTCGGCAGTGCGCGGGACATCAACGACGCGCTCGTCGACGCCCAGGAGGCCCGGCGCATCCTCGACCGGCTGTACGGCTACGAGGTCTCGCCGGTGCTCTGGAAGAAGGTGATGCCGAAGCTGTCGGCCGGCCGGGTCCAGTCCGTCGCGATCCGGATGGTGGTCGACCGGGAGCGCGAACGGATCGCCTTCCGCAGCGCGTCGTACTGGGATCTGGACGCCACGCTGGACGCGGGTGAGGGTAAGTCGCCCCGGCAGTTCCCGTCCCGGCTGGTCTCGGTGGACAGCAAGCGAGTGGCGCAGGGCCGCGACTTCGCGCCCACCGGCGAGCTGAAGAGCCAGAACACGGTTCACCTGGACGAGTCGACGGCGACAGCGCTGGCCGCTGCGCTGCGGGACTCGCAGTTCACCGTCCGGTCGATCGAGTCCAAGCCGTACACCCGCAAGCCGTACGCGCCGTTCCGGACCACCACGTTGCAGCAGGAGGCGGGCCGCAAGCTCAACATGTCCGCCTCGCAGACGATGCAGGTCGCGCAGCGGCTGTACGAGAACGGCAACATCACCTATATGCGTACCGACTCGGTCACGCTGTCGGACACCGCCGTCACCGCGGCCCGGTCCCAGGTCCGCGAGCTGTACGGCGCGTCGTACCTGCCGGACAAGCCGCGGGTCTACACCTCCAAGGTGAAGAACGCCCAAGAGGCGCACGAGGCCATCCGGCCGGCCGGCGAGGTCTTCCAGACCCCGGCACAGACCGGGCTGAGCGGTTCCGAGTACCGGCTCTACGAGCTGATCTGGATGCGGACCATCGCGTCCCAGATGAAGGACGCCGAGGGCCGCAGCGTCTCCATCAGGATCGACGCCCGGGCCAACTCCGGCGAGAACTGCGAGTTCACCTCGTCGGGTCGCGTGATCACCTTCCACGGCTTCCTGAAGGCGTACGTCGAGGGGGCGGACGACCCGTCGGCCGACACCGACGATCGCGAGACCCAACTGCCGGACGTGGCCGAGGGCGACGTGCTGCCGGCCGACGAGGTGATCGCCTCCGGGCACGAGACGAAGCCGCCGGCCCGTTTCACCGAAGCAACCCTGATCCGCGAGCTGGAGGAGCGCGAGATCGGCCGGCCGTCGACGTACGCGTCGATCCTGGGCACGATCCAGGCCCGCGGTTATGTCTACAAGAAGGGCAACGCGCTGGTCCCGGCATGGCTGGCCTTCGCCGTGGTCCGGCTGCTAGAGGAGCACTTCACCCGGCTGGTCGACTATGCCTTCACCGCGACGATGGAGGACGTGCTCGACGACGTCGCGGCCGGCAACCAGGCCCGCGAAGGCGTGCTGGGCCGGTTCTACTTCGGTGACGCCGGGGTCGAAGGCCTGCACTCGATGGTCAACGACCTGGGCGACATCGACGCCCGGGAGATGTCCACCTTCGGAGTCGGTGAGGGCATCGTGGTCCGGGTCGGCCGCTACGGCCCGTACGTCGAGGAGAAGGACGGGTCCCGGGCGAACGTCCCCGAGGACCTGCCGCCGGACGAACTCACCGTCGAGAAGGCGCGCGAGCTACTGAGCCAGCCGTCCGGGGTCGAGCTGGACCTCGGCACTGTGCCGGAGACAGGCCTCAAGGTCGTCGCGAAGGTGGGTCGCTTCGGTCCGTACGTGACCGAGGTGCTGCCTGAGGACGCACCGAAGAGCGCGAAGCCGCGGACCGCCTCGCTGCTGAAGTCGATGTCGCTGGACAGCGTCACCCTGGACGACGCGCTCAAGCTGCTGTCGCTGCCCCGGGTGGTCGGCAAGGACCCGGAGACCGGTGCGGAGATCACCGCGCAGAACGGCCGCTACGGGCCGTACCTGAAGAAGGGCACCGATTCCCGGTCGCTGCAGTCCGAGGAGCAGATGTTCGAGATCACCCTCGAGGAAGCTCTGAAGATCTACGCCGAGCCCAAGCAGCGTGGCCGGCAGGCCGCCGCGCCGCCGCTGAAGGAGCTGGGTGAGGACCCGGAGTCCGGCAAGCCGGTGGTGGTGAAGGAGGGCCGTTTCGGTCCGTACGTGACCGACGGGGAGACCAATGCGACCCTGCGCAAGGACGACTCGGTCGACACCATCTCGCTGCTCCGCGCGGCCGAATTGCTGGCCGACAAGCGCGCCCGTGGTCCGGTGAAGAAGACCGCCAAGAAGGCCCCGGCAAAGAAGACCGCGACCAAGAAGACCGCCGCCAAGAAGACAGCCACCAAGAAGGCCGCGACGGCCAAGAAGACAGCGACCAAGAAGACCGCGACGACCAAGAAGACAGCAACCAAGAAGTCCTGAGCCACAGCGCGGTCACAGGCTAGAAAACCCCAGCCACAGCGGCGAAAGCCCGCATGATCATCGGTCCCAAAAAACCATCTAGGTTGCCTGTCAGCCGACTGGCAGCGGTCAGGGATGGTTTTTTGGGACCGATGATCATGCGGGCTTTGTCGCGCCCCCGGGGGTTTTCTAGCCCCTGACCGGTGGGTGGTTGTTGTTACTTGCCTGGGGTGAGGAGGCCTGTGGTTTGGGTGCGGGCGGTGCTGAAGCGCTTTGCTACGTCGGCCCAGTGTGCGACGTTCCAGAAGGCCTCGACGTAATCGGCCTTGACGTTCTTGTACTGCAGGTAGAAGGCGTGCTCCCACATGTCCAGCATCAGCAGCGGGACCTGACCCTGGGCGAGGTTTCCCTGGTGGTCGTAGAGCTGTTCGATGAGCAGCTTCTGGCCCAGCGTGTCGTAGGTCAGGATGGACCAGCCGGAGCCCTGGATGCCGAGTGCGCTCGCGGTGAATTGCTTGCGGAACGCGTCGAAGGAGCCGAAGAACTCGTCCACGGCCGCGCTGAGGTCACCGTCCGGCTTGTCGCCGCCGTCCGGGGAGAGGTTCTGCCAGAAGACGGTATGGTTCACATGTCCGGCCAGGTTGAACGCGAGGTTCTTGCTCAGCTGGTTCACGGTGCCGAAGGAATCCTTGTCCCGGGCCTCCGCCATCTGCTCCAGCGCGGTGTTGGCGCCGGTGACGTAAGCCTGGTGGTGCTTGTTGTGGTGGAGTTCCATGATCTGGCCGGAGATATGCGGCTCGAGCGCGCCATAGTCATAGCCAAGATCCGGCAGGGTGTAGTCGGTCACGACGATCCTCCGAAGACAGGTGAAAGTGTGGTTTCAACTTGACTATATGCCTCTGGCGCAGTGCCCTTCAGGAGCCTCGGTAAACGGCTGGGACGATAGGTCAGACTGGGGGTATGGCAACGCCGGTGAAGGGCCCGTCCGAGGTCACTGCGGAACGGCTGCGCGAGCGCGGCGAACGGGTCACGCCGGCCCGTCTCGCTGTTGTCGAGGTGCTCGCGGCCACTGAGGAGCACCTCAGCGCCGAGCAGATCGGCGAGCGTGCGGAAGAGCTGCGCCCGGGCATCCATCGGGCCACCGTCTACCGGGCGCTCGATGCGCTTGGCGAGCTCGGCCTTGTCACCCATGTCAACCTCGGCCGCGCCGGTACGACGTACCACCTGGCGGGCGATCTGGTGCCGCGGCACCTGCACCTGCGCTGCAGCGTGTGCGGCACGGTGGTGGATGTGGCGGGCGACATCCTGGACCCGGTCCGGCGGAAGCTGCAGCGCGAGCTCGGCTTCCGGCTGGCCCCGGAACAGGTTGCCCTGATCGGCCTTTGCGCGGACTGCGCCCGGGCCCACTTGTGAGTGTCCATATCTGTTCAGACCTGTGGATGTATGAACAGATCAGCGGTACGGTCGATGTCTGTGACCTCAGACCTCAGTTACGTCGAAGACTTCGCTCCCGGCGCCAACGTGCTGCCCGCTCGGGCCTGGCTGGATGACGACTCCCCGCGGATCCCGCTGACCGGTGACTGGAGCTTCCGGCTCAGCCCGAGCCTGGCAGACGCGCCCGACGACCTGTCCGGAGACCTGGACACGTCCGGATGGGACACCATCAGCGTGCCCGGGCACTGGCAGCTCAGCGGGCACGGCGCCCCGGCGTACACGAATGTCGTCTATCCCTTCCCGCTCGAGCCGCCGCATGTGCCGACGGACAACCCGACCGGTGATTACGTCCGCATGGTCACGGTGCCGGCTGACTGGGACGGCGCCCGGGTGGTGCTGCGGTTCGAGGGCGTCGACTCGCGCTTCGCGGTGTTTGTGGACGGCAGCTTCGTCGGCTGGTCCTCGGGCAGCCGGTTGCCGAGCGAGTTCGACCTGACCGAGCTGGTTGCCCCGGGCAAGGAGATCCGGATCGCCGTCCGGGTGCACCAGTGGTCGGCGGGCAGCTACGTCGAGGACCAGGACATGTGGTGGCTGTCCGGGATCTTTCGCGAGGTGAACCTGCTGGCGCTCCGCCAGGGCGCGCCCACCGATGTGTTCGTGCGTGCCGCCTTCGATCATCTCGACGGCGCCGGAACGCTGCTGGTGGAGTCTGACGTGGCGGGCACCGTCGCCATACCGGAGCTCGACCTCGAGCTGCCAACCGGCGAGCATGCGCGGATCGATCGGGTCGAACCGTGGAGCGCCGAGAATCCCCGCCTGTACGACGCTGTGCTGCGTAGCGAGGGTGGTGCAGTCCGGCTGCGGATCGGGTTCCGCACGGTGGCGATCGTGGACGGCATTCTCACGGTGAACGGCAATCGGGTCCTCTTCAACGGGGTCAACCGGCACGAGTTCCACCCGGACCGCGGCCGTGCGTTGACCGAGCAGGACATGCTCGATGACGTGCTGCTGATGAAGCGGGCCGGCATCAACGCGGTCCGGACCAGCCACTACCCGCCGCACCCGCACTTCCTCCAGCTCTGCGACGAGTACGGCCTCTATGCGATCGACGAGTGCGACCTGGAGACGCACGGGTTCGGCTACGAGCCGGAGCCGCCGAACCTGCCGAACCCGGTGATGGACCCACGCTGGGAGGGTGACCTGGTCGAGCGGATGCGCCGGATGGTCGAGCGGGACAAGAACCACCCGAGCATCGTGATCTGGTCGCTCGGCAACGAGTGCGGGATGGGCGACAACCTGCGGGCGATGTACGACTTCGCCAAGGACCGGGATCCGTCCCGGCCGGTGCACTACGAGCGGGACTCCCAGGTGGAGTTCGTCGACGTGTACTCGCAGATGTACACCTCGCTGGAGGATGTGGAGAAGATCGGCGCCGACCCCTCGTCGTACCGGGGGCTGCCGTTCATCCTGTGCGAGTACGGGCATGCGATGGGCAACGGCCCGGGCGGGCTGTCCGACTATCGCGAGCTGTTCGAGAAGTACCCGCGCTGCCAGGGCGGCTTCATCTGGGAGTGGATCGACCACGGCCTGCGGGCGAAGGATGCCGACGGCAAGGAGTTCTACGCGTACGGCGGCGACTTCGGCGAGCTGATCCACGACGGCAACTTCGTCTGCGACGGGCTGCTGTTGCCGGACCGGACGCCGTCGCCGGGCATGATCGAGTACGTCAAGGTGATCGAGCCGCTGGTGATCACCGCGGACGGCAAGGGTCGTGTCGCCATCACCAGCCGCTACGAAGTGCTCGACACCAGCCACCTGACGTTCAACACCGTCACGGAGGTCCAGGGCGAGGTCGTGGGCACCGGGAACTTACCGGTGCCGCCGATCGCGCCGGGCCAGACGGTGTCCGTCGAGCTGCCGCCGGGAATGATCGCGCAGGCAGAGGCGAACCAGCCCGACACCTGGCTGACTGTCACGGCCGAGCTGACAGAGGGCATCGCGTGGGCGGAGGCCGGTCACCGCGTTGCCTCGGGACAGGTGCGGCTCGACGAGCCGGCCGAGACGACGAGTGGAGTTGGACAGACCAGGGAGTCCGGCGGCGAGGATGTCGCTTCTGGCGTGCACGGGATCGACGTGGCGTCGCTCGGCCTGCGCAACCTCCACCTGGACGTCTGGCGGGCTCCGACCGACAACGACGCGATCCCGGGCGTCGCGGGCGGGTGGAAGGAAGCAGGGCTCCACCGGGTTCAGCACCGCGTGGTGTCTGCCGGTCCGGTGGAAGGCGCTTGGGAGGTGGTCACCAGGACCGCCCCGCCGGCTCTGCAGTGGGGTCTGGTCGCCACTTGGCGGTGGACGCACGCGGAGGACGGTTCCGTAGTACTGGACATGTCGGTGGAGCCTGACGGACAGGTGCCGGCGACACTGCCGCGGCTGGGCATCACCTTTGAGCTGCCGCGCCGGGTGGAGCGGGTCGAGTGGTTCGGCACCGGCCCGAACGAGGCGTACGTCGACACCCGCGCCGCTGCCGTAGTCGGTAAGTACTCCGCGACGGTGGACCAGCTGCAGACGCCGTACGTGCGTCCGCAGGAGAACGGTCACCGCATCGACACCCGCTGGGCGGTGCTGGACTCCCTGCGGATCGAGGCGGCTCCGGACCTATTCGGCCTGACCGTACGGAACTGGACCACCCGGGACCTGGAGGAGGCGAAGCACGCGCCGGACCTGGTCGCCCGCGACACGACGTACGTGACACTCGACCTGGCCCAGGCCGGCATCGGCTCCAATTCCTGCGGCCCGGCGATCCCCGACAAGTACAAACTGCACACCGGCCCCGCGAGCCTGTCCCTCAAGTTCACTGCATAGCTATTTGCCAGACACACCACTAGTACTTCGGGCCCTCGGCGCCTGGAGCCGCCGTGGCGAGGCCGACTTCAGCCGCGGCGGTGAGCAGACGCTTGTCGTAGGTGACGAGGGCTGTAAGAGGCAGGCCCTCCAGCAGCAGGGTCTGGGCGCTGGCCAGGTGAATGGCGTCCGGGGTTCGCAGCTGAGGGTCCGCGTAGGCGGCCGCCGTTGCCCGGACCGTCTCGTCCATGGGGATGCGATTGAGCTTCGCCAGCAGGGTGGGCACGGCCACCAGTCGACCAGGATCGGTCCGCCGTAGGGCGCGAGGAACCTCGATCTCGACGAGGGTCGAGGTCACCAGCACCTTGTCCTGCTGCGATGTCAGCCAGGCGTGGAGCGCCGCTGTCTCGGTCTCTGGGCGAATGAGTTTCACGATCGCGGCAGAGTCCAGGTAGATCACAGCCGTTCCTCGCGAAGATCCGAGACAACCTGGGCAGAGTCGGTCGACGTGTCCGTTTCACCGTCGGGCAGCGCGGGAGGGCCCGGATCTGTGGCTGGGATCACCCGGCCGCGCCGGACGAGGTCTTCCATCCCCGACGCAGCACTGTCGACGGGAATGAGCAGTGCGGCCGGCCGGCCGCTGATGGTGATCTCCAGCGATTCACCGCCGGCCACCCGTGCCAGGACCGCGCTGGTGTGTTGGTTGAGCTCGCGAACCGGGATGCGTTCCATGCCGCCCAGTGTAGAACGCCATGTTCTACGTCACCAGGACTCAGGATCTCCAGGGGCTCCGGGAAGCCACCCTCGCTGGGCTTGTCGGAGGCTCCTACTAGGCTTCGTAGCGTGCCGGAGGCGTACGACGCGTTAACCGATCCCGCACCGGCGCACGATCTGCGCGCGGTGTTGCGGATCCGGGCGTTCCGGCGACTGTGGATCGCTTTCGGGTTGTCCAGCCTGGGCGACTGGATCGGGCTACTGGCACTGACGGCGATGGCGAAGTCGTTCGCCGGCAACAACTACCAGGCGGCGAACTTCGCGATCGGCGGCGTGCTGTTCCTGCGGGTGCTGCCCGCGCTGGTGATGGGGCCGGTGGCCGGCTGGATCGCGGACCGGCTGGACCGGCGCCGGACGATGATCTTCGGCGACCTGATCCGGGCCGCCTTCTTCGTCACCATCCCGCTGGTCGGCACGCTGACCTGGCTGCTGGTAGCCACGGTGCTGATCGAGGTCGTCAGCCTGATCTGGGGCCCGGCCAAGGACGCCAGCGTGCCGAACCTGATTCCCCGGCACCGGCTGGAGGCGGCGAACCAGCTCAGCCTCATCACGACGTACGGGACGGCGCTGCCGGCGGCGGTCATCTTCACAGCGATCACGCTGATCGCCAACGGAGTGGAGGCGACCACCGGGGAGCCCGGGAGCTTCTCGAACAACCTGGCCGTCTATGTCAACGCGGCGACCTTCCTGGTGTCCGCGCTGGCGATCGTGTCGGTGGCGGAGATCGGCCGCGCAGGAGGTCACCAGCACGAGAAGCACCCGACGCTGTGGCGGACGATGGTCGAGGGCTGGTCCTACGTGACCGGCACTCCCGTGGTCCGCGGGTTGGTGGTCGGCATCTCCGGCGCGTTCGCCGCCGGGGCCGTGGTAATCGGGCTCGGCCGCACGTACGTCGAGGATCTGGGCGCCGGTGATCCCGGGTATGGCGTGCTCTTCGGCGCCGTCTTCGGCGGTCTGGCACTCGGGATGGGTTTTGCGCCGCGGGTGTTCTCCGGGCTGTCCCGGCGCCGGCTGTTCGCCGCCGGGCTGGTCGGGTCCGCGATCTGCCTGGTCGCGCTGGCCCTGGTCCAGGAGATCGAGATCGCCACCATGATCGCGGTCGCGCTCGGTTTCTGCGCCGGCGCGTCCTGGGTCTGCGGCTATACGCTGCTCGGGCTGGAGGTACCGGACAACGTGCGCGGTCGCACCTTCGCCTTCGTCCAGTCGGCGGTCCGGAGCGTGCTCGCCGTGACGCTGGCAGTGGCGCCCTTCGTCGCGGGTGCGCTCGGCCGTCACACCTTCCACCTGTTCGACGGCTGGACTCTTTACTACAACGGCGCGGCCATGACGATGCTGATCGCCGCCATCCTCGCGGGTGTGATCGGGGTGATCGCCTGGCGGCAGATGGACGACCGCCCGGGCGTGCCGTTCCTGCTCGACCTGCGCCGCAGCTTCGGCAAGACTTCTGGGGTGTACCCGACGAACGGGCTCTTCATCGCGCTGGAGGGTGGCGAGGGAGCCGGTAAATCCACCCAGGCGGCCTTGCTGGTCGAGTGGCTCAAGGAGCAGGGCCAGCAGGTCCTGCTCACGCGCGAGCCGGGGGCGACCGACCTTGGCAAGACGCTGCGCCAGATCGTGCTCGACCCGGCGACCGGCGAGATCTCGCACCGCGCCGAGGCTCTGCTCTACGCCGCCGACAAGGCCGAGCACGTCGACTCGGTGATCAAGCCGGCGCTGCAGGCGGGCGCCGTGGTCATCACCGACCGGTACGTCGACTCCGCGCTGGCGTACCAGGGGTCCGGGCGGGACCTGGACAGCTCCGACGTCGAACGGGTGAACCGGTGGGCGACGGATGACCTACGGCCCAACCTGACGATCCTGCTGGATCTGCCGCCGAATAGGGGCCTCAGCCGGTTCGAGGAGCGGGACCGGATCGAGGCCCAGTCGGCTGACTTCCACCAACGGGTCCGGACGGCCTTCCTGGAGTTGGCAGCGGCCGAGCCGCAGCACTATCTGGTGGTCGACGCGACCGGCGACCGGCAGCAGATCGCTGCGCAGATCCAGGCCCGGCTGGCTCCGCTGCTGCCGGGACGCACTCGTCCGACGGTGACGGAGCGGGGGTGAATCGGTGACTGTCTGGGATGACCTGGTCGGGCAGGAGCCTGCCGTCGAGGTCCTGAAGCGGGCCGTGGCTGCAGCCGACGCGCGGCTGAAGGGCGAGAGCGGTGCCGCGACCGCCGGGATGACGCATGCCTGGCTGATCACCGGGCCACCCGGCTCCGGCCGGTCGAACGCGGGCCGTGCCTTCGCTGCCGCCCTCCAGTGCCAACTGCAGGGCTGTGGCGGATGCAAGGGCGAATGCAACGAATGCCGTACGGCGTTGAGCGGCGCACACCCGGACGTGTCTCTGATCCGCACCGAGTTGCTGTCGATCCGGGTCGGCGAGATCCGCGAGCTGGTCCGCCGGGCGGCGATGAGTCCGACCCAGGGGCGCTGGCAGGTGATGGTGGTCGAGGATGCGGACCGGCTGACGGAACAGGCCGCCGATGCGCTGCTGAAGAGCATTGAGGAGCCGGCCCAGCGCACGGTCTGGGTGCTGTGCGCGCCGACCGTCGAGGACGTCGTACCGACGATCCGGTCCCGCTGCCGGCTACTGGTACTGCGGACCCCGCCGGTCGCGGCCATCGCCGAGATGCTGACCCGGAAGAGCGGGATCGAGCCGGAGCTGGCTCGATTCGCGGCCCGTGCCGCGCAGGGTCACATCGGCCGGGCCAAGGCGCTGGCGCGCGACGAGCAGGTGCGCGACCGACGGCGGAAGGTGCTGGAGGTTCCGTTCGAGCTGCGTGACATCGGCGCATGCCTGGGTGCGGCCCAGCGACTGGTGGATGCCGCCAAGCAGGAGTCCAAGGCGAGTGCTTCGGAGGTGGACCAGAGGGAGCGGGCCGACCTGGAGCAGGCGCTCGGGATGGGTACCAGGGGCGCCAAGCCGCGGGAGACCGCCGCCGCGCTGAAGGAGCTCGAGGATCAGCAGAAGGCGCGGGCCAAGCGCTGGGAACGCGACGTTCTGGACCGCTCGCTGGTCGACCTGATGGCGCTCTACCGGGATGTTCTGGTGGTGCAGACGCGGGCCGGCGCCGAGTTGATCAACGCCGAGCTACGAAGGAACATCGAGCAGCTGGCCGGCCGGACCAGCCCGGAGCAGACGATCCGCCGGATCGACGCACTCACGGGCTGTCGCGAGGCGATCGAGGGCAATGTCGCGCCGCTGCTGGCGCTCGAGGCGATGACGATCGGTCTGTTCGAGGGTTGAGCCCAAGGCTGGTGAGTGGACGGCCTGTAACGGATGGAGGGGTCCAGACGATGTGTGGGTCGCCAGATCGCACCCACTCCGCAAGGCGAGTGAATGACCCAGCCGCCGTACCCGGTCCAGCCGTCCCCCGCCGACCCGCCGTCGGTGCGGACGGCTCTGCCCTCGGCCGAGTCGTGGTTCGACGGGGTACAGCCGGTGGTTCGACGCCCGCTGGATCGCTTCGCCGTGACCGGCTTCGTACTGAGCCTGCCCGGACTCGTGCCGATCGCCGTGGTGTTCGCGGGGCTCGGGCTGCGGCGGATCCGGCGGTCGGGCGCCCGGGGCCGCTGGCTGGCCCTGGCCGCGCTGGCGATCAGTGCCTTCTGGGTGATCGCCATCGCGGTAGCCGCGGCGCTCGGCGTGTACGGCGACATCAGGGCCGGGATCGGGCGGAGTATGTCGATCTCCCAGGTCCGGGTGAACCAGTGCTTCGACGCCGACCTCGACGTGGGAGCCCTGCGGATGGTCCGGATCGCCGACTGCGCGAAGCCGCACTCGGGCGAGGCCTACGCGAAGGTCAAGGCGCCACTGACCGGCCTGTCCGCCGAGGTCACGGAGGCCGCTGCAACCCAGCACTGTGCGGCCGCCTTCCACCGGTTCGTCGGCAAGCCGTACGAGGACTCAGCGCTGGACATGTACTACCTCGTACTGGAAGATCGTGCTGTTGCTGATGGCAACCTCCTATGCATGGTGGGTAAACCAGGCGAGGAATTGACCGGATCGATGCGCGGATCCCAGCGCTAGGGGGAGCGATGACGGAACCGCCATACCCGCCGGGTCACGGCCGGCCGCAGGACACACCCAGGTTCCCGACCTACGGCCGGCCGGAGGAGCCGGTCCAGCAGCCTCCGCCGTTCGTGCCTCCGGGGCCGTCGTACCAGGGGTATCCGGGCGGACCGCAGGTGTTCTCGCAGCCGCCGCCGTACGGGTACGGGTTTCCGCAAGGGTTCGGCTACCCGGGCACACCGCAGGTCAAGACGAACGGGCTCGCCACCGCCGCGCTCGCGACCGGGCTGGCCGGAATCCCCCTGCTCGGCATCGCCGGACCAGTTGCGGTCGGGCTGGGCATCGCCGCGCTGGTACAGATCCGGCGGCGGCGGGAGAGCGGGACAGCTCAGGCGGTGGTCGGGCTGGTGTTCGGCAGCCTGCAGGTCATCTTCTGGACCGGCCTGTTTGCGATCCTTTTCGCGACCGGCTGGGGTAACGACCCGAACAACAACGACGCCTCGCCGACCTCCACCCCGTCGTACACGATGCCGAAGGTCTATGTGGATGAGCTGATGGTTGGGGAGTGCTTCAACGACGGGACCGACGACGGTGAAGTCGTCCGGAGGCCGTGCAACGAACCGCACGCCGGCGAGCTGGTCGCCGGTGTCACCCTGCCAGAAGGGCCTTATCCCGGCGACCAGAAGACGGCGGCCGAAGCCGAGGCGAGCTGCAACACCGAGTTCCGCAAGTACGTCGGCATCCCGGCTGACGAGTCCGAGCTGAATCCGGAGTTCTGGTACCCGGACAAGGACTACTGGGTACACGGGGACCGGTCGGTCGTCTGTGCGACCTACGGCCCCGCCGGCGAGCAGCTACAGAGCACGGTGAAGGGGACGAAGCGCTGAACACGTAGGCTGACCGGGTGGGCATGGTGATGGCGGTGTCGTTCGAGCGCTACGGGCGGCTCTACTACCTGGACCCCGGCCCTCATCATCCGCGGGTCGGGGACAAAGTGCTGGTCCCGACCGGGGACGGGCCCGAGGTGGCTGAGTGCGTCTGGGCTCCGCAATACGTGACGGAGGAGATCGGTGGTCTGCCGCTGTGCGCCGGCATTGCCACCGAAGCCGATCTGGACCGGGACGAGGAGAACCGGCAGCGCCGGGCCGACGCGCGGCTCACCGCGAAGCGGCTGATCCGGCAACACGGCCTGCCGATGAAGGTAGTCGGGATCGACTTTGTCGACCGCCGCCCGGACATCGACCAGCTGGTCATCGTCTACTTCTCGGCGCCGCACCGGGTGGACTTCCGCGAACTGGTCCGGGACCTGGCTCGCGGACTGCGGGCCCGGATCGAGCTGCGCCAGGTCGGTGCCCGTGACGAGGCCCGACTGCAGGGCGGGATCGGTCCGTGCGGCCGTGACCTGTGCTGTGCCACTTTCCTGAAGGACTTCGAGCCGGTCAGCGTCCGGATGGCCAAGGACCAGGACCTGCCGCTCAACCCGCTGAAGATCTCCGGCGCGTGCGGTCGGCTGATGTGCTGCCTGAAGTACGAGCACCCGCTCTACCAGGAGTTCAACGCGAAGGCCCCGGCCACCGGCACCGCGGTCGAGACTCCGGCCGGCGACGGCGTAGTGGTCGGGCACAACGTGCCGAGTGACACCGTGGTGGTCCGCCTGGCCGCCTCCGGCCGGCGCTGTGCCTGCAGCCGCGCCGACGTCTGCTCACCCCGTCAGCAGTACGAAGCCTCGCCCACGACCACGCCCGATGCGCAACCAGCCGTCGACGTGGAGCTCAGCCCACCCAGCAGCAGCCCGCCCAGCAGCGAGCGGAAGCCGCGCAAACGTCGCCGGTTGAGCCAAGGTCCTGACAGTCCTGACAGCGATGACAGCGATGACACGGGAGACAGCTCGCAGTGAAGACGCGAAGGACAACCGCATTCGTGGCAGCCCTGGCGAGTCTGGCGGTGGTAGCGAGCGGATGCGGTGTTGCCAGCCGGGCGCAGAGCGCCGACGGTGGTGTCGCCCAGCCGGGCGGTGGCCCCGGAAAGGGGCCGGCCGGGCCGATCCCTGCCGGGCTGGAGAAGTTCTACCAGCAGCCGGTCACCTGGGAGCGCTGCGGCAGCGGCAGCCAGTGCGCCACCATCACGGTGCCGCTCGACTACGCCAAGCCCACCGGTAAGACGATCGAGTTGCGCGCCCGCAAGATCCCGGCCAGGGACCGTACCGGCCGGGTCGGGACGCTGTTCATCAACCCGGGCGGCCCCGGTGCCTCAGGCATCGAGTACGCCGCCGCGGCCAGCTTCGTGCTCGGCACGCCGCTGCTGAACAAGTTCGACGTGATCGGCTGGGACCCGCGCGGCGTGGGCCAATCGACGCCGGTGCGCTGCTTGGATACAGCGCAGCTGGACAAGGTCATCGCGACTGACGGCAGCCCGGACAACGAGGCCGAGATCACCGCGCTGAGCGACGCGGCGAAGGAACTGGCCGACGGCTGTGAGAAGCGGTCCGGCGACCTGCTCGCACATGTGTCCACCAAGGATGCAGCTCGCGACCTCGACGTACTGCGAGGCATCGTCGGCGACTCCCAGCTCTACTACCTGGGCAAGTCGTACGGCACCTATCTAGGTGCCACCTATGCGGAGTTGTTCCCGAAGAACGTCGGCCGGCTGGTGCTGGATGGTGCCGTCGACCCGGCGGAGCCGTCCGAGCAGCTGAACATCAGCCAGGCCAAAGGCTTCGACACCGCACTGGACGCCTTTGCCACGGACTGCGCGCAGCGGTCCTGCCAGCTGGGCCGCAGCAAGGAGGCAGTGCTCGCCAAGGTCGACAAGGTGTTGGCCGAGGCCGACGCCCACCCGCTGCCAGGCGACGGCACACGTGTGGTCACCCAGGCCATCGCCGTGCTCGGCGTGATCTTTCCGCTGTATCTGAAGGAATACTGGCCGCGGCTCGAGCAGGCCGTCGCCGACGGCGCGGAGGGCAAGGGGGCCAGGTTGCTGCAGCTCGCCGATGAGTACATCGGACGCGGGCCGGGCGGTTACCAGAACAACCAGAACGAGGTGATCTATGCGGTGAACTGCCTCGACCACCCTGATGTCACCTCGATAGCCGAAACCAAGGCGCAGGAGGCGGTGTACAAAGCGGCTTCACCGCGGTTCGGCGCCTTCCTACTCTGGGGCTCGCTGCCGTGCGTGGACTGGCCGGTGAAGCCGCAGAACGCCCCGCACCCGATCAAGGCCCCAGGTGCCAAGCCGATCGTGGTGGTCGGCACCACCCGCGACCCGGCAACGCCCTACCAGGGTGCAGTCTCGCTGGCGGCCGAACTGGACAGCGGTGTGCTGATCAGCCGCGACGGCGACGGTCACACTGGTTACCACCAGGGCAACGGCTGCGTCGACCAGGCTGTGGAGAACTACTTCCTGACGGGCACCCCGCCTGCCGACGGCCTTAAATGCTGATGCCCTGACCTTCAGTTGGGGCGCTGGTTGACGGGGACGTTGACGGTCTCGGTGGCGCGGTCGAGGACAGCGCGCAGGCCGCCCTCGTCCTGTGGCCGGCCGCCGACGGTGATCTCGATGGCGGAGCCGTTGCCGTTGTCGGCAGGAAGCCAACGGGACAGCCCCATCCGCGGTCCTCGAGCCTTATCGGTGTACGTATAGACGAGGGTGCCATGGTCACGGCTGAGGACCTCCAGGTCCTTCTCGTCGATGCTTGCGACCCTGGCCTTGACCGACTGCGCGGGCGAGTGCCTGCTGGCGCGTGTGTCGAAGCGAACCTGCCAGACGCCGGTCGGATCGAGGAAGCGTGGGCGGGTGCCGGTCTGCGAGGTCTTCCATCCCTCCGGTACCTCGACGGAGAAGGTGACTTTATCCGTGCCGAAGGTCTGCAGGGTGTACTTCAAGCCGTCTGCCTGCAGTCCGGCCGGACCGTTCGGAGTAGTAGGCGTCGCAATAGGCGTCGGGATACTGGCGGACGGCGTACTGCGGACGCCGCCCGAGGTATCGGAGGTGGTGTCGCGGTTGATGGCCAGTACGGTGCCGAAGATGGCCACACCGACGGTCATTCCTGCCAGTGTCGCCAGCAGCGCCTGTTGCCTCGGCGTGAGCATCCGGACCTCCGCTTCCGTTCTCGGTCGCACTTTGATTATCGGTCACGAAAGGGGCGACCGGGAGACCAGGCGCCCGGGTGGCAGGACCTACTGCGCGTTTCACTGATCTACCTGGATTTGGCTGCACCGTACCCTCACCTCTCGTGGAGATCGACGAGGCGGTGGCGGACGCGCTGCGGCGGTACGACGCGGGCGAGGCCCAGCGGGCAGACCTCAAGCTGCTGACGAAGCAATTCCTGAAATTACTGGTGGCGAAAGCTCCCGGCCATGCGGTCGAGGTGCGGGTTCCGCCTTATGGCGCTGTGCAATGCATCGAGGGGCCGCGGCACACCCGCGGCACACCCGGCGCTGTCATCGAACTACCGGCTGAGATCTGGATCGATCTGGCGCTGGGCCGGGTCGGCTGGGCCGAGGCCCGGGCGACCGGCAAGGTCAGGGCCAGTGGTGAGCGCACCGACCTCAGTGCGCTCCTGCCATTGTTGAGTCGTTAAAGGAGATGTCACCTCGTTAAGGAGGTGTCACCATGTGCCGGTGGCAGCTAGCTCCTGGCGCGTCCGGCTGGCCCGGCTTCGCGTCGATCTGACCCCCTGGCGTGGCTCTCGCGACTTCCGGATCCTGGTGGTCTCGGGCTCGGTGTTCATCCTCGGTGGCATGGTCGGTTACGTAGCGCTGCCGTTCCAGCTGTACCAATTGACCGGATCCAACTTCGCGGTCGGCGCGATGGGCCTGGTGACGATCGCGCCGCTCGTCCTTTTCGGCCTGTACGGCGGCGCGCTGGCGGATCATGTGGATCGCCGGAAGATGCTGATCGGGACCGGAATCGGCCAGGTGCTGATCACCGCACTGCTGCTCGCGAACACCCTGCTGCACGACCCGCGGGTGTGGTTGATCTACGTGTGCGGCGGGTTGAACGCAATCGCCTCGTCACTGCAACGGCCGAGCCGGGAGGCGCTGTTCCCACGGGTGGTGAGGCACGAGCAGATGCCGGCCGCGGTGACGCTGAACTCGCTCACCCTGCAGGTCGGGCAGTTGGCCGGCCCGGCGCTGGGCGGCGTACTGGTGGGCACGGCCGGGGTCACCTGGGCATTCGCGGTCGAGCTCACCGGGCAGGTGATCGCCACGCTGATGTATGTAGCGCTGCGGTCGTACAGATCCGGCGAGCAGAGTCGACCGCCGAGCCTGTCCGCGATCGGTGAGGGCATCCGGTACGCGTTCCGCCGCCGGGATCTGCTCGGTACCTATGCCGTCGACATGGTCGGGATGTTCCTGGCCATGCCGATCGTGCTGTTCCCTGCGTTCGCGACCGAGGTGCTGAAGGAACCCAAGCTGCTCGGTCTGCTCTACAGCGCCGAGGCGGTCGGCGCTCTGCTGGCCACGCTGACCAGCGGCTGGGCCCGCCGGGTCCACCACCACGGCCGGGCCGTGGTGCTCGCCACGATCGTCTGGGGTGGCTCGGTCGGCATCGCCGGTCTGGCGCCGAACATCTGGTTCGCGATCGCCTGCTTCGCCGTCGCGGGTGGTGCGGACATGATTTCCGGACTGTTCCGGGCAGTGATCTGGAACCAGACGATCCCGGACGAGATGCGCGGCCGGCTGGCCGGGATCGAGATGCTGTCGTACTCGCTGGGCCCGCTCGGTGGTCAGGCCAGGTCTGGCCTGGTCGCGGACCTGACCACCGTCCGTACCTCGATCGTCAGCGGCGGCATCCTCTGCGTCGCCGGGGTGATCGGTACCGCGGCCTGGCTGCGCGACTTCTGGCGGTACGACGCCCGCACCGACGAGCATGCGATCCGCGAACGAGAACTGCGCGCGTCCGGCTGATCCCGAGGTTGTCCCCGGGACCGTCTACAGTCGGAGACTCCGTTACCAGGGAGTCACCATGCGTATCCGCCCGGCCGCTGCCCTCTTGGGTGTGCTCGCACTGGCCGGCTGCGGCAGTTCGTCGAACGAGACAGCGCCGAACGTGCCGCCACTTGTCTCGGTGAGCACACCTGCGCAGAGCCCGACACCAACTCCGTCGGAGACGCCCTCGGGATCTCCGTCGTCGAAGGTCGCGGACACGCTCTGCGTCCGGGCTGACCTGACGCTGGTGCGCACCACTCTTGCGGCGCAAATCGTCCAGATCCAGTCGAAGGCGGTGCCTGCGGAGATCGGCCTCCCGACGTACGACGTGTGCGAGCTGAGCCTGACCACCAACCCGAGCGGGCCAGTGCTGCGGATGGGCGTCTCGGTCCTGCCGGCGACCAAGGCGGAGCTCACCGCCGCCCAGAAGTCGTACGACGCCACCCGGGGCAAGCTGGAGGCCTCGAAACCCGCGTCGGTCGGCCAGGGTGGGTTCGGCACCAGCCGCTTCGTCGTGTTCCTGCTCGGCGGCAAGCTCCTCAAGGTCAGCGGACCACCTGCCGCCCTGGCCAAGTACGTCGTACTGGCTCAGGAGGCTGCTCGGCAGGTGCCCGGGCTGCCCGTGCCGCAGCCGCTGATCACGCGTGACGACTGCGAGCGAGGTACGTCGCAGGCCGCGGCCGTGATGGGGGCGCCGGCGATGGTGAGGCGGGATGGCGAGACGGCCACGGGCGACGTGGTCTGCGGGTGGATCACGGCGACCAGTGTGCTGTCCTCGTCGGCGCGGACCGTGCCCGATGCGGTGAAGGCGATCGAGGACACACGCAAGGCGCCGACCTCCGAGTCGGTGCCGCTGGGCGACGACGGCTTCTTCAATACAGCCACCGGTGCGGTCACGTTGCGCGTCGGGTCGGACAAGCTCGTCGATCTGGTCCCGCTCCCGGCTGGTAAGGCGTCCAAGGACGCGATGATCGCGTTCGCCCTCGCTGTGTCGCCGCTCTACACCCGCTGACAGTTCGGCTTCAGCGCAGATTCGTATCGGTGATCCCGGATATATCGGTGATCGCCGATACAAAAGCCGACCGCTCTCCTGCGCGCCGAGATCAGAGCACACGCAAGGCTGCGCCGATGGTGGTGATGGCTTCGGTGATTTCGGTCGGGGTGCGCGCGCCGTAGCCGAGGACGAGCCCCGGTGGTTGGCGGCGCTGGCTGTGCCACGACAACGGCTGTGTCTTCACACCTCGCTCCAACCCGGCAGTCGCCAGGGCTACGTCGCTGAAGTCGGCGTCGAAGGTGATCATCAGGTGCAGGCCGGCCGCCGCGCCGTGAATCGTTGCGCTAGGCAACTGGGCTTCGATCGCCTCGATCATCGCGTCGCGCCGACGGCGGTGGCGCCTACGGAGGAAGCGCAGTTGGCGTTCCAGTTCGCCAGATTCCATCAATTGCGCCAGCACGAGTTGAGCCAGTGTGGCGTTGCCAAGGTCAGCGAGGCGCTTCGCTGCCACTAGGGCGTTCTGGTACCGCGAAGGTGCCAGGACCCAGCCCAGTCTGAGGGCCGGAGCGAGGAGCTTGGATACGCTTCCGGTGTAGACGACGTGCTCGGGCAGCATCGAATGCATCGCCGGCACGGGTGGCCGGTCGTAGCGGTGTTCGGCGTCGTAGTCGTCCTCGATGACCAACCCTCCTTCGCTGGCCCACTGCATCAGCTCGCGGCGCCGCTCACCATCCAGTACGACGCCCGTTGGGAACTGGTGTGCGGGCGTGAGCAGCACGGCCGGCGAACGTTGTTCCCGGAGTTGGTCGACCCGAAGTCCGCCGACGTCTACAGCGATCGGTGGCGTCTTCATTCCCCAGTACTGCAGGTGCTGACGAGCGCCGAGCGAGCCCGGGTCTTCGACAGCCACCTCGGTGAGGCCTTGACGGCCGAGAACCTGGGCGATCAGTCCGAGGGCCTGCGTGACGCCGGCGACGATGATGATGTCGCCCGGGTCCGCTCTGATCCCGCGGTTGCGGGCCAGCCAGTTCGCGACGGCCAGCCGCAGCGACGGCGTACCGGCTGGGTCGCCGTAGCCGAAGGCCGAGGCGGACAAGTCGTTGAGGACCTTGCGTTCGGCGCGCAGCCACGCTGTCCGCGGGAACGCGGCCAGATCGGGCACCCCGGGCGTCAGGTCCACGCGAGCCGGCACCGCACGCATCGAGTCGAAAATGTCGAGGCCGGGCTCGGTGGTCAACGGCCCCGAACCGGCTGTTCGGGTAGTCGCCGGCAGGGGTGCGGTCCCGATCGGGGCTGCGACGACGATCGTCCCGCTGCGGCCACGTCCTGCGACGTGGCCGTCCTCGGTGAGGCGCTGGTAGGCCTCGGTGACGACACCGCGTGATACCTGCAGGTCCGACGCCAGCACCCGGGTTGCCGGGAGCCGGCTCCCGATCGGGAGGCTGCCGTCCGAGATCGCGGCGCGGACTCGCTGCGCCAACCACTCAGACAGTCCACCGGTCGCGTTGTCGGCACTCAGCTGCAGGAAGTCGGTCCCGACTATTATGGACCTGCTGGAGTCGCCCTGATTGGATCTGTTCACCGGTCCATTGTGGTTGCATCGTGGAGTCATGGGAACAGCGATGGCCGGCTATGTGCACGGATATTCGACGGATGAGGCCCGCAGGTTGGGCGACCAGGCGAACACGCTCGCGGATTTGCTGCACGCCGGCACCTTCTACCCGCCGGGCAGCCGGGTGCTCGAGATCGGTTGCGGGGTGGGTGCTCAGACCGTCCACCTGGTGACTGCCAGTCCAGGCGCGCGGTTCGTCGCCGTCGACATCTCCGACAGCTCACTCGCCGCCGCCCGCGCGCGGGTGGCCGCCGAGGCGCCAGAGGCCCGGGTGGAGTGGCGTCGCGCCGACCTCTTCGACCTGCCGTTCGAGGACGGATCCTTCGACCACGTGTTCCTGTGCTTCGTGCTAGAGCACCTGCGCGAGCCTGAGCGGGCTCTTGCCGGGCTACAGCGTGTACTCCGGCCGGGCGGCACGATGACGGTGATCGAGGGCGATCACGGGTCGGCCCTTTATCACCCAGTCAGCGCTCGAGCCCAAGCCGCGATCGACTGTCTGGTCCAGTTGCAGGCCGCGGCAGGTGGCGATGCACTGATCGGCCGACAATTGCAGCCGCTGCTCACCGGAGCCGGATATCGCGACGTCGTGGTTCGGCCGCGCACGGTCTATGCCGATCAGACCCGGCCCGAGCTCGTCGATGGATTCACTCGGAGCACGTTCATCGCGATGGTCGAGGCCGTCGGCAACGTTGCGCTGGCCGCCGGGCTGACCACCTCGGCTGACTGGGAGCGCGGGATCGATGACCTGCGCCGCACCGCGGACCACGGCGGCACCTTCCATTACACCTTTTCCAAGGCCGTCGCCCTGAAGCCATGACACTCAGCGGGCTGGGACGTGATAGGTGAGCCTGGTAGACAGGACGCTATGCCCCCGACCGAGCAGCTGGAGATCGAGACCAAGTACGACGTCGACGAGCGGGCCATGCTGCCGGCCTTGCACGAGCTGCCGGGAGTGGCGAGCGTCGCGCAGCCGGTCGAGCTGAACCTGGTTGCCGTCTACTTCGACACGGCTGGATTCGACCTAGCTGCCGCCGGGGTGACGCTGCGACGGCGTACTGGCGGGGAGGACGACGGGTGGCACGTGAAGTTGCCGGTCGCGTCGGGTGAGCGGCTGGAGATCCGGCACGAGCTCGGGGAGGCGATGCAGAAGGTGCCGATCGAGCTGGTCCGGACGGTCCGGGTGCACGTGCGCAAGCGGGAGCTGGCGCCGGTCGTGACGCTGCGGACGCGGCGGCTGGTGCACCGTTTGCTCGATGCGGACGGGAAGATCCTCGCCGAGCTGAGCGAGGACGAGGTGACCGCCGAGGCGACCGGCGCGGAGCCGGAGAGCTGGCGCGAGTGGGAGCTGGAACTCGTCAACGGCGAGGAGGACCTGCTCGCCGCGGCCGACCCGCTGTTGCGTGGCGCCGGCGCTGAGCCCGCAAAGGGTCCGAGCAAGTTGGCGCGGGCGCTCGGGGACCGTGTCCCGGCGGCTGAGCAGCGCGAGCTGCAGAAGAACCCGACCACCGCCGACGTGTTCTGCGCATACGCGGGCGTCCAGATCGCCGCGATCTACCGGCGTGATCCGGAGGTGCGGCGCGACCTGCCCGATTCGGTGCACAAGGTGCGGGTGGCGACCCGGCGGCTCCGGTCGGCGCTGGCGACGTACCGGCCGGTGGTGGATCGCGAGGCAGGCGACCAGTTGCGGGCGGAGCTCAAGTGGGTCGCCGGTGAGCTCGGTCGCGCTCGCGATGCCGAGGTGCTGCGGGAACGACTGACCGCATTGGTCGCCGACGAGCCCGCTGAGCTGGTGATGGGACGGGTGGTAGGGACGATCGACGATCACCTGCGCAGCGTCTACAAGGAGGCCCGGGAGCAGGCGCTCGAGGCTTTGGAGAGCGAGCGGTACTTCCGGTTGCTTGACGCGCTTGACGCGCTGCTCACCGCCCCGCCGCTGGTCGGTGAGCCGAGGAAGGCGGCCAAGCAGCTCCCAGAGCTGCTGCGGCACGACTGGAAGCGGCTCCGGCAGGCAGTCGGCCGAGTGGACGACACGGACGAGCTCATCGAGCAGGACCACGAGCTGCACGACGTGCGGAAGGCGTCCAAACGCCTCCGGTACGCCGCCGAGTCGGCCGAGCCGGTGCTCGGAACAGACGCGGGCAAGCTTGCGGCGCTCGTCGAACAGGTACAGGAGGTGCTCGGCGAGCACCAGGACAGCGTAGTCGCGCGGGACCTGCTCCGGCAGCTCGCAGTGCAGGTCCACCTCGACGGTGGCAACGCCTTCAGCTTCGGCCGCTTGCACGCATTGGAGCAGCAGCGCGGTGCCGACACCCGGCAGGAGTTCACCGAATTGTGGCCGTCGATCAAATTGCCCAAGTCGGTTCGCTAGCATCACGCGACACTAGTGCTGCACCGCCTTCTCCGCGCCCGCCCCGGTGAGTGAGCGGACCTCCATCTCGGCGAACTTGTCGATGTTGGTGCCCTCCTTGCTGGTCACGGTGCCGAGCCAGCCGAGCAGGAAGGCCAGCGGGATGGAGACGATGCCGGGGTTGTCCAGCGGGAACCAGTGGAAGTCGATCGAGGTGTCGGTGATCATCGACAGGCTGAGGTGCGTCTTGGCATCGACCTTGCCGGAGACGACCGGGGAGAAGGCGATCAGGATGATCGCGGACGCCAGGCCGCCGTAGATGCTCCAGAGTGCGCCCCGGGTGTTGAAGCGCCGCCAGAACAGCGAGTAGAGGATCGTCGGCAGGTTCGCACTGGCCGCGACCGCGAAGGCCAGTGCAACCAGGAAGGCGATGTTCTGGCCGTTGGCGAAGATGCCACCCACGATCGCGACCGCGCCGATCACCACGGCCGTGATCCGGGCGACCCTGACCTCACCAGTGCCGCTGATGGAGCCCTTCTTGATCACCTGGCCGTAGATGTCGTGTGCGAACGAGGTGCTCGCGGTGATCGTCAAGCCGGCCACCACCGCCAAGATGGTGGCGAAGGCGACCGCGGAGATCAGCCCCAGCAGGAGTTCTCCGCCCAACTCGAAGGCGAGCAGTGGGGCTGCCGAGTTCACCTTGCCGGGCGCGGCCTTGATCCGGTCGGGGCCGACCAGGGCAGCGGCACCGAAGCCGAGGACGAGGGTGAACAGGTAGAAGATGCCAATGATCCAGATCGCCCAGGAGACACTGCGACGGGCTTCCCTGGACGACGGCACCGTGTAGAAGCGCATCAGCACGTGCGGCAGACCCGCCGTACCTAGGACGAGGGCGAGGGCCAGGGAGATGAAGTCGAGCTTGCTGATGCCGGTCGCGCCGTACTGCAGTCCCGGGTCCAGCAGCTTCGTGCCGGCAGGGCTCTTCTCGACGGCTCCGCCGAGGAGCGAGGAGAGGTTGAAGCTGAACTTCGCGAGTACCCAGATCGTCATCACGCCGGCGCCGATCACCAGCAGGACGGCCTTGACGATCTGGACCCAGGTGGTGCCCTTCATGCCACCGACCAGCACGTAGGTGATCATCAGCAGGCCGACGACTGCTATGACGAGGTTCTGCCCGGCGCGGCCGGAGATGCCCAGCAACAGCGCGACCAGGCCGCCTGCGCCGGCCATTTGGGCCAGCAGGTAGAAGAAGCTGACCACCAGCGTCGAGATGGCGGCGGCCATCCGGACCGGCCGCTCCTTGAGCCGGAAGGACAGTACGTCGGCCATGGTGAACCGGCCGGTGTTGCGGATCAATTCGGCGACCAGCAGCAGGGCGACCAGCCAGGCGACCAGGAAGCCGATCGAGTACAGGAAGCCGTCGTACCCGTTCACGGCGATCGCGCCGGCGATGCCGAGGAACGACGCGGCGGACAGGTAGTCGCCCGCGATCGCGACGCCGTTCTGCGGACCGGTGAAGGACCGGCCGCCGGCGTAGTAGTCGGCCGCGGTCCGGTTGTTGCGCGAGGCCCGGATCACGATCGCCAGGGTGGCCACCACGAACAGCACGAAGATCGCGATGTTCACTGTCGGATTGCCGATATCGGCCGCCATCGGCAACAGCAGGGGCGCGCTCACTCGTCCACTCCTTCGATCAGCTGACGCATCCGCTCGGCTGCCGGGTCGATCTCGCGGCCCGCCCAGCGGACGTAGATCATCGTGATCGCGAAGGTCGAGACGAACTGCCCCAGCCCGAACAGCAGGGCCACGTTGATGTTGCCGAACACCCGGTGGGACATGAACCCGCCGGCGTAGGCGGCGAGCAGGACGTAGAGGAAATACCAGGCCAGGAACAGGCCGGTCATCGGGAACACAAAGCGCCGGAACCGGCGACGCAGTTCGGAGAAGTCCGGTGACAGTTGGACATCTCGGTACGCCGTCAGGTCCGGATCGCCGGCCGCGCGTCGCGTGTCGCTCATCGCCGAACCTCCAGACGGGATCGGGCCGGGGCGGAACTCCGGCGCAAGGGGCTGCTGCCCGAACTGTGCCCAGATCACAGGGTTGTCGACAGATCCCACGCGGGTGGAGCGCCCAGCGGCCCGCAGCTCTCGTCCGGCGGCCGGGGGCTCTGCGACGAGCGGTAGAAACCGTACGACGAACGGTCGAACACCGTGAGCTCCACTAGCTCTGCGAGAAACCGCGGTCAACGTCGACGGCCTCCGGCGTGTGCAGCCGGACCATGCTGCGGGCGGTGCCGGCCGGCACCTTGTGCGGAGTCAGCTTGGACACCCCGATCACCGTGACGAACGCAAGCGGCATCGTCCAGGCAGCGGGCTGACCGACCAGCGCTCCGGCCCACCCGCCATCCGGCGGCCCGATCACATTCACCAGTACGGCGGCGATGGCCGCGGACCCGCCCACCACCAGACCCGCGGCGGCTCCGACGGTGGACATCTTGCGCCACCAGATCCCCAGTATCAGCAGGGGACAGAAGGTCGACGCCGCCACGGCGAACGCCAGTCCGACGGTGTCGGCGAGACTCAACGACCCAGTCAGGTTCCACGCCAGGTAAGGGACCGCGATCGCCAGCAGAGCAGCAATCCGGAAACTGTTCACGGCCGCGTAGTCGCCACCCGTCAGTCGGCTCAACCGGGTCCGCAGCAGGTCCTGGTCGATCACGCCGGCGATGGCGACGGTCAATCCGGACGACGTGGACAGGAACGCCGCGAACGCACCAGCGGCCACCAGAGCGCCGAGCAGATCCCCGGTGGTCCCCGGGAAGATCCGCCCGGGCAACTCGAGAACGACGGTGTCGGCTGCGCCGTTGACCAAGTCGGGCGCGAAGCTTCGGCCCAGGACGGCGTACAGGGGTGGGAACAGGTAGAAGACGCCGAGCAGGCCGAGTACGACGACCGTGGTCCGGCGGGCCGCGCGGCCGTCAGGGTTCGTGTAGAAGCGGACCAGTACGTGCGGCAGGCCCATGGTCCCGAAACAAAGGGCCAGCAGCAACGAGTAGGTCGCGTACAGCGGGTGGTCGCGGCCGCCGACCCGGGACAGCGGCTGGGCCCACTCCGAGCCGGCGCCCTGCAGGGAATCGAGGATGCCGACCGGGTGATCCCCGGAACGCCAGGCGATCAGGATGATGAAGATAGGCGTAGCCAGCGCGGTGAGTTTCAGCCAGTACTGAAAGGCCTGGACGAAGGTGATCGAGCGCATCCCGCCGGAGGCAACGTTGATCACCACGATCACCGCGACAACCGCTGCGCCGACGCCGGGTGGAGCGCCGGTGACGGTCTGGACGGTGAGCCCGGCGCCGTGCAACTGAGGCAGGAGGTAGAGCGTTCCGATGCCGACGACCAGGCCGGAACAGATCCGGCGGACCACCGCGGACTCGAAGCGGGTCTCGGCGAAGTCGGGCAAGGTGTAGGCGCCCGACCTCCGCAGTGGCGCCGCGATCAGGACCAGCAGCATCAGATAGCCGACGGTGTAGCCGACGGAGAACCAGAGCATGTCGGCGCCGTTCACCAGGACCAGGCCGGCGACTCCGAGGAAAGATGCCGCCGACAAGTATTCTCCGCTGATCGCGGAGGCGTTCCAGCGCGGCGTCACCGCCCGGCTGGCGACGTAGAAGTCGCTGGTGGTGCGGGAGATCCGTAACCCGAACAGGCCGATCCCGGTCGTTGCCACGATCACCAATCCGATCGCGGTCAGACTCATCGCCGGCGACATCAGCGGCGTCCGACGAACTCGGTGAACTCGGCTTCGATCCGCTCCGCGTGCCGGACGTAGATCCGCGCGGCGACGTACACGATGGGATAGACCACGACACCCAGCAGCAACCAGGGCAGCGGCACACCGAACACCGCCACGGTCCGCGTGGCCGGAACGAACGCGAACAACAGCGGTAACCCGCCCAGTACGACGACCGCGGCGCCGATTACCGCCAGGGCAAGTCGGAGTTGGGACTGGATCAGCGAGTGCATGTAGACCTCGCCGACCCGGGTCTGCTCGTCGATCTCACGAGTACCGGTGTGCGTGGCCGGGCGCCGGGCGGCACTGGTCCGGGGGCTGGTCACCCGGACCCTGCGCGGCCCGTCACCGGTGCTGCTCATGCTCTGCTCATCCGCGCAGCGAGGTCGAGCGGACCAGGAGGTCGCGCAGCTCCCGGGTGTGCCTGCGGCTGACCGGCAACCAGTCGTCGCCGACCCGGACCGCGCACCGACCGCCGTCGACCCGCATCTCGTCCACGTGCGCGAGTGCGACCAGTGTGCTGCGGTGGATCCGGGTGAACCCGGCCTCGCGCCAGCGTTCCTCGAGCGTGCTGAGCGGGACCCGGACGAGGTGTGAGTGCCGGCCCGTGTGCAGTCGGGCGTAGTCGCCCTGCGCCTCGACGTACTGGACCGTGGAACGCTGCACGAACCGGGTCACCCCGGCCAGTTCGACCGGGATCACCTCGTCGTCGGATTCGTCCTGCGGCGTACCGGGTCCGACGGCCGCCTGGGCGCCGGCGTTGACCACCCGGCGGACCGCTTCGGCCAGCCGTTCGGCCCGGACCGGCTTCATCACGTAGTCCGTCGCGTCCAGGTCGAAGGCCGCGACCGCGTGCTCGTCGTACGCGGTGACGAAGACGATCTGCGGTCGGCTGGCGAACTTGGAGAGCACCCGAGCCAGGTCGATGCCATCCAGGCCGGGCATCTTGATATCGCAGAACACCACGTCGATGTCCGCACCCTGCAGGATCTTCAGCGCGTCCGGGCCGTTGGACGCGGTCCGGACCTCGCCGATCCGGTCGTCGCGGGAAAGCAGGTACACCATTTCCGCCAGCGCCGGCTCCTCGTCGTCGGCCACCAGCGCCCGCAGCGGATGGTCGGCTGTAGAGGTCACCATGAGGCTCAGGTTATGCCGACGCGTGCACCCCTGAGGAGTATTTGGGCACCCGGAAGCTCACCTTGGTGCCGGCTTCGAGCGCGGTCTCGACCACCAGGCCGTACGCATCGCCGTAGACCTGCCGCAACCGGGCGTCGACATTGCCAAGCCCGACCGATCCGCCGTCGGAGTCGCCGGACAAGGCTGCGCGGATCACCTCCGGGTCGCTACCGGCGCCGTCGTCCTCGACGGTGATCTCCGCTTCCAAACCACGGTCCAGCGCGCGAATGGTGATCCGAACGGCTCCCACGTTGCCCTCCAGACCATGCCGTACGGCGTTCTCGACGAGCGGCTGGACCACCAGGAAGGGGATCGCCACCGAGAGCACCTCCGGCGCGATCAGCAGGGACACGGTCAGCCTCTCGCCGAAGCGGGCCTGCTCCAATACCAGGTACCGCTCGACGTTGCGCAACTCGTCCGACAACGTGGTGAACTCACCGCCTCGGCGCAAGGCGTAGCGGGAGAAGTCCGCGAACTCCAGCAGCAGTTCGCGCGCCCGCTCCGGGTCGGTCCGCACGAACGACGCGATCGCGGCCAGCGCGTTGTAGATGAAGTGCGGGCTGATCTGTGCCCGCAGCGCTCGCAGTTCAGCCTCCATCGCCCGGGTGCGTTCCTTGTTCAGCTCGGCGAGTTCGATCTGGCCGGACACCCAGCGTGCGACCTCCTCGGTGGCCCGGACCAGTGCGGCCGAGGAACGCGGGCTGTACGCGACCAGCACCGCGACCACCCGGTCCTCCGTGACGATCGGCGCCACCACCGCCGTACGAACCGGGCATTGCGGATCACCGCAGGCGACATCGTGAGGACCCAGTACGGCGGTCCGCCCGGTGCGCAGTGTGGTCGATGCGAGGGGGACGGCATCCGCGCGGTGGTTGCTCTCGTACATACCGCGGACGCCGTCCCAGGCGAGCACTCCGGTCGGGTCGCAGATCGCGATCGCCGCGGTGCCGAGCAAGTCCCGGAGATGCTTGCTGGCCTTACCTGCCGCGGCGGCAGTCAGGCCTTCGCGCAGACTCGGCGTGGCCAGCGAGGCGGTGTGCAGGGTCGCGTACGTCGCCTTGTCAGCCGGGGTGCCGAAGTGCTTCCTCCGCCGCGCGAACATGGTCCGAACGGTAGCCTGGTCACCCTTCCGCGCGCGGCCTGAAGGCCTCCAGTGCCTCGACGTCGGAGTAGTTCGTCCGCAGGTATTCGTTCACCCAGGCATCAATCTCTTGGTACGACGACGCCTTGGAAACCAGGTCAGCTGCAACGTCAGGCTCGAGTGCGCTGCGCCGCAACTGGACACCGTCCGGGGTCAGCAGTGCCCAGCTCGGCCCGGGTGCGCCGTACGGCATGCCGATGCTGCCGGCGTTCACCACCAGCCGCCGGTCCACCTGACGCGCGAACGGCATGTGCGTGTGACCGCACACCACCGTCCGAACCTCCTCCGGTACGCCGCTGAACACCTCGGCCCAGCGGGAGATCGGACTGTCGACGAGCACCATCTCCTCGTCGTCTCGCGGGGTGGCGTGGCAGAACAACACTTGCCCTAGCCCATCGATCCCCAACGTGACGGTGGTCGGCAGACCGGCAAGCAGCTCGACCTGGTCCGGACGCAACTGGTTCGCGGCCCAAGGGCTGATCTGGTCCGGCGCCTCACCACCCTCGCCGCGCGCCATGGCCGCTAGCTCCCGGTCGGCATTGCCACGCACCCAGACAGCTCGCTCACCCAACGAAGCCAGCAGATCCAACGTCTCCACTGGCTGCGGGCCTGCAGCGATGTCGCCGGTCAACACAACCAATTCGGCACTCCGGACGTCAGGCTCGGCCAGCACCGCCTCCAACGCCGGCAGCACGCCATGAATGTCCGACAACACAGCAACCCGTTTCATACAGACCAGTCTGGCGCCCCCACCGCCAATTTCGCCGCCGCTCTGCCAACAGCAGATATCTTGCGTGTGGCGTCTTTGAGTCAGCTGCCGAGGAGGACTTGGACGGTGGTCGGCGGGACGGCCAGCTCGCAAGCGCCGGTGGTGACGGTGCAGCGGACGATGGCGGCCTTCGTCTCCGGTCCGTCGTCGGCCTGGATGAGGAAGTGCTGATCGTCCTCCGCCACCGTTTTCTTGAAGGCAGGCCCGGTCCACTCCCGCAGCAAAGTGCCGGTCTTGGCGTCCAGGGCTGAGGTTTGGAGATCGGCATACCCGTCCTGGCTGGCGGGCGCTCCGACGGCGATGGTTCCGTCGGGAGTGAAGGCAACCACTTGGTTCTCGCAGGTCCGCCAGAGGCGTTTACCGGTGGCGATCTCGGTGAGGTTGGAACAGCTGCCGAAATCCACCGAGATGTTTCTCGACGCGGCGATCCTGCCGTCGCTGGTCAGACCAGTTGGGGAGGAGACCGTCTTGATCAGGGTGGCCTCGGACGAACCCGGCGTCCAGGTGTAGAGGCGCCAGTTGGTGGTGGCGTCGCTGTCGCTCGAGCGGAAGTAGACCTGGCCGTTCGTGTAGCCGAGAACCCGGAGGTCCCAGGCTTTCGGCAACGACAGCTTGTGGACCTGTCCGTCGGCAGCGGTCTGCGCGTAGACCGTGCCACCCTGGACAGCCCCGCCGCCGGATCCTCTGCGCGAGGCCGCATAAGCTGCGGCACTCTCGTCGTCAGTGGTCACCACTGAGGTGACGTCCGGCGTGCGCACGGGCGCACCGGTGTCGCCGACCTTGAGGAGTTCGGTGCCGTAGCCCAAGCTCGCGATCGCGAGTACTTGATCGCCGAGGCGAGCGATGTCCTGGATGTGCTGCGAGCCCGGAATGGTGATCGGCTGGCCGGCGCCGCCGCGGACCTCACGGCCAACCAAGTACGGCACCTGGGGAGCGCGGCCCCTCGATAGCTTGCTGAGCTTGAAGTCGACTTTCACCGGGCCGCTGAAGGCTGGGTCTCTCTGGGGCACCGAAGGTGTCGCCGTCGGTGTCTTGGGAGGAGTGCTGGTCGGCGTCTTCGCGACTGGAGTACTGGCGGTCGCGGTCGGGGCGGTCATGCTCGGGACGGACAGCGGAGTGGCCGCGTTACGGTTAGCCTGCGGGCCCTGTCGGTAGGCAAGCACCCCGCCGATCGCCACCGCGGCCACCGCGACGGCCGACACCAGCACCACCAGGTGGGCATT
>JAWWPC010000333.1:0-2864 GCA_033851055.1 Kribbellaceae bacterium | reverse complement strand
TACTCGAATGACCATTGATCCTCCAAATATTAGGACAGTAGTTGCTACTATTTGGGCAGAGCGTAAGGAGAGAGTCGTGTCCACGTCAACGCCCAAATCACCGCCAACCCGGCGGGCGATGTATGTCCTTGATGCGCTGGCGGCGTAGACGAGTGGTCTGACCTCGGCTCAGTTGGCCCGTCAGTGCGGCATCAGCACGTCGACGTGCGCATTGGTGCTGGGCGAACTCGAACACGGGGGATGGGTCGCCCGCTACGACGATCGCCGTTATGGACTGGGCAGTGGGTTGTTCGGGTTGGTGCGAGGTCTGCGCAACCAATTTCCCCTGCTCGAACAGGGCCGAACCGCACTGGTCCGTCTCCACGAGAGCCTGGCCGCAGGCTGCTCGATGTCGCGAATCGACGACGACCACCTGACCGTCATCGACGCGGTGGGCCACGCCAGCGACAGTGAACACGTTGTCGGACAGCGCTTTCCGATCGACCCGCCGTTCGGCCTCGTGGCGATGGCATGGCGAGACGACGCCGAGGTAGACAGTTGGCTGCGCGGAGTCACGCCGCGACTCGCCCAGGCCGACATCGACCAGCACCGTCAGGTGCTCGCCGATGTCCGCGCACGAGGCTACGGAGCGTGGCAATTCGATGACGCCCATGCGTCGCTGCACGAGCGTGTCGCCGGAATCTTGGCATCGCTGGAACCGACTGCCTCGGTGGCACGGCAGCTGACCAAGCTGATGACAATGGTCAATCTACGGTCGATCACAAGGACACTCGAAACGGATTTATTGGCAACGGAATTCGTCGTCCTGCCGATCTTCGGACCAACCAGTCAACCCGAGTACCAGATCGAGATCCACGTCAGCCATCCGGATACTCTCACGCTCGACTCGCTGAACACCGCACTCGAGGTTGCTCAGAACGAACTCACGCCAGGTGCATCGGCCCACTGACACCGTTCAACCGATTAAGAGCGTGGCGCACTCATTCGCCGCTGCCCCGGCCATCCCGACTTTCGACCGCGGCGGCGAGAGAGGTCAGGATTTCCGGCATCACGGCGGCGATCTCCTCGTCGTCGACGGGATGGACGCTGGCGAAGCGGGTATGTGCCGCGGGCACCGACAGCTTGAGGCCATCGAGCACATTTGCCCCCGCGATGCGTGCTGACTTGCGCGCGTCATCGTGGGCCCACACGCCTCCGTACTGTCCGTGTGAGGTCCCGATGACAGCCACCGGCTTCCCGGTGATGACGCCGGCACCGAACGGACGCGAGATCCAATCGATAACGTTCTTGAGGGCGGCGGACATAGTGCCGTTGTATTCCGGGGTCACGAGCAGAAGGGCGTCGGCCGACTGAACTTCGGAGCGGAGCCTATCTGCGGCCGCGACGACCCCTGGCTGATCGATGTCTTCGTTGTACAGGGCGATATCGGCCAGCCCGTCGAAGATTTCGACCGAGACGCCGGTGGGCGCGAGCTTGACAGCCGCCTCGGCGAGGCGCAGGTTGTCCGAGCCGGAGCGCAGGCTGCCAACAAGAACCAGAATTCGGGTGCTCATCGCAGTCCCTTCGTAGTGGATTGGTGCTCAATGACGGAGTCCGGGGCGACAACCATGGCGCCAGTAGATACAACGCCATCGGCCTAACAAAACTGTGTCGTCACAGAGCTGTGGATCGGCTGTGAACCTTGGCGTCGCGATGACCGGCGTGACCGATTGCAGCCAGCATCAGTACGCCGAGTGGTGCCAGCCGGGATGACAGGGTCAGCACTGCGCTAAACGCTGGAGACCACGACATAAAGCGTTGTGCAACAAACGATCAGCGCTACCACAACTACGAGGAAGACCCAATCATGACCACTTCATTGCGCCGATCCGACGATCATATTCGGCAGTTCGAAGCTCCGTCCAGCTTGGCACAAGACCTGCAAGCGGTACTGGTGGATCTGGTCGAACTGCATCTGCAGGGCAAGCAGGCCCATTGGAATGTCATTGGCACCAACTTCCGCGATCTTCACCTGCAACTCGACGAAATCGTCGACATTGCAAGGGAAGCCAGCGACACCATCGCCGAACGGATGCGCGCCCTCAACGCCGTTCCCGACGGGCGAACTGACACGGTCGCAGCGTCTACCACGCTGCCGGCGTTCCCGCCCGCCGAGCAGAACACCACCGAGACAGTGGACCTGATCACCAACCGGATCTACGCCGCGGTCAGTACCATCCGTACGGTCCACGATGCTGTCGACGCTCTCGATCCAAGCACCAGCGACCTCCTGCACGAGATCATCGACTCGCTGGAAAAGCAAGCGTGGATGCTCAAATCCGAGAACCGCAAAGTCTGAGCAGAGTCACGAAACCCGGTGGGCAGCAGTGTCCGCCGGGATTTGGTTGACCACTGACAGCACCGCAACAGCATTCGGAAAGCTCATCAACAGAGTCCTCGAACGCGCAACGTTCTCAGCGACCGATTCTTGGCATCGCTGACGCCTATCGAGGCTTACCGCTAGCGGCAATCTTTGCGTTCCTGCCAACTTCAAAAGCCCAGTGTGCCCCTCGCGGAACAGTGCGGCGGCCGAAGGCGACGTGGCGCTTCTGCTGATCCGTCCTACGGTGGAGTTGTTGTTGCACAGACTAATTGAGAAGCTCGGAAGGGCTAGTGATTTCATGTCAACCGATTCCCGCGAAGACCGGCTCGCGCGCCGCGTTGCTGACCTGTACTCCACCGACATCCAGTTCGCCGATGCCCGACCCATCGAGGCACTGACCGCAGCGATTGAGCAGCCCGGGCTTCGGCTTTCGCGGATCATGAGCACCGTGATGGGCGCCTATGCGGAGCGGCCTGCGGTGGGAGAACGCGCTGTCAACCTC
>JAWWPC010000237.1:0-7598 GCA_033851055.1 Kribbellaceae bacterium | reverse complement strand
GGTGTGTCTGGCAAATAGCTTGGCACTGGCGGCGCCCAGGCGGGCACCTCGCAGCGTTGGAGCAGAAGCCACGATGGTAAAGCATCGAGGCTCCTCCTCCGCCTTGCGATGCTCCCACCTGAACACCGCCAGCACTCAAGCTATTTGCCAGACACACCACTAGCTACTGTCCCAGCCGGTGCCGGACGCCGGCGAAATGCGCTGTCATCGCCGTGGCGGTCGCGGCCGGATCCGCCGCGGCGACCGCGGTGAAGATCTCGCGGTGGCGCTGCAGGATCGCCAGCGCAGGCTCGTCCGGCTGCGCCAACTCGTGCTCGACCTGGTGGTAGGCGTCCCAGAACGCGCCGAGCAACTGGCCGACCAAGGCGTTGCCGAGCGGCCGGTAGAGCACCTCGTGGAAGAGCCGGTCGACGTCAGGGGAGATCCGGCCGGACCGTGCCTCCTCCGCCATCGTGTCGAGTACCTCGGCCAGCTCCTGTAGATCGGCGCCGGGCTGCCGGCTGATCAGCCGCTGCGACAGGCCCGCCTCCAGCGCCTCCCGTACCTCAGTCAGTTCGACCAGCCCGGTCCGGCCGTCCCGCAGCGTGATCCTGGTGTGGAATGTCAGTTCGTCCACCAGCGCGCCGAGCGACATCCTCCCGACGTACAGGCCGAGCCCGCGGCGTACCTCGACGATCCCGACGGCCTGCAAGGCTTTGATCGCCTCGCGGACCGAGTTCCGCCCGACGTTCAGCCGCTCGGCGAGCTCGGCCTCGGTGGGCATCGGGTCGCCCGCTGACAGGTCGAGCTGCAGGATCCGGTCCTTGATCTGCTCCTGCAGCAACTGCGTCCGGCTGGCCCGGGCCGGCCGTGCGGACGCGGCCGGCCGGGCCTGCCGTACGGGTTCTGGCTGGTCCATCTGTGCTCCTCAGCTGCCGGGTCACAAGTTCGCAAGCAGGTCTTGACCGGTCTGGGGGGACCTCCTATGGTCAGGCTAGCGCAGGACATAGGATGTGGGACAACCTACGACCTACCTTCAGCTCAAAAGGACCACCACCCGCCGATGGAGGCATCGTGAGCGACACCGCAGGACCTGGGTTCGACCGCCGTTCGTTCCTGAAGTACTCAGGCGTGCTGAGCGCCGCCGCGGCGATCACGGGCAGCTTGTCCGCCTGCTCGAGCGGACCCAAGTCGACCGGAGCGGTCGGCGCCGGCGCGGACACCGACCTGGTCACCGCGGTGATCGGCTACGGGAACAACCAGAGCTGGGACCCGACCCTGACCGCCTCCGCGTTCACGATGGCGGCCATCCAGCACATCTACGAGGGGCTGCTCGACACCGACCCGATCACCCGCGAGCCGTACGCCGCGCTGGGGACGGAGGTGCCGGCCGACCTCAAGGCCACCTCGTGGAAGTTCACCCTGCGCGACGGCGCCAAGTGGCACGACGGCCAGCCGGTCACCGCCGACGACGTGGTCTTCACGTTCGACCGGATCCTCGACCCCAAGCTGAAGACGTTGGCCTGGTCCTTCTTCGCGGCATGGCTGAAGGAGGTCAAGAAGATTGACGACAAGACCGTCGAACTGGTGTTGAACTTCCCGTTCCCCGAGGGCGCGCCACGACTCAGCATCGCGAAGATCATGCCGAAGCACATCTTCTCCCAGCCGGGTGCCTGGGACCTGGCCAAGAACGGCAAGGCGGTCGGCTCCGGCCCCTACAAGCAGACCTCGCACCAGCCGAAGTCGAACACCACCTTCGAGGCATTCGCCGACTACAACGGCCCCCGCCCGCCGGCGTTCAAGAAGATGAACTGGCTGAGCATCGTCGACTCCTCCGCCCGGGTGGCGAAGATCTCGGGTGCGAGCGCCGAGGCGCAGATCGCGGAGAACATCCCGTTCGCCAACATCGAGCAGCTGAAGAGCTCGGGCCTGACGGTCGAGGGCGCCAAGGGCATGAGCCACATGTTCCTGATGTTCAACACCGCGACCAAGCCGTTCGACGACGTCCGGGTCCGGCAGGCACTGTTCTACGCGATCGACACCCAGAAGATGATCGACGTCGCGCTCAAGGGCCGGGGCAAGGCTGCCTCCTCGTTCCTGAACGAGGAGAACCCGTCGTACGCCAAGGCGAAGACGGTCTACAGCTACGACCCGGCCAAGGCGAAGGCGCTGCTCGCCGAGGCCGGCGTGACGAACCTGTCGATCAATCTGCTGGCTGTCAACGTGAGCTGGATCGTCGACTGCCTGCCGACCATCGCCGCCTCCTGGGGTGCGGTCGGCGTGAAGACCACGCTGGAGCCGCAGGACACCGCCGCGGTCTTCACGAAGATGGACCAGCACGCCGACTACCAAGTCGTGGCGGCGGCTTCCAACCCGAACCAGTTCGGTCTCGATGCGGACCTGATCCTGCGCTACAACTACACCCGCGGCGGCCTCTGGATGAAGTACACCAGGTGGGAGAACAGCGACGGCGCCAAGGCGATCTTCACCAAGATGGACGAGGCTATCCGGGCGGCCGACGACGCCACCAGGCTGAAGCTCACGCACGACTATCTCGACCTGGTCGCCGAGCAGTGTGTGCTCTACCCCGTCACCCACAACGAGACAATCACGGCCTGGAACCCGAAGAAGCTCAGCGGGATCAAGCCGCAGGCTTACCCCGGTATCAACCTGCTGCAGGCCAAGCGAGCCTGAGGACCTTCGACTGTGGCCCTGATCGCCAGAATGCTGCTGCGCCGCGTCCTGCTCCTTGTTCCGTTGTTGCTCGGCATCATCCTGTTCGTCTTCATCGTGATGCGGTTCTCGAACAACGACCCGGCCATCGCCTACTTCCAGGGCGCCAGCCCGACAGAGGAGCAACTGCACCAGTTCCGGCAGGAGAACGGCCTGCTGGATCCGCTGCCGCTGCGCTACGTGCACTTCGTCGGTGACCTGCTGCAAGGCAACCTAGGCACCAGCGTGCTCACCAAGGCGCCGGTGCTCGATTCGGTGACGACCGCAATGCCACTGACGTTCCAGCTGACCTTCCTGGGACTGCTGGTGGCCGTGGTGCTGGCGCTGTTGCTCGGCATCACCGCCGCGATCTTCAGGGAGCGTTGGCCGGACCAGCTGATCCGGCTGGTCTCCCTGGTCGGCGTCGCGGCGCCGTCGTTCTGGCTGGCACTGCTGATGATCCAGTACCTCGCGGTCGACCGAGGCTGGTTCCCACCGAGCGGCTACGTCAATCCGGCGGACTCGATCACCGGCTGGCTGCGGACGATGGCGCTGCCGGCCCTGGCGCTGTCGCTACCGGTTGCCGCCCAGCTCACCCGGATCATCCGTACGTCGGTGGTCGAGGAACTCGACAGGGACTATGTACGGACAGCGATCGGCAGTGGTCTGCCACCAGTCGTGGTGGTCGGACGCAACGTGCTGCGGAATGCCCTGATCAACCCGCTGACGGTGCTCGGCTTGCGGATCGGCTACCTGCTCGGCGGGGCCGTGGTGATCGAGCAGATCTTCACCCTGCCGGGGATGGGCACGCTGATGATCAACGCGGTCCGAGACGGTGATCCGGCGGTAGTGCAGGGGGTCGTCCTGAGCATTGCGGTCGGCTTCGTGGTGGTCAACCTCGTCGTCGACGTGCTGTATCTGCTGGTGAATCCGCGACTGAGGAGTGCCTCCTGATGCGCCGACGACTGGCCGAGCGGCTCTCCCGCCCGGGGATCCACTTCAAGCGGTTGCCGCCGCCGGCCTGGGTCGCTGTCGCGATCCTCGCGGTGGTGATCCTGGCCGCGATCCTCGCGCCGCTGCTGACGCCATACGACATCTTGACCCAGGAGGACACCGGCGGTGGTCCGTCCGGTGCGCACTGGTTCGGACTGGACAGCGCGAACCGCGACATCTTCACCCGGCTGGTCTACGGCGCTCGCTGGTCGCTCGTGATCGGTCTCGGCGCGACGCTGCTCGCACTTGTCGCCGGCTCGGTGATCGGATCCATTGCGGCCACCTCCCGCAAGGCGGTCGACGAAACGCTGATGCGCCTGCTGGATGTCGTGATGGCATTCCCCGGGATCGCGCTCGCCGCCGTACTGGTGGCTGTGTTCGGCGGGTCGGTCCCGGTGCTGGTGTCCGCAATCGCCTTCCTGTACATGCCTCCGGTCGCCCGGGTGGTCCGCGCCAACGTGCTCGCGCAGTACGGCGAGGACTACGTGGTGGCGGAGAAGGTCATCGGCGCCCGGACCCCGCACATCCTGCTCCGGCATGTGGCGATCAACTGCGCCGCACCGGTGCTGGTGTTCTGCACCGTGATGGTCGCGGACGCGATCGTCTTCGAGGCCTCGCTGTCCTTCATCGGGGCGGGAGTCCGGCCGCCGTCGCCGTCCTGGGGATCGGTGATTGCCGACGGCAAGAACATGGTGCTGCTCGGTGGCTGGTGGGCGACCGTCTTCCCGGGTCTGCTGATCCTGCTCACCGTACTGGCGCTGAACATCCTGTCCGAGGGCGTGACCGATGCGTGGGCGGCGCCGGCCGCGCGCCGTGCCGAGACGCGGAAGCAGGACAAGGATGCGCTGGAGACCCCTCAGCCGGGAACCGGTGAGATCGTCGAGCTCCCCGGCCTGGCAGAGGCCGCGACCCGGCTACGGGAACGCGCGCGGCCGCTACCGGACGGCGAACCCGTGCTGTCGGTGCAGAACCTGGCGATCGGCTTCGAGGGCAGACACAACGGCGTCGACATCGTCGATGGGATCAGCTTCGACATCCGGCCCGGCGAGGTGCTCGGACTGGTCGGCGAATCCGGCTGCGGCAAGTCGCTGACCGCACTCACGGTGATGGGCCTGGAGCCGCGCGGTGCCCGGATCAGTGGCCGGATCCAGTTCGACGGCCGGGATCTGCTCACCCTCGGGCGGGCGGATCGGCGCCGGTTGCTCGGTCATGACATGGCGATGGTCTATCAGGACGCGCTGTCGTCGCTGAACCCCGCGATGACCATCAAATCGCAGCTGAAGCAGTTGGTCCGCCGCGGCGGCCGGCGTACTCCGGCTGAGCTGTTGGAGCTGGTCGGACTGGACCCGGCGCGGACGTTGTCCAGCTACCCGCACGAGCTGTCCGGTGGCCAGCGGCAACGAGTACTGATCGCGATGGCGTTGTCCCGAAGCCCGAAGCTGATCGTTGCCGACGAGCCGACCACCGCACTCGACGTCACCGTGCAGGCACAGGTGATCCAGCTGTTGCTGCGGCTGCGCGCTGAGCTCGGTTTCGCCCTGATCCTGGTGTCACACGATCTGGCCCTGGTGGCCGACGTAACGGACCGGGTGGTGGTCATGTACGGCGGCCAGATCGTCGAGACGGGGGTCACCGCGGACCTGGTCGACGCGCCCGCCCACCACTACGCGCGCGGTTTGCTGGGTTCGGTCCTCTCGCTGGAGTCCGGCGCGGCCCGGATGACCCAGATCCGCGGCGTGGTTCCATCACCGGCGGACTTCCCGGCCGGCTGTCGGTTCGCGGACCGCTGCCCGATGGTCACCGCCGTATGCCGTGCCACCGCGCCCGAGCTCACCGGCCCCGACTGGCGCCACTCGGTCGCGTGCCATCATCCGGCGGTCACCCTGGTCGCGCCGGAGCCCGTTCGGAACGAGGCCGTGCGATGACCGAGAAATTGCTCGAGCTGTCGGATGTCCATGTCGTCCACAAGGCCAGGTCCGGTGGTCTGTTCAGCCGCGACAGCGTGTACGCCCTGACCGGGGCCGACCTGACCATCGCCGCCGGCGAGACCGTCGGTGTGGTGGGCGAGTCCGGCTGCGGCAAATCCACCCTCGCAAGGGTGCTGGTCGGGGTCCAGCAGCCGACGTCGGGAATCGCCTCTTTCCGGGGTCGGGACATCTGGTCGATGCGGCCGGCCGAGCGGCGTACGGCGATCGGCACGGACACCGGGATGATCTTCCAGGATCCGTCGACCGCACTGAACCGCCGGCTGCCGGTCCGCCAGGTGCTGCGCGACCCGCTCGACGTGCACCGCCGCGGCACCGTTGCCCAGCGCAACGAACGGGTCAGGGAACTGATGGTCCTGGTGGGCCTGCCGTCGAGCCTTGCCGACGCCCTGCCCGGTCAGCTGTCCGGCGGCCAGCGGCAGCGGGTCGCGATCGCCCGGGCGCTGGCCCTGGAGCCGTCGCTGGTGGTCGCGGACGAACCGACCAGCGCGCTCGACGTCTCAGTCCGGGCACAGATCCTGAACCTGCTGCTGGATCTCAAGGAGCGCCTCAACCTCGCACTGGTGTTCGTGTCCCACGACATCCAGACCGTACGCCGGATGAGCGACCGGGTGATCACCATGTACCTCGGCCGGATCGTCGAGGAGGCGCCGGCCGGGGAGATCGCCCGGCAGGCCCGGCACCCGTACACCCGGGCGCTGTTCTCGGCGACGCCCGGGCTGATCTCGCCGATCGAGCCGATCCCGCTGGTCGGGCCGATGCCGTCCGCGACCAGGCCGCCGAGCGGTTGCCCGTTCCGGACCAGGTGCTGGAAGGCCGACGAGGTCTGCGGAACCTCGATGCCGGCCTTCGAGTCCGACTTCGAGTCGGGCACAGCCGACGTGCCCGACTCAGCGCACCGGTTCCGTTGCCATCACCCCGTTGTCGAGGGTGAGTCCACCGATGACCTGATCACGCAAGCATTGGAGCGTTCATGACCCTTCCAGCCCGGCTGACCGGCGTCATCCCGCCCGTCTGCACCCCTTTCACCCCGGACCACGAGGTGGACACCGCCTCGCTGGTCCGGCTCGTCGACCACCTGATCGACGGCGGCGTGAGCGGGCTGTTCGTCCTCGGCTCCACCTCTGAAGTGGCTTACCTGCCGGACGGGCACCGCCGGGTGGTGCTCGATACCGTGGTCGGGCATGTCGCCGGACGGCTGCCCGTGCTGGCCGGCGTCATCGACACAGCGACGTTGCGGGTGGTCGACCACGTGCGAACGGCCCGCTCTGCCGGGGTCGACGGCATCGTGGTCACGGCACCGTTCTACACCCGCACTCACCCGGCCGAGATCGACCGGCACTTCCGGCTGGTCGCGGCAGCAGCCGAGCTGCCCGTCTTCGCGTATGACCTGCCGGTGGCAGTGCACTCGAAGCTTGGTGCGGATCTGCTGCTGCGGCTCGCCGCCGACGGCGTACTGGCTGGGTTGAAGGATTCCAGCGGTGACGAGAGCGGTCTGCGCAACATCATCCTGCAGGCTCGTGACCGTGGCGATGTCGCCGACTTCAGCGTGCTTACCGGCTCCGAGTTGACTGTCGACAACGCATTGTGGATGGGGGCAGACGGGGTGGTGCCCGGCCTCGGCAACGTTGACCCGCACGGGTACGTCAAGCTCTTCGACCATGCGGCAGCGGGCGAATGGGAGCAGGCGCGCACTGAGCAGGAGCGACTGCTGCGTCTTTTCGAGATGATCGGGGTCGGCGACCCGGCCCGGATGGGGATGAGCTCGTCCGCACTCGGCGCATTCAAAGCGGCGTTGCATCTGCGCGGCATCATCGAGCATCCCGTGATGGCGCCGCCGCAGATCCCGCTGGACACCGACGAGATCGCCCAGGTAGGTAAGTATCTGGTCGCGGCCGGCCTGATGTAATCGTGCTGAGCAGGGCGAGA
>JAWWPC010000228.1:0-2953 GCA_033851055.1 Kribbellaceae bacterium | reverse complement strand
ACGCGGACGGCAGCGGCCGGTTCTCGATGCCGCGCGACACCTGGGACGCGAGTACGCGGGCGATGCTGCACGAGCTGTGTGAGAGGCGTACGCCGGCGAGCGGGTGAAATACCGGGCTCGATAGGGGTGCTGCGGTAGTTGCGTGCGCAACTAAGGACGTGTACGGTGGCGCGGGCTGGCGGGAACCAACCGCCGGGGGTGTGAGGAAACACAGTTCGGGTTCGAGTCCCGGCGACATCACCGATCGCTCCAGTGGGGTGCGACGAAGAGGGGAAAACATGCTGAAGAGCAACAGCCGTTTCGCTGCGGCCGGCACTGCCATCGCTCTGGCTACGTCGGCCACCGCCGTGCTGCTGCTGGGGGGCGGTTCCGCCACTGCTGCTGGGTCGACGCCAGCACTCCCGGCGAACAGCGTCACCGGCCCCGTGCAGGTCAAGGACGGCACTCTTTACCAGGCTGACCTGGCCCCGGCGTTCGTGAAGGCTCTGTACGGCGTCTACAACAACACCGTCACTACGCCGTCGATCGTGAAGGGTGCGGTCACCGAGGACAAGCTCGCCCCGGCGGTCCAGGACAAGCTGAACGCGGTCGGTACCGGTGGCGTCGGCCCGGCAGGCCCTGCTGGTCCTGCTGGCAAGGACGGCAAGGACGCCATCGTGTCCGTGACGGCCCTGACCAGCCTCACCAACCGGCCGGACTCCGGTAACAACGGGGACTGGGCCAAGGACACGCTGACCCGTACCGTTGCCATCACCAAGCAGTCCGCCGTCCCCGCCAGCAACTGTGGCCCCACCGCGACGACGTGCTGGTTCTACACCGGCAGCCTGATCGACAGCGGTACGTTTACCACCATCGACAGTGCCAAGTCGCCGGGCTCTAAGCCCGCTGCCGCCATCAACGGCAGTGTGCAGGGCTCGGTCAGCGGTGGCACCAAGCTGGAGTTCTACGCCTCCTCGGAGACCCCGAACCCCTCGCTGGTGCAGGGCACCGTTGACGGTGGCGCGTACCCGACCTCGACCTGGGCGAAGCAGTTCTTCCCGGCGAACGTCACGGTCACCGACGCCAAGCTGCTCGACTGGAGTTGGACCTACACCGCCACCGCGCCGAAGACCTGCGAGAAGTGGGTCAACGCGCTGGCGGGCAACACCGGTGACATCACGGGCGTCAACGCCTGCTGACCTTCCTCCCAGTTCCAAACGTGGGGCGTACCCGGATGTTCTCGGGTGCGCCCCACGCGCATGTCCGGGGGCGTCCGTTGATCCGCAATCGTAAGGGTGGTGCACAGGTGACGCGGCAGCTGGCAGGCTCATGGTCGCCGAAGGCGGATCCACCTCGGGATGCAATGGCGTCGGGAACCCACCTCGTAGGCGAATGCTGCGGCGCACCGGCCGTCCTGACTGAGACGACCAGGCAGGACGGCCGGTGCGGGTCGCGAGCGGAGCGCCGAAGCAATCCCATCGAGGGGCCTCGGTAGGTCAGTCGAGGGGGCGGAGTTCGTCGGCGTAGGAGACCGAGACGCGGCGGAGAACGCCGTCAGCCCTGACCGAGTACTGGCCCATGCGCCACAACGGCGGGCTGTACGCGTGCACCGAGACGCTGCCCGCGTCACGGCCGGTGAGACGGTGGATGTGATCCGGGCCGAAGCCGTAGACGGCACCCGCTATCACCTCAGTCTCGACCGAGTCGACCCCGATCGCGAGGTTGTGCTCGACCAGCTTGCCGCGAGCCACCGCGACAGCACCGGAGGAAACGTCATGGTCGTGCCAGCCGGTGTCGTTCACCGGGGTCCAGCAGATCAGCCAGATATCGACATTGGCGTCCCGATGCAGCGAGGCGAAAACGCGCTCCTCGTCGCTGAAGGCGACCTTGTCCTCCCACAGGTGCGGCTGGGCCGCGATCGAGGCGGCCAGTTCGGCCAATTCTGCGGGTTCCAGATCCCGGCCCGGAAGGTTGTCCAGCGACAGACAGCCATTGAGCTCCACGAGCCGGCTGGCCTGGCGCGCGGGTACGACGGGTGGGTCGGTAACGGGCTGAGCAGTCACTGCACTCCCCTCTCGGAGGTGGCACCGGGTCCGTAGAGCAGCCGGTGCGGGTTGTTGTGGCGGATCACCGCGGTTGCGGCGGCGCCCTGACGGAGGTCGACGGCCTCGGCATACGGCCGGTCGGTGCCATGCACGACCTGGTCAATGCCGAGGATCCGGGCGACCGCGTCGATTCCCTGCGGGCCGTAGCCCGAGGTGTCGACGTACAGGTTTGGGTCGATAGTGCCGAGCCGACCGCCGCGGGCGGCCAGCCGTTCGTGGTGCACCGGGGCCAGACCGGCCGCGGCGACGAAGCAGAGTCGCAGCCTCGCGAACTCGGTGCGGCCGCTGTACGCGTGCCAGGCCCACCAGGCGGCCTGCATCTGGGCCGCATAGTCAACCACCGGCGCCCACCAGCCCGGCAGTCCGCCCGCTGGCGGAGTCGCCGTACCGGGGTGCACGAGGATCGGCTTGTTCAGCCGTTCGGCGAGTGCCAGCAGCGGCGCCTGACCGCCCCAGGCTTCGGGCGAGCCGAGCAGGTGGGCTGGCAGCTGAAGGCCAAGGAAACCCTTATTCAGAAGGGATTCCAGTCCGACGAGGTCCGGCTCGAGAAGATTCACGGCAGCCCAGGCATGGAACGGCTCGGGCAGCTCGCCTGCCCCCCTGTGCCAGGCCTCGAGCAAGGCGAGATCGCCGAGTTGCTCGATGCCGAGCGGGCTGGATAGTGAGAGGCCTACCAGAGCGGTGCGGTCGTCCTGTTCCTGGACCACCCGCTTGTCGACGGCGTGCGCGGCCGGGTCCACCTCGTACTGCGGCTCGCTGGCCGTGTGCAAGGTCCACCCGTCCAGGTAAGGCGGCTCGGTCCTGGCCCGCAGGCGGTCGACGAACGCTTCCGGCCACAGGTGCTGGTGTACGTCGATCACGCCGGTCAC
>JAWWPC010000328.1:0-4437 GCA_033851055.1 Kribbellaceae bacterium | reverse complement strand
TTCTTTACTCCAGAAATCCAGCATTTGTTTCCGACAAGCTGCTCGCCCGTCCTCGGACCAGTTGTTGTCAATATAATCCCACTTACACTGCCCTGCAGTATTGGGTACACCAGATGCGTAGTGGAAGATGAGATAGTAGATGATCGGGAAAGGCGCGGCGGCTGCAGGACTTATATTAGTGGTTAAGGCACAAGTCTCCAACTGGCGAATTCCCACTGGTGACGATCAGGCTACTGCCCCTCCCTCAACGCGTGGAGACGATGGCTGCCGAAACTGTCTCCGACCTTGTCACTTTCCCTCCAGCCTTGTCCTATTTGTACCAGCTTACGGGGTAGTGTCCTCGGCCGCAGATATTCTTGCCACTAAGGTTGGGGACCATGAGCGCCGGCAGAGCTCGGCTCTGCAGTATTTGGCATTGGATGCGTTATGGAAATGGGAAGCCAGAGCGTAGCAGATAGATTGTCGGGAAGAGCTGGGCGGTTCCGGGTGTTGGAATACTATGTACCTAGTACATGAAGGTATTCAACAGGATCAAGGATTAAGGATCAAGGCCTAGAAGGAGTCATAGATCTTACAGGACTAGGATCTTAATATAGACTCTGAGAGTCTATATTTGGCACACCTGAGTGTATATAAGGAACGAGTAATCACTCATTAGATTAGGCAGATCAATCAACTCGACTTCACTCAATACATGTGCAATATCAACGTATCTAGTACTTGTTATTCCAACAGGTTATGAGGCCCGGAAATCGCTTGAATAACCCAACACTACACACTACACTCTGAATTTAATCATGGCAGCTACGACTACAACCACTGTGACCTCAATGGCCACTATGGCTACGATATCAGGAACTAAGATTGAGCTCCTGAATCATGAGAACTATTTCTCCTGGGCACCACGTGCTAGGGCTATATGCAAGAAGGAGGGTCAATGGAAATATGTCGATCCGGCAAGGCAATCTGACAATGAAGAGCTCACAGGCAACAAGAAGGAAGCCTATGAGGATGCTAAGGATTGGCTTGAATTGATGATATCAGACGAGGTAGTCCAGGATCTTGTGCACCTAGGATCTGGAGCTGAAGTGTGGACCTTCCTGGAGAACAAATACACTCAAATGCAGGCATCTCAGCAGAGCCTGTATCTGCAGAGACTCGAATCAGTAGTATTTGATGATCAGAAGAAGGAATTGCAGGGTTATATCAACCACATAAGTCGCCTAGTCGCCCAGGTCAGGAGCTGCAAGGGTGTGGTCTCTGAGGTGGCTTATTCAGGCTACTTACTCAGAGGGCTACCACCGAGTTATAACATGATTAAGGTCGTGTTAAATGCTCAGAGGGGCGACCCAGAGACAGTGAAGAATCTCCTTTTGAGCGAAGAGGCTCGATTGAAAGAAGAAGCAGTTAGGAATCGAAATGCACCAACTGCGCTAAGTGCCACGACAGGTGCCACTACGGGTGGGCCTACGGGTGGACTTACGGGTGGCAATAAGGACGGCAAAGGCCGTAAAAAGAAGTGCTATCACTGCGGCAAAGAAGGCCACTTCCGAAGAGACTGCTTTAAGCTGAAAGCTGAAGAAGGCGAATCCAAGGACTCTAAGGATTCGAAAGGCCCTAGTAAGGGCAAGGTTGTGATGATGGCACATCGATCACACAGATCAACAACGACCTGGTATATCGACTCAGGGGCATCGGATCACTTCACAGGTGATCGATCAACCTACAGTACCTTTCAGGATATCCCTCCTGTAGAGGTGACTATAGGGGATGAGTCACGGATACAGGTCACAGGAAAGGGATCAGTGGAAATTCCACTGGAATGCGGCAAAGACGTGGTATTTACAGACGTCTTATATTCGGAACAGTTTGGTTTCAACAGCCTTATTTCAGTGCCTAAGTTGACTGAAAAAGGTGCTGAAGTCACCTTCAGTGGTAACAAGGTTCTAGTGAAAATGCAGGGCCATATAGTGGCTAGTGGCACTAGACGACAGGGGGTGGGTCTATTCGAACTAGACCAGAAAAGCACTGGCTTTGCCCTGAAAACCACTCTTAATGAGACGGAATCGACTACCTGGCACAGACGATTCGGCCATATCAACACTGGCTATATTCTGAAGACACCTGAAAACGTCGATGGAATGCCGAAGCTATCCAGACCTGAAATTGACTCCTGCAACACGTGCAGTTTGGCTAAGAGCCATAAGAGTGTCATGAAATCAAAGGATAAGAAGGCTGGCGTATTGGAACGACTTCACATCGATACCTGGGGGCCAATTAGGATTCCATCAATCCACAAGAACACCTACCTGTTCTCAATTACAGACGAGGGTAGTGAGATGCGCAACATATCAGGCATGCGGAGCAAAAAGGAGGCTATTCAGCACCTCAAAGCATATGTGGCTCGCGCAGAGACTGAATTAGAGCGCAAAGTCAAGTATATTCGGCTTGATGGCGCTGCAGAATTCCACTCAGATGCCATGACTACATGGGCAAAGGATAAGGGAATTCAACTAGAGTATACTACGCCATATACGCCTGAACAAAACGGGATCGCTGAACGTGGAATGCGTACGATATTAGACGGAACCAGGAGCAATATTATTGACTCGAATCTACCGCCTGAATTCTGGGAAGACGCCGCACAAGCCTATGTGTACGTGGCAAACCGTGGATATAAGCCATCATTAGGTATGAGTCCTTTTGAGGCTTGGTATCAAAAGAAGCCAGATGTGTCACATTTACGGGTCTTTGGAAGTCTAGCATTTGTCCATATACACCCTGATACAGTAGGGTGGTATAAGCTGCAGCCAAAGGCCAAGGAAGGGATCCTGATTGGCTATGAAGGCCCAGGTTATAGGGTATTTGTCCCTGAAGAAAACAAAATTAGGATATCCAGCCATGTGGATATCAAGGAAGACCAACCAGGTGCCAATCACTTTGGAATAGGGGTTAGGGCTAACCCTAGTACGTCACTTGTAGACGTAAACGACACTAGCCAGGAATCTACGGACTCTACGGATTCTACGGATGGGATACAACACTCAAGCGAAAGTACTTCTGATCCTGAGGAAGACACTATAGTAGTGGAAGTACCTGAGCTGGAACCCACTGAATCTGAATCAGAAGATGACCAAAGTGGGACGATTTCAACGGAAACTCACCTAGCCGAATCAGGTGACATGCCACCACCACCGCCACCACTAGCTCGATCAGATCGAACTAGTCGAATCAACGGGTTACCACCTAGTCGGTCATCTAGTCGCATTAGGGGTGAACCAGCACCGAATATGGCCCTTAAAGCTAGTGCCCAGGAGGCGCAAGAGCCTAAGACAATTGAGGAGGCGCTAGCTAGGCCAGATGGTGAAAAGTGGAAGGTAGCCATTAAAGAAGAGATGGCTAGTCTACGCAAGAACCACACTTGGGACCTAGTTAAGAGGTCAAAAGCTCGAAATGTAGTATCCTGCAAATGGGTATTCAAGGTCAAATCATCTGGGAGATACAAGGCTAGATTGGTTGCACGAGGCTTTAGTCAAGAATATGGTCTTGACTATTGGGAGACCTATGCACCAGTGGCACGATTCTCCAGTACTCGACTATTGCTAGCACTAGCTGCTAGGCACAAGCTCAAGGTGCAGCAAATGGACGTTCAAACGGCATTCCTATATGGTGATCTTGCGGAAGAGATATATATGGAACAGCCAGAAGGCTATACTGAAGGCACGGATCAAGTGTGCCAGCTCCGAAAGAGTCTGTACGGACTGAAACAGGCACCTAGAGTGTGGAACCAGGTGATCGACGACTTTCTGAAGAGTAGGGGGCTCACCCCTTCGGCATGTGATCCTGCTGTCTATATAGACAGGAATCAGACCGATACCCACCAATTTCCACTGATGCTGGCTATCTACGTCGATGACCTAGTTATTGTAGGGCCAGATATGGATCAAATTCAGAGTCTGAAAAGGGAGCTATGTGAACGCTTTGATATGAGCGACTTAGGTGATATCAAGAACCTACTGGGCATTGAAATCGACCGACTACCTGATGGGTCGTTCTTTCTACACCAGGGACGATACATCGACGATTTGCTAGCGAAACACCAAATGGAAGGGTGCAAACCAGTGGCAACTCCTATGGCCAGTAAGATCACTGGGCCAATGGATGAGGTTGATCAGACTGAGTATCAACGACTTACTGGAGAATTGATGTGGCCTAGTCTAGCTACAAGGCCAGATATATCCTATGCAGTAGGATATCTAGCTCGATTTAACTCTGAACCAACTCTAGCACATAAACAAGCTCAGAAACGGGTGCTGCGATACCTAAAAGGGACTCAATTCCATGGGATACTCTATAGAGGAAAGGATCCTATAACTGGATACTGTGATTCAGACTGGGCTGGTGATACTATAGACCGACAATCACCCAGTGGAGGTC
>JAWWPC010000170.1:0-11497 GCA_033851055.1 Kribbellaceae bacterium | reverse complement strand
AGGCGGGCGCGTTGCTCGACGAAGCGGCTCGCCTGGGCGTCCAGGCCGACCATGAAGTCGGCCAGTTCGTCGCGGGCCTTGGCGCCGTCGCCGCTCAGGTCGTCGCGGTCGAACACCTTCCACTTCCGCAGGATCGGCGCGACCACCTCGTCGTGGTGCAGGCGCAGGTCGTAGATGCCGGCCTTGGCGATCGTCACCGAGTTGCGGGCGAAGCCCTCCATGGTGGCGCCGGGCATGGAGAAGTTCAGCACCTCGTTGGTGACCGCGCGCATGGTTTCGTTCGGGGCCGTCTCGAAGGCCGCCGAGACCAGGTTGCGGTAGAAGATCATGTGCAGGTTCTCGTCGGTCGCGATCCGCAGCAGCAACTGGTCGGCGATCGGGCAGCCGGTGGCCTTGCCGGTGTTACGGTGCGAGACCCTGGTGGCGAGCTCCTGGAAGCTGACGTATGCGACCGCCTCGAGCATGTTCTTGTCGACCCGGTGGCCGACCGTCATGTGCGCCATCCGCGCCTGCTCGAGCTCGACCGGGTCCACGCCGCGGGTGACCACCAGGTAGTCGCGCAGCGCGATCCCATGCCGGCCCTCCTCGGCGGTCCAGCGGCCGACCCAGGTACCCCACGGCCCGTCCAGGCCGAACTGCACCGCGATCTCCCGGTGGTACGACGGCAGGTTGTCCTCGGTCAGCAGGTTCGTGACCATCGCGACCTTGGCGACCGGGTCCAGCCGGGACTGCTCCGGCGACCAGTCCTCGCCGCCCAGGAAGGCGAAGTCACGGCCCTCGCTCCACGGCACGTAGTCGTGCGGGTTCCAGTTCTTCGTGATCGCCAGGTGCCGCTCGAGGTTCGCCTCGACGACGGGCTCCAGTTCATGGATGAGGTTCGTCACCAGCTTGTCGGTCATCGCGGTTCCTCCTTGAGCAGATAATCACCACCCTACGGCACCGTAAGTTACGCCTCCGTAGGTTCGGTGCGTCACGCCTGCCGACGGGCCGCCTTAAGGTGGGCCGATGGACCGCAGTTTCTATCCGCATTTCCTGGCGATCAGCACGCGCTGGAAGGACAACGACGTCTACGGCCACGTCAACAATGTCGAGTACTACAGCTTCTTCGACACTGTCGTCAACGACTACCTGATCCGGGCCGGCGGGCTCGACATCCACGGTGGCGACGTGATCGGATTGTGTGTCGAGTCACAGTGCACCTTCAAGCAGTCGCTGGCCTTCCCCGGGACCGTTGACGCTGGGCTGCGGGTCACGAGACTGGGCAATTCCAGCGTCGGCTACGAGATCGGGCTGTTCCGGTCTGTTGCGGCCGAGCCGGCCGCAACAGGGCGGTTCGTGCACGTGTTCGTCGATCGCGCGGAGCGCCGGCCGGTCCCTGTCCCGGACCAGATCCGCGCCGCGCTGGAGAGGATCACCGAATGATCGTGCGAGGCGCCGTACTGCGCGAGATGGGACTGCCCGCCCCGTACGCCGAATCGAGGCCGCTGCGGATCGAGGAGATCGAGCTCGCGCCTCCGGGACAAGGGGAGCTCCTGGTCCGGATCCGCGCGGCCGGGCTGTGTCACTCGGACCTGTCGGTGATCGATGGGTCGCGGCCACGGGTGATGCCGATGCTGCTCGGTCACGAGGCGACAGGCGAGGTCGTGCAGTCCGAGGCGCCGGGATTCGCCCCTGGTGACATGGTCGGGTTCGCTTTCGTTCCGGCGTGCGGGGTGTGCGGTCCTTGCGCCGAGGGCCGGGCGGCGTTGTGCGAACCGGGTGCCGCGGCGAACACGGCCGGCACGCTGCTGTCGGGCGAGCGCCGGTTGAGCGGCCTGAATCATCACCTCGGGGTGTCCGGCTTCGCTGACCACGCGGTCGTCTCGGCGCGGTCCGCGGTGAAGATCGACCCGGAATTGCCGCCCGAGATCGCCGCGCTGTTCGGCTGTGCGGTGATGACGGGCGTCGGCGCTGTGGTGAACACCGCACGGATACAGGCGGGCCAGAGTGCCGTCGTCTTCGGACTCGGCGGTGTCGGGTTGTCGGCGCTACTCGGTGCCGTGCTGGTGGGTGCTCACCCGTTGGTTGCTGTGGACGTCGTACCAGAGAAGTTGGAGCTGGCGCGAGCACTGGGCGCGACGCATACGGTCGATGCCACTGGCAATGATGTAGTCGACGCAGTGCGGGACGCTACGGCCGGGGGAGCGCACTACGCGTTCGAGACCGTCGGGAGTGGGGCCGTGCTCGAGCAGGCCTATGCGGCGACTCGTCGCGGCGGTACGACGGTGACGGTCGGCTTGCCGCATCCGGACCAGGCCTTCAGCATTCCGGCGGTCAGCCTGGTCGCGGAAGAGCGGACAGTGAAGGGCTGCTACCTCGGATCCGCTGTGCCGAGCCGTGACATCCCGCGCTACATCGCGCTCTACCGCGCCGGGCGACTGCCGGTGGATCGCCTGCTCACACACACGGTTTCCTTCGACACCCTCAACGAGGCCTTCGACCGCCTCTCCGCCGGCACCGGCGTCCGCCAGGTCCTCCTCCTGTGATTCTTGCGTCCGAAAAACCTTGCGTTATAGGGCAAGGTTCTCCGGACGCAACGCGGTGATGCGGGGTGATCAACCGCAGGCATCGTCTCAGTCAGTCCCGCGTTCGGGACTCTGTGGTCGGACGGACTGGCTGGACTGCGTGGATTGGCGTCTCGTGCCGAACTGGTCGGTGCCGAGGCGCTCCGGGCTCTGGATCGGTGTAGTTCCGCCCAGGCCGAGCTCAAGAGTCTTGTGCAGGTCCTGCCGGCTCGACCAGTGCTCGGCGAGGGTCCGAACTTCCTGATAGCCGCGTTGATTGGCGGCTACTCCGGCCAGCGCCGCCATCTTGAGGTCGGCTGGATCGGCGGCATCGTAGTCCCGGATCTGCGCGAACGGTGGCTTCATCGCTGCAGCGATCTGCTGGACTGCGGCCGGGCGTTCGCTCTCCGGGACCAGCCCAGGGAGTTCGCTTGAGGTGTAGATCAACTCAGCGGCGACCCTGAACTTGTCTTCGGCGTTCACTACGGCCAGTCGGCGGATGACCTCAGCGCCATCGAGGCCGCTGCGTCGCCCGACAGCGTTGGCGAACGTCTCCACGGCCGGCATGTACTGCGGATACGACTGCCCGTACTGCACCGAACTGATCCCAGGCGCGATCTCCTCCAGTCCGAGGACATCGATGTAGGCGTTGAGGTCGTTGTAGCTGTGCGCCTCGGTGACGGCTTCATCCAGGACCTCGACCGCCTCCTCCTGGTAGGCGTCGTGGCCCATCCCGTGCGAGGTGCCGGCGGCTGCGAGCAAATGGATGTTCTCGTGGAAGACGTCCTTCAGTGCGGCCCGGTACCGCCCCAAGACCGCCCGGCTCTGCTCGCGTCCTGCGTTGTCGAACATCTCCCGCAGCGGTGCGGTGACCCGTCGCTCGTCGTACTGCAGGGTGCCGTCCCACCTGGCGATCGCACGGCGGTCGTCCACCTGGGCCGGTAGAGGTTGGACCCGCCGGTTCCAGGATGAATGGTGCGCGTCGGTCACCCTGACTGCTGCTCGGGCCTGCTCGGCCATCAATTCCTGGTAGCTACTCACCCGGCTCATCGGTCGCCAGGACCCGGAGTCGCCTCGAATGAGGTGATGAGCAGGAGAGCGTCATCCAGCGAGGCCAGCAGGAGGCCGGCATCTCCCCGGTCTGCTGGTTCCTCGAGGGTGGCGGCCAAATGCCGCAAGCGCTCCACTTCACCCGCCAGCGCGGCAGCGTCGAGCGTGCGGGCCGCGTCGAGCACCCGGCCGTACTCCGCGTCGAACTGGTCGTAATCCATGCCGGTCAGTATCTCCGCCGCGCCTTCTGGTCCGGGTGAGGTCAGCGAGCGGCGTACTCCCGGCGGATCGTCTCGATGGTCTCCACCACGGCGTCGACCGAGGCGCGCCCGGCGGCTGCGGAAGTCGCTTGCAACGCCGGCTCATTGCCTTGGGCAACGTCCAAGGTAGCCATCACGAACAAGGGCGCCCGCATCGCCTGAACCACGCGCTCCGCAATCGCCGGTCGATCCGCTGGTGGGACGACCGACGCGAGTCCGCTGGCGCTCAGCAGCAGGGTGGTCACCTCGGTCCATTTTGCCGCGGGCGTGACCGCGTTCAACCGCCGCAGCACCTCATCGGACGGCAGGCCGACTCGCTCACCGACGCCCGCTGCCAGGGCCTCGGCCGCGGGCAGATAGGCCGGATACCCATCCGGCAGACCAACCTGCTCGATCCCGGGCGCGACCTCCGGAATATCGAGAGCCGCCAGGTAATCGTCCAGATGTCGTGCGGTCCAGGCCGCCGTGACGCCCAGCTCGAGCAGTCGCACAGCCGGGTCAGCAAACACCGCCGCTGAGTCCGCGTACGACGTCCCCTCAGCCGCCAGGAAATGCGACTGCTGGTGGAATAGTTCCGACAACGCGAACCGGTACCGCCGCAAGGTCTCCGGCGGGAGGTGTGTGCCAGGCTGTTCGTACATTTGCTGGAGGGGGCCGGTGATGTAGTCCTCGTCGAGCAGCAGCGTGCCATCCCACGCGGCGAGACCGAGCAGAACCCCGCCCCCGTCACCCGTCGGCGCCGGTCCGGCGAGGAGGCGTAGCGATTCCTTCATCCGGAGCACCGACAGCCGGTCGATCTCGTCGTCCAGCTGCAAGGCGATCCGGTCGATGATGGCGATGCCTCGTTCCAGCCGCTCGAGCTGCTCGTCCGGCGTACCGGTCTCAAGATCGACGACTGCCAGCACGACGCTTGCCTGCACACGTGCCTCGGGTCCGCTCAGCATTCCGTTCCTCCTCGGCTCCGCTGAGCAGGTTATGGCGTCGGCGGTCCTCACCGTCGTCCGACTCCACTCCACTCCACCCGACCTGGCCTGGCCCTGGTCCGTGCGGTCAGGGTCAGCGGTCCGTGCGGTTGTTCATCCTCTCGTGGGGTGACCGAGCAGGCCCCACCTGCTGGACCAACGGCCGAGCCCGGCGCGCGACATCGGCAGCAACAGCGGCGGTGGACGAGTCCGGCGGTGCCAGCCCCGATAATGCCTGCCGGAAGGCTGTCCCCGCTGAGCTGAGAGGCTGAGCCGGGGCACGGATCGCGTCAGTGCCCGGCGAGTGTTCGCCGCGTGCTTGGAAGAAGTCCTCAGCGGCGCTGAGCTCGTCCTGGAGACGGGTCACGCATTGCCTGCCCGTGGACTTCGATCGTGCGGCAGCGAGATCTCTCGGAAGACCCTCGAACGCTTCCAGGCCTTCGAAGGAAGCTCGCAGCATGTTCTCCAAGCGAAGCCGCACGGCCGGTTCGCGGTCGGCCGGCACGCACTCGGGCAGTCGGCTGGATCTGTAGGCCACATCAACGATCATGGGCCACTGCCCTTCGGCTGTCTGTCGGTTCAGCGCCTGCAGCAGCTCACCCGACGGTAGTCCGGCCCGCCGCTCGAGGTCCGACGTCAGCACGCGCACGGCGGGAACGAACGCCTGGTAGGACGGGTCACTGCGGACGTGGGTGATGCCAGGGGCAACCATGTCGACACCGAGTCGATCTAGGTAATCGTTCAACTGATCGTGCGCCCAGGCCTCAGCGACTCCTTCCTCGAGTGCGCGGCTACCCGGTTGTTTGAACGCGGCTCGCGCGGACTCCTGGGTGGCGCCGGCCGGTCCGAGGAAGTGGGACTGCTCGTGCAGCATCGTCACTAGTGCCTGGCGATACCGCACCAGTGTCCCATCGGACTGTGGTTCGCCGGAGTGGCTGTACATCTCACGCAATGGCTCGAGGATGCCTTCGCGATCCAGGTGCAGAGTCCCGTCCCATTGCGCCAGGCCGAGGATCCCCTCGCCCGCCTCGACCACATGGCCGTTCCACGCGGTCTGCTCGGCGCCGCTGACCTCGAGGGCGCCTTGGGCGTGCCGGGCGAGCAGCTCCACCAACGAGCGAGGTGCAGCCCGCGACTCGGCGTACCGGTCCGAGTTGAGTAGGTGCAAGGCTGCCTGCACCTCGTCGGTGGCCGTCATGGCTTGAGTACCGTAGCCAGGCGGACGAGCGAGTCCGCTGATCGACGGAGATTCGCTTCTTCGCGAGGATCGTGGCAGGTGGCCGCGCGGTGCAGCAGTTCGGCGATCAGCCACTCGGCGCGGGCTGAGCGGTCGTCCGAGGGCGTTTCATTGTCGTGATCCATGGCTGTCCTCCGATGAGTAGTTCCTCGTCGGAGAACATATGGAGATTCACCCCCGGCTCAGCCGCGGATTTCCTGCCTGTGGATAACGCCCGGGCGCCTGACAGGTCGTCCTCGAAGAACGCGCGGTGCCGGACTTCGACGGCGCATCTGTGTGAGCGACGGGCCCCGCGAAGGAAGCTGGCCAAGCTACCGAGGTCGTTAGGCCCGAAGGAATCCGGCCGTTGGATGCAGAGGTTCCGCGGAGGGTCAGCGATCGTGCTCGGATCCGCCCGCGCGGTGCGGAAGACGGTGGACCGTGGCGGCGCGCGGCGGCGTACCGGAAGAGGTCGCAGTCTGGATCGCCGTCTCCCCGGAGCTGCCGGTCGTTGGTGGGGCGGTCCCGGAGTGAGCGGCTGCGGCCGCTTGGCGCAGGTCGGCTGGTAGCCCGGCCCGTGGATCGGCTTGGTGTCCGGCAGCCGGCCCAGTGCTTGGCCCGCCCTGCCCTGGGTCGCGGTGCCCGTCAGGCGGTACGACGCCCGACCCGGCCTGCTGACCGGTTCGTTGCCCATGTTGCGGCCCAGGCGACGGCGCCAAGCCGGCGGCCCAGGCAGCCCGCGGGTCGATCGGCTGCCGGTTGCCCGTGGCGGTGCGTTCGCCGCCCGGCCGGGCATGCCGTTGGCCGAGCTGCTGGGTGGACTTCAGGTCGATCGGCTGGTCGCGAGGTCGCCCAAGTGGCTGGGTCCGGTCCGGGTCGAGTGGTTGGGTGCGGTCGGGGTCGAGTGGTTGGGTGCGGTGCGGATCGAGCGGCTGGGTGATGTCCGGTCCGGCCAGCCGAGCGTCCGGCGGCCAGTTGCTTCGGGTGCCCAACGCTGGCGTCGTGTCATTGTGCACCTGGAGCCGACCTTGCTGTCGAGTCTGCTGTTGGCCCTGTTGGCCCTGTTGGCCCTGTTGCCGGCTGAGCTCCGGATTCTGCTGGAGAACCGGACGGTAGTGCTGGTGCATGGCCTGGACCTCTGCCCGGCCCGCCGACAACGCGCTCTGCCCGGCCGCCACGGAGGCCAGCCGAAGCTGGTCCGGGTTGCCTTGTAACCCGCTCAGGTGCGCGAATTTCGACTGCATCGCATACTGGATCCGGCCGCGAACGATGTCGTGATGATCCGCCGGCGCGATCGACGGGAGATCCGTCGACCGGAACATCATGTCGGCCGCTGCTGCCCACTTGGTCTCGGGATCCGCCGTGTTCAGCCGGCGCAGCACCTCGTCGCCTCCCAGCCGGGTGTCATGGCCGATGCCGTCGGCAAGAGCCTGGACAGCCGGAACGTACTGTGGATAGGGCTCTCGGGTGACCACTCCCTTGATACCCGGGGCCATCTCCTCCGCGCCGAGTACGTCGATGTACTCGTTCACGTGCGTCGCGGACCACGCCTCGGTGACGCCCTCCTCCAGCGCGAGCTTGGTCGGATCTTGCGCCGCGGCCCCGGAGTCGCGGAACTGCCGATCCGCCGGAGTCAACACGTGGGAGTGCTCGTGCAGCATCGTCTGCAAGGCGTTCCGAAACCGGAGCAGCTTCGATGGGTCCTGCTGACGGCCGTTGTTCCGGCTGAGCTCGACGAGTGGGTCGACCACCTGGACCTTGTCGAAGTCGAGCGAGCCGTCGGGCCAGGCGGTCCCCAGGCTCCCACCCGAGATCTCCCGGGCAACACCGTTCCAGTCGGACTTGTCGGCTCCGCTGATCGCAACGGCGGCCGCAGCCTGGTTGGCGAGGAGATGATCGAGATTCGCCCGGGCCCCCTCGTACCCGGCCTCCCGACCGGCCAGTCCCCGAATTCGGTCCGACAACCGGCGTCGGGGGGCGGCCGGAACCTGCGTCATCCGTGGTCCGGCGTGGGCGAGTGTTCCAGGGCGGCGATCACCATCGCTAGTGGCTCGGTCAGCCGCAGGATGCTGTGCTGCTCATCGGGGTCGGCTACGCCGTTGGCCAGGGCCCGGATCTCGGCGATACCCCGGCCGGCCCGGTCGATCCGTTCCGCGGCCGATCCAGCCGGCTGGTTCGCGCGACCGAACGCCGCAGTCGCCGCCTCGTACGCCGGTGAGGCGGGCGTGGCCGGGGTCATCCGCCGGGTGAGCGCCACCAACTCCTCCAGTTGGGCCAGGTCTTCCGTGGCCCGCTGCCGGTCGGCCTCGCGGTCCAGTTGGTCCCGGAGCCCGGACAGCCGGAGGATCTCGGCGACCAGCCCGTCGGCGTCCAGTTGGGCGGTGAGGCACGCCTGCATCACGGAGTCGTGCTGCGCGTTGAACTCGTCGTACCTCATGCGATCAAATCGTAGGTCATCGACAGGCCCCGCAGCGATGTCGCCGCGGGGCCCGGGGGTTATGTCCTGCGCCTGAGCCAACGCACGAATCTCCGGTGCAGGACACTAGCTCAGCGGTCGACCTCGCCCTTGATGAACTTCTCTACCAGGTCGCGGCATACGTCGTCGGCGTACTGCTCCGGCGGCGACTTCATGAAGTATGACGAGGCGGACAGGATCGGGCCGCCGATGCCGCGGTCCTTGGCGATCTTCACCGCACGGATCGCGTCGATGATGATGCCGGCCGAGTTCGGCGAGTCCCAGACCTCCAACTTGTACTCCAGCGACACCGGCACGTCGCCGAAGTTACGGCCTTCGAGCCGGATGAAGGCCCACTTGCGGTCGTCCAGCCAGGCCACGTAGTCCGACGGCCCGATGTGCACGTTGCGGGGGTCGATGTCCTCCTTGAGCTGGGAGGTGACCGACTGGGTCTTGGAGATCTTCTTGGACTCCAACCGGTCGCGTTCCAGCATGTTCTTGAAGTCCATGTTGCCGCCGACGTTCAGCTGATAGGTCCGGTCGACGGTGACGCCGCGGTCCTCGAACAGCTTGGCCAGCACCCGGTGCGTGATGGTGGCACCGATCTGCGACTTGATGTCGTCGCCGACGATCGGCACACCGGCCGCGGTGAATTTGTCCGCCCACTCCTTGGTGCCGGCGATGAACACGGGCAGCGCGTTGACGAAGGCGACGTCCGCGTCGATCGCGCACTGCGCGTAGAACTTGGCCGCGTGCTCCGAGCCGACCGGGAGGTAGCAGACCAGTACGTCGACCTGGGCCTCGCGCAGCGCGCCGACAACGTCGACCGGCGCGGCTTCGGACTCGGTGATGGTCTCGCGGTAATACTTGCCCAGACCGTCCAGGGTGTGGCCGCGCTGGACGGTGACGCCGCTGGGTGGCACGTCGCAGATCTTGATCGTGTTGTTCTCGCTGGCGCCGATCGCATCGGCGAGATCCAGACCGACCTTCTTGCCGTCCACGTCGAAGGCGGCGACGAACTCGATGTCGCGGACGTGGTAGTCGCCGAACTTGACGTGCATCAGGCCGGGGACGCGCTCCTCGGGCTTCGCGTCCCGGTAGTAGTGCACGCCCTGGATGAGCGAACTGGCGCAGTTGCCGACACCGACGATCGCTACGCGGATCGAAGTCATCTGGAACTCCTTCTGTTGGGGGGATTGAAGGCGGGTGGGGGCTATTCAGGGCGGCGCTGCTGCCGGCGTTCGCCGTCGATCAACTCGTTCAGCCAGCGGACCTCACGCTCGGCCGACTCCAGGCCGTGCCGTTGCAGTTCGAGGGTGTAGGCGTCGACGCGCTCGGCGGTCCGGCTCATCGCCGCCCGGACCCCGGCCAGCCGCTCCTCCATCCGGGCCCGGCGGCCCTCCAGGATGCGCAGCCGGGTGGCCGGATCGGTGCGGCCGAAGAACGAGAACCGGACTCCGAAGGTGTCGTCGTCCCACGCCTCGGGGCCGGAGTCGTGCATCGCCTCGGCGAAGTGCTCCTTGCCGTCGGCCGTGATCGTGTAGACGATCTTCTGCCTACGGCCGGCGTCCGTCGTACCGGCGTCGGCCGAGATCAGGCCCTTGCGGAGCATCCCCTTCAGACACGGGTAGAGCGAGCCGAACGACAGCACGCGTCCCCAGCCGAACTGGGCGTTGACGCGCTTGCGGAGCTCGTAGCCGTGCATCGGCGCTTCGTGCAGCAGACCGAGTACGGCGAGCTCCAGGACCGCACTGCGGTTTCCCATCGACCCACCTCCTCGCATCAGCTTGTCACGACATGATGTATCGCGTCGATACATCGATACGCCAATGTAGGCGGCCTGGTCGAGCCAGCTCAACTCCTGACAAACTGAGAACCTGTTACCTGAGCCGGGTGATGGCGTTAGATCAGCTGACAGCTGGTCGCTACGCAAGGGCGGAGAGTCATGGCTGACAACCATGCGAAGCGCGCGAGGCAAGAGGTCGAGGGTGAGGGTCCGCTGGCCCGGACGGCACTGGGGTTCACCGCCTTCACCGAGAGGTGGTTGCCCGACGCCTTCGGTTTCGTGCTGGTCGGAACCTTTGTGGTGCTGCTGTTCGGGCTCGTCACCGGCGAGCCGCTGCTGAAGCGCCCTGACGTCCCGACCGCGACCAAGGGCTACGGTCTGGTCGATGCCTGGGGCGTCGGCTTCTGGAGCCTGATCACCTTCACGTTGCAGATGGCAATGATCATCATCGGCGGGTACGCCGTCGCGACCAGCGGTCCGGTGGCGCGACTGATCACCCGGCTGGCCCGGATCCCGAAGTCGCCGCGCGGAGCCGTCGCCTTCGTCGCGGGAGTCGCGATGGTGGCGTCGTACCTGAACTGGGCCTTCAGCCTGATCTTCGCCGCCATCCTGGCCCGGGAGGTGGCCCGGAACGTGCCGAAGGCGGACTACCGAGCCCTCGGCGCGATGGCGTTCCTCGGCCTCGGCACGGTCTGGGCTCAAGGCCTGTCCGGCTCCGCCGCGCTGCAGGTGGCGAGTGCCAGCACCAGCCCCGCGCCGGTGCAGGACGTCATCCGCGCGGGTGGTCGTGCCAGCGGGCTGATCCCGCTCAGCGACACCATCTTCACCTGGCAGGCGATCGTCGCGACCTTGATCGTGTACGCCGTCGGCGTGGGCCTGGCCTGGTTCATCGCGCCGGGCGAGGGCAACGCCCGCACCGCCGAGGACATCGGGATCGAACTCCGCCCGCTGATCGGTCGGGGTTCGCCCTCCAACGGTTCACGCGGTAACACGAAAACGGCGGGAACGGCGGGAACGGCCGGAAAGGCAACGGGAACCCAGGCGACGGGGAGGCCCGACGGCCGGGGGACTGGCTGGAGCACTCGCCGCTGTTCAGCCTGCTGGTGGTGCTGCTCGGTGCGGTCTACCTTGTCCGCTACTTCGACGGCAAGAGCTTCTTCAACGCCCTCGACCTGAACACGGTGAACCTGATCCTGTTCCTGCTCGCGCTGCTGCTGCACTGGCG
>JAWWPC010000051.1:0-2632 GCA_033851055.1 Kribbellaceae bacterium | reverse complement strand
TGGATCGCATGATCACGGAGGGAGGCGGTCAGGCGCCGATGTCCCCGAGGAGATCGGTGACCAGAGCGGCGATCGGCGAGCGCTCGGACCGGGTCAGGGTCACATGAGCGAACAGCGGATGACCCTTGAGCCGCTCCACGACGGCGGCGACGCCGTCGTGCCGGCCCACCCGGAGGTTGTCACGCTGCGCCACGTCGTGCGTGAGCACTACCCGCGACCCCGAGCCGATCCGGGACAGCACCGTGAGCAGCACGCCGCGCTCCAGCGACTGGGCCTCGTCCACGATCACGAAGGCGTCGTGCAGCGAGCGCCCCCGGATGTGGGTCAGCGGCAGCACCTCGAGCATGCCCCGGTCGAGGACCTCGTCGATGACCTCGGGGGTCGTCACCGCCGACAGGGTGTCGTAGACGGCCTGGGCCCAGGGCGACATCTTCTCGTTCTCGGATCCGGGGAGGTACCCGAGGTCCTGCCCGCCGACGGCGTACAGGGGCCGGAAGACCAGGACCTTGCGGTGCTTGCGCCGCTCCAGCACGGCGTCCAGCCCCGCGCACAGCGCGAGCGCCGACTTGCCGGTGCCCGCCCGGCCGCCGAGGGACACGATGCCCACGTCCTCGTCCATGAGCAGGTCGAGGGCGATCCGCTGCTCGGCCGAGCGTCCACGCAGCCCGAAGACCTCACGGTCGCCGCGGACGAGCCGTACGGACTTGTCGGGCAGCACCCGGCCGAGGGCCGAGCCGTTGGCCGACAGCAGCCGCAGGCCGGTGTGGCAGGGCAGTTCGCGGACGTCCAGCGGGGTTTCGCAACCCGTGCCGTCGGCCATCACCGTTTCGAGTTCGAGCCGGCCGTATTCGTACAGCTCCTCGACCTTGTCGGTCGTCACTTCAAGCTCGCGCATGCCGGTCCAGCCGGACTCGACGACCGCCAGCTCCGCGCGGTACTCCTCCGCGGCCAGCCCGACACTCGCCGCCTTCACCCGCAGCGGCAGGTCCTTGGACACGAGCACGACGTCCCGGCCCTCGATGGACAGCCATCGGGCCACCGACAGGATCCGGGTGTCGTTGTCACCGAGCCGGAATCCGTCTGGCAGCACGCTCGCGTCGGAGTGGTTGAGCTCGACCCGCAGTGTCCCGCCCTGGTCGCCGAGAGCGATCGGTTCGTCGAGACGGCCGTGGTCGACCCTGAGGTCGTCGAGGGTGTGCAGCGCCTGCCGGGCGAAGTAGCCGAGCTCCGGGTGGTGGCGCTTGGCCTCGAGTTCGGTGATGACGACTATGGGTAGTACGACCTCGTGCTCCGCGAACCGGGTCATCGCCCCCGGGTCGGCGAGCAGGACGCTGGTGTCGAGGACGTACGTGCGCCGGTCCGTACCAGCGGCCGCGGGTGCGGGCTGGGCGGAACCACGGCGCGGGGAGGAAGTGGCCACTCGCTCTCCTTCGGGCGCCACCAGGCTGTCCGCCTGGTGGACGATGCCCTTACCTCGGGGAAACCTGCTGCCACGCTACGGCTCAATGCCGAAATTGGGGTAGTGACGCCCGTCACAGCCCTGACCAGGGGTTTAAGAGCCGTAGCGCCGATGTCGCGCGGCGTAAGAACGGAGTGCGCGCAGGAAGTCGACCTTGCGGAAGTCCGGCCAGTGGACTTCGCAGAAGTAGAATTCCGAATGGGCGCTCTGCCAGAGCATGAAGCCGGAGAGGCGTTGCTCTCCCGACGTCCGAATGACCAGATCGGGATCGGGCTGACCGCGCGTGTAGAGATGCTCAGCGATGTGCTCGACATCGAGGGTCTCAGCGAGCTCCTCAATGCTGGTGCCTTGACTCGCCTGCTCGTAGAGCAGAGAGCGCACCGCATCAGCGATCTCACGTCTACCTCCATCCCCAACGGCGACGTTCACAATCAACCCAGCGACGCCAGATGTAGCTTCACCGGCATCTTTGAGGACACGCGCTGTTTTGTCGGGCAGCAGGTCGAGAGCTCCCACCGGCTTGACGTGCCAGCCGTCGGCGGCGAGCTGCCGGACCGTGTTCTCGATGATCTCCAGTAGCGGATCTAGTTCCTTGGCCGGACGGGTCAGGTTGTCGGTGGACAGCAGCCACAGCGTGACGACCTCGACGCCGGTCTCGGTGGACCATTGCAGCAGCTCGGAGATCTTGTCGGCACCGCGCTGGTGCCCGGTGTTGACGTCGGCCATCCCCATGGAGCGGGCCCAGCGGCGGTTTCCGTCCAGGATCACACCCACATGCCGCGGCACGATGTCGGTCGGCAGCGAGTCCTCGACCCGGCGCTCATACCACCTGTAGACGAGGTCGCGGAAGCGCGTGTACGGCTTGCTCCGGCGAATCGCCGAACTCATCCGAGCCGAACCACGCATGTGGGCAACTCCTCCAAGCAACGGTCAAGCGATGGTCTGGGTGGCAACGAGGGCCAATTATCGCCTGATCTGCCCCGTTGGTACCTCAACCGTTAGATCTCTGTAACTTGCCCCCGAGTTCGCCGCCTCGTCGAGAATCTCGGTGAGGAAGCGATGGAGCTGGGCGGAGGTCACCACCGCACGCACTCCCCGGCCACCCGCACCCCACGCCTCGACGACCGCGCGGCGGGCGATCCGCCAGCCGCCGTGGGGGGCGGCGGCCATGGT
>JAWWPC010000339.1:0-3026 GCA_033851055.1 Kribbellaceae bacterium | reverse complement strand
ACAAAATAGAGGCAAACGAAACGTACCTCAAGATTTCATTGTTTGATGTACTATAAGGGTGAATGTTGAGGAAATTGTCGCTATTTCATGAGTAATACTCACCTCATTGTGTTTGGAATGAAGTTGCTGATTGTAATCGCGATCGAGATAATTCGATTTGCAGATGTTGACGTGTGACAGATTGTGGCGATGCATGAAACGCCTGCTAGCGTTTCATGCATCGCCACAGTCTGTCACACGTCAACATCTGCAAACTCATCAAATTTTCAATCTTGATTGCGATTACAATCAGCAACTTCGATCCAAACACAATGAGGTGAGTATTACTCATGAAATAGCGACAATTTCCTCAACATTCACCCTTATAGTACATCAAACAATGAAATCTTGAGGTACGTTTCGTTTGCCTCTATTTTGTGTATGATCTGAGACGAAAGTTGGGTGTCGACTTTATAAGGCGAGTACGCTGTCAAACCATTTCTCTGTCATATGAAGATTAATCTGACATCATCTCTCCTTCATCACTGTCATCCTCTTCACCATCATCCACATCACCGCAATTCTGACCGTCACTGTCTGCTGAATTATTCGATACACCAGGTTCGATTTGCCTCTTCTTTCTTGATGCTCTGTCGCCAGAATCTGACATCATCCCTTCATGATCACTGCCATCATCATCGACATCGGTTCGATCTTCATTGTCATCATCACTGTTGGCTGAATTTGATGCTACAGGTTCAATTTGCCTCTTCTTTCTTGGTGGAGGAACACGTCTGTTTCGAGACTTGGCAGATCTTTTGTCCCGTTTGGGGTTGGATCGGCGACTGGCTCGGTACGCTTGCTTTGCTACCTCTTCAGGTATGTCTTCATTGACCATCATCTCGATAGCAGTCGACCTCGCGTTCCGGTGCGCAGGGGCTGCTCTTCGGCCTTGGATATTTTGACTCTTTTTCGTAGTACTCGGTTTACTTCCAATCTTTTTCAACCGGTAGTATCTCGGATTGGTTATTATGGCGATTTTCTTTGATTCAACTGTCCAGATAGATCCCCCAGACTGGTTCCTGGAGCTATCTGGAAGGCATTGGCACAGTCCCAACAGAAACTCCAGCGTTTCATCCAGAACATTTCGGCCTTCTTCTTCCAATCGCCTTCGAACTCGACGATACTCGTATATGTATCCAGGCGCCTCTCCAAGTCGCTTCCAGACCTTCGCCAACCCCTGTGAATTATCATGTGGGAAGTATATCATACGTCTTTCTGACAGCGCCAACATCGGCCTACCAGGTCCCCTCTGCATCCTACCCGGACACGGTTTGAAGATCATGTCAATGATGGCACTCAGAATGCCATCCACGGACCAACATGCTAGGGCCTCTGACACAGTCGTAGGGTTGATACGGATTTCAGGTCTCGTCCTCCAGCTCGGGTTCAATAGAATCCACATGTGAGACGTAAATAGAATGAATATATCACCGGCATGGCTTTCCGCTGATCCTCTTTCACTGTCCATTATCCACTCAAGACCCACAGGTTCCTCCCACCTCGGAATGAGAATAGTCGGATCACTGCGCAGACTAGTGGCGATCTGCTTCCAAGTTGGTGCCTCCCCCAGTGGATAACAGCTGTCGTCCTCGTCCTCGTCCTTCTGTCTCATCGGTTGTGGCTTTCGGGTAATCTCAAGGCTCAGCTTCAGTACCCGCCTAACCTCAACATTATCAATCTCCGGTAAATCTTCGATTGTCCAAGGTTGGTCAGGATCGTCTAGTGGTACAAAAAACATTCCAAACATGTCACAGTGTCGTTTGTAATTCATAACCGCAAGAGTTTCCCTGACGTATGAGTTGACTCTGGGAGGCGTGAAAATCACAGACTGCATGAGGAACGAGTACAGTCCACTGGCCACACCATAGTTGCTCGGCATCTTCGTCCATAGCTTGCCGTGTGCTTCATATAGAACTTGAAGCCGTTGGCTAAGAAATTCAAACCAGATCCTGGATGGAATCCACAGGATAGGCCTGGTGTCCAGCAAGTCCATCACCTGTGGTTCCTTTGTCAGTAGACAAATTCCGAAACAATGATTTGAGTACACAGCTGACCGCCATCTCAATGGTTTCCATAATTTCTCTCATTGCACTACCACCCACGCGGAATTCATCTCGCACACCATAAGAACGTCTTGGAGCTTTCTCTGTATACAGCTCTTGTACAGCTTTCATCTCAGCATGGAATTTTGCATCCCGGCCATATACTATTTTCTCATCAAAGAGATTTCTGGCATTGTCATGCTTTCTCGTCACTTCGTATGCCAGATTGTATGACGACCGAAACACCATATGAGTTCGCCTCATACGAGACCGTGGACTCTCGGCTTGCAGCCCTCCAAACAGGCTAAGAGTGTTCAAAGTGTGCATTTTTCCACTCTTGTAACCACCTGCTCCAAATGACGCATCCAAGCAGTCCAACCGCCAGAGGCCAACAACCGGCTCATCCCAGACCGCCTGGATAGTGACTCCTATATCCAGGACCAGTTCGCCATATTTTCTGTTGTTCATGTAGCCCCAGTCCAGCCCTGGAAAGGAAACCTTGAATCGTTTCAATGCTTTCCATGCACTGCTTGTCATATTTGCGTCCTGGGCATGGGCCGCACCTTTTGACCCTTTGATTTGGATCACAAAGAAAAATGACCCAAAATGGGTCAATCCTTCATTGGCTTTCACCTACAAACGAGTACAGATATATTATACTGATATTTTTCTCACTTTTATCATTTGCTTACAATCTGGTTCATCTTTCCTATCAACCGTTCAAAATCCGTTGGATCCAGAGAAAATGTTGAAGCCTGCTTTCGGCTTCCCATTTTGAAAGCCGTATGTGATCGGTCTACTGGAAGGTACGCAGAGCGGGTTGAAGGCGTTATTGTATCCAGAGCAGGCAGCAGTACGTGATCCCAAAAGAAATCTTGGATTCCTTTCGGTATTCGAGTAACATGGAAATGTCGATGCGGATCTTTGTGCATCATTCGAGGG
>JAWWPC010000315.1:0-3557 GCA_033851055.1 Kribbellaceae bacterium | reverse complement strand
TGTTTATATTTACATCGAGTCGGTTGCTAGCGCGTAACGAAGGTCGCTAGCGCGTAACTCTAATTCCTAGCTTTATTCCCATCTCATCCCTTCACAGGAGGAAACCGGCTTGACTGTGCTTAATCGACGTACATCGCCGCGGTGGGAAATCGAGAGGAAACCGAAACCGACCTTTGTAGTTAAAATTGACATGCATCATTTGACGTGATGGGAGACCGAGAGGAAACCTTGGAAACCGACTTCGTAGATATCAGGCGAGAATGCCACTGACTCGACCCAGCCTGTTCGCCCCTCGAGCGTCTGTAGTGCCGCGCCCGTCACGGCGTCCCAGAGCCGTACTGTCGCGTCCCATGACCCGGATACCACCTGCTTGCCGTCGTGCGAGAAGGCTACTGACGAGACCCCGCTTGAGTGGCCCTCGAGAGTCTGTAGAGCAGCGCTCCAATCTTCTTGTACTTTCGGTTTCGTCTGGATCCAAGCTGGAATACACATCTCGAATCGTCTTCGAACAATGCTCTTCTCTGGGCTAAAGACGAGGGCCGAAAGTATATTGACGAATAGCGTCTCGGACGCGTGAATCATCCATTTCTAGGCCAATTGGCCTAGAATTGAGCATGTGGTTGTCGTTCTAGTGGTGGTGGTCAGGAAAAGTGGTTAAATTAGTGGTGTGGTTGCCCTGAAACGAAGTGAAAGGGAAAACTTAGGCCCTGTTTAGCAACCCAAACCTCTTTAGATTATTTTTCAAATTATAATATAATCTCGATTTGCTAAACGCAACGACTATAATCTTGATTCTAGATTATTTTAACTATAATCTGTCACCAAAGAATCCCACATTGCTCGAGACCTAGTTGGAAAATAAATAATCTAGGAATGAGGCTCAAAATCGAGGTTTTTACCCATTTTTATACACCCCTCCTACTGCGCACTCCCTTATATTACCACAACCACAATCTAATAATACTGCTTCTTTTATATCATGGATATATTCGAAGACATAGATCTCTCTGATATTATTCCTATAATTGTTCTTGGCGCAGTAGAAGACGCAAAAACGCGTAGAACACCACGAAATACTGGCCTCTCTGGCTCAGACTACCTTCGAGAACTTCTTACTTGTGGCAACGATAAACGCATCTACGGGGTCTTACGAATGAAGAAGGAGACCTTTACATCTCTCTGTCTATGGCTCCAACAACACACGCGGCTCAAAGAGTCTCGATATATTGCGCTTGAAGAGCAAGTTGCGATATTCTTATGGATTATCAACTATAGCGCATCCACATGGCAGACAGCAGAGCGATTCCAGCGTTCTACTGCAACAATTAGCCGGTAACGTCTACTGTTTTGCTAGTAAAATCATACTGATTTTCCTAGGTATTTCCACGAAGTGCTACAAGCTATTCTCCTGCTTTACAAGCAAGTCATTAACCTCCCTACCTCTGATACTCCCTTCTCCCCTACTCTTGCTAGCGACGACAAATACAATACCTTCTTTCGGGACTGCGTTGGAGCTCTTGATGGAACCCATATTGAAGTACATGTTCCCCCCTGCGATCAGCCTCGATATCGAAACCGCAAGGGACACTTGAGTCAAAACGTACTTGCGGCATGCAACTTTGAGTTAGAATTTACCTATATACTTGCGGGATGGGAAGGCTCAGCACACGATGGCTCTGTATATCGAAATGCCCAATATAAGTACGGTTTTATAACACCACCGGGAAAGTATTGGTTAGGAGACGCTGGATACCCAAATTCCGATACAATTCTAGCTCCATATCGTGGTACTCGATATCACCTCAAAGAGCAACAATTAGCTGGCAAGAAACCAGAGAATTCCAAGGAGCTATTTAACCTGCGGCATGCTTCAAGGCGGAATGTTATTGAGCGAATTTTTGGTGTTGTCAAGCGCAAATATCAAATTCTGCGGTCTCCAGCAGAGTACTCTATTGAGACTCAAACCCGTATTATTCTAGCATGTTGCACACTTCATAACTATGTTCGAATAAAGGAGGGAGAGACTGCAGATACTCTATTAAATGCAGAGTCTCCACTTGATGAGACTGACGATATTCAACCAGCTGTAGTGTATCCTGAAAGCACTATGTCATCGAAGAAGATGGACAAGTTTAGGGATGAATTAGCAGAGAAGATGTGGGTACAGTATCAAGGTTATATTGCAACAAATAGAGTCTAGCTAAGAGGAGTTTGAAGCTCAGTATGGAGTACAAATTCAAGGAATCGATCTCTTATTACGATATCCATAATCGTATTAAAATTCATTGCATTCCCTTTGTCTTTAAGGTAGTTTAAAGCCTCTACAAAGCAACTATATAAAGTCGATTCTTATACTCCCGCTCAAGCAACTGAACTGCCTTTTGTTATTGCGTTAAGAAGGTCTCTTTAGCTCTTCTTGCAAGTGCTAACTCCTTTGATAATCCTGAAATTGCAACTCCAAGGTCGACCTTCTTTGCCGGCGCTAGTGTGTCATTATCCTCTCCATCACTGATATCGATCGGAGCACGTTTCTTGCTCTTTTTGTATAGGGTTTTCGATGTTTTTGATGCTGAACTAAGGGCCGGCGATGCAGAGGATAAAGCTCGAGTAGTATTAAGTGCTTTGAGGCGGGGATCAAGAACTGTAGGCTCCTCAAGAGACAACGCACCTTCTCCATTAGCTTGAACATTGTGTAAGATCGTGCTAATCTCGTCGCGGAAGGGCATAATGTGAGTCTTGTGCCATATAAGATCAGGGTTGACCTTATTAAGAGACATCCAAACGTAATCGTAGAACTCGTAGAGCTCTGTCTCTTCATTGAACCCTACACCACTCTGTGCTGATAATATCATCCAATGACCCCACTTCTTCTTGAAATCCGCCCATTTGTTCTTGCACTTTAACCAGTTGATCTCATTAGATCCCTCATAGACCTTACGGACGTTGACTGCAACCTTCTCAAACGTAGCTTTCTTAAAGCTGTTATCAGCCCCTCCTCCGGCAATAAACACCTCATACAAAGTGTCTACCAACTGCTCTTGCATCTCAAGAGACCACACCATGCGTACTCCCTTCCCTTCTTCCTCCTCTTCTTCTCCGTCATCATCAGACACCCCTTGTATATTCGCAGCGTTTTCGGGAGGAGGAGGTGAGGGGTAGGAGGGTGTAGTTATATTCGCAGGAGGGCTAGATGGAGCCAATTCGTCTTGTTCGGAGCGTATTTCTTCTCCTAAAGTGACTGCAAGGGAACTTGGACTATTGTCAAATGGTTTTGCAGCGCGTCTGACCCTTTTAGGAGGCATGGTGGTGGTGTTGTAGTAAGAGAAGGGAATTTACAGTCAAAATCGATGGGAAAAGCATCGCAGTTACTAGCGCGTTTCTAAGTGTTTGATTACGTAAGGGATAATCTCATAGATTATTCTTCAGATTATTTGAATAATCCTATATAATTTAAAGAATAATCTAGGGAATAATCCGGTCTTAGATTGTGGTTACTAAACAGGGCCTAAGACTAGTATCGCACTACTAGCAGGCGCTAATATTAGCGAGCTTGTCTG
>JAWWPC010000016.1:0-54328 GCA_033851055.1 Kribbellaceae bacterium | reverse complement strand
GGATTTCTGATCGGTCACCTACCGACCATAGATGCATCGTGCCAGCAGGGCGAGATGGCGACCCTCAACGCCCTGCGGGTCTTGCGAGCCGCAGTGCGTTGAGGGAAGCACTGACTACGGGAAGTTGATGACGTTTGCCACGTTGGTGGTGGAGTTCGACGGGCCGCCGGTGTTGTTGATGACGTGACTGATGGTGCCGGTACCGCCGAGCGAGACCGTGACCATGTTGTGGAACTTCACCCCGGCCGTGTTCGGCACCTCGAAGGCGCGGTCCGCAACCACGCTGTTGTTGGCGCTGAAGTAGCAGTAGCTACCCAGCCCCCACGCCTCGTGAGTTGTGACCGAGTCCGCCACCTTGTACGCCGCGTAGCCGCGGGTGGAGCCGTTCATCCAAGCGGCCTGGTTCGGCGGGTCGTACGGCATCTCGTTCTGGTAGAAGTACGTCCGGCCGCCGTTGCCGTTCCAGGTCGTCTGATACTGCTGATAATGCTCGACGAAGAGCCCGTACGCCGTCACGTCGTTGCCGTTGACAACCAGTCCTCTGGCTGCGGTGTTCGAGTTCCAGCCGACGCCGTAGCTGTGGTCGCCGCGCCAGAGCCAGGTGTGGTCGATGATGACGTTGTTGCTATTGATCCGCAGCGTCTCCGTCGCCTTGCCTACCGCGGCCCCGCCGATGCGGAAGTACACGTCGTGCAGGGAAGTCGGGTTCGCCGCGTGGCCGGCCGAAGAACCGGACGGGCCGACCTCCATCAGCAGCGCGGAGTTGGTTGCGCCGGCGTCGATCAGCAGCCCGGCGATCTTCACGCCGTCCACGTCGGCGACCGACATCGACGTGACACCGTTCTCGGGCATCAAGGTGGCCAGACCGAGACCCAGTACGACGGTGTTGGCACGGGTCACCCGGATGGTGTCACTGAGCCGGTAGACACCCGGGGTGAAGAGCAGGTCCTTGCCAGCGGCAACTTGTGCGTTGATCGTCGCGGCGGTGGCGCCTTGCTTCACGATGTAGAACTGGCTGATTGGTAACGACGAGCCGGCCGGTGCGCCGTTCGTCCAGGTCGGGCCGGCAGAGTTGCTCCGCAGGGCGGGAACGAACACCTGGTAGTTGCCGGCCGCATCGATGTAGAGGTACGGCTTCTCCCGGATCACCGGCGTCTGTGCGACCCGCGTGTACGGCGGGTTGGGGAAATTGCCGGCCGGCGCGTTCAGCGAGCCGACGAAGGCCATGTTCCAGTTCTGTCCCGTCCAGCTGCCCCAGTCGGTGTTCCGCGAGAGCCACTGCTGCTGGCTGCCGGACCGCACCTGGCCGTCGACCTTGGTGTCCGCCATGAAGCCGCCGCTCGCCCAGCCGCCGTCGTCCAGCGCGATGTTGCCGCGGACGTGCATCCGCCGGTACGACGAAGCCTGCGAGACGGCCCATCGGTCGGTGCCGCCGGTCGGGTTCACCGTCAGGCCTTCGGCGCCACGCCAGAAGTTCTGGGTCGCGTTCTGCGGTGGGAACCAGTCGGCCTCGACGTGCACCGCACCGTTGATGGTCACGCTGTCCGGGCTCAGCCCGAGGCCGGCGACCTGGGTGTAGAAGCCGACGTTCGCGTCGACGTTGTAGCTGCCCGGCTTGAACAGCAGCGCGAACCGGTTCTCGCCGAACTGATTCTTCTCCTGCTGGCTGAACACCGAGCTCACCTTGCTCTGGATGGTGCTGCTCGACATCGACGGGTCGAAGATCGAGACGTTCGGCCCCAGGTCTGGCTGCCCGGTTGGTGGCTCGGTCGGGGGCGCGTCGGCCACGGGGTTGATCCTGAAGGATTGGGCAGCGGTGCCATTGCAGGTGTACTGCTGGAGTTGCACGCCGTCCGCGGTAGACGCGGCGGGCACGTCCAGGCACTTGTTGCTGTTGCGGTTGACGAAGTGGTAAGCGCCGTCGGCCTCCTCGACCGGCAGCCACTGCTGGTTGTTCCCGTTGCCGAAGCTCCAAAGCTGGATCAGTCCGCCGTCCGCTGTGGATACGTTCGTCACGTCCAGGACCTGCGCTGCGTTGCCTCGGGCATTCACCCGGACATAGCCGCCGCTGGTTGGCTGGAACTGCCATTGCTGTGCGGCGGTGTTGTTGCAGGCAGTCTGTTGTACGGCGGTGCCGTTTGCGGTGGCTGCGGCCCGTGCGTCCACACACTTGCCGCTGTTCTTGCTCACTGCGGTGTTCCAGCCGGTCGGCGAGATGGCCGCGCTCGCGTCAGGCGACGCGACCACGGTCATCGCCGTCGCGGTCACGGCAGCGACCACAGCCGCGGCGATCCACGCGAACCGGCGTCCGCAATGGGGTAGGGGACGGAGTGGGGCGACTCCTGGAGCCATCTGACTCTCCTCTGTGCTGTGCGATGGGGGCGGGCACGTCATCGCTGGTGCGCAGGGGAGAGCGGCCCCGCACCGTACCGCTTACGCCGCCGGCAGGGGACGGGCGACGCCATCGCGGCGGGAGACGCATGCGACGACGGCTCTAAGGAAAGCTAACTTCCCGACTTAATTCAAGAGGCAGATTATGTATTTCTGATGGTCTCCGGATCCGTCGGCATCGCCGGGTCGGCCGGTGTCCCGGGGTTGGTGGAGTCAGCGACAGCCGCGCCCTTGGGCAGGGCGGCCATGATCGCGTTGAATCGGCGGACGTAGTCGGTGTACCGGCCGGCCTCGGTGTCGAGCAGCACTTGGACCCGGTTCGCCAGATCCGCGTACCGCTGGGCCTCGGCCTTCTCGAACTTCCTCAGCTCGGCGAGCACCTCGTCAGCGTTAGCCATGTCATCTCCATCAGGTCCGGCCTTCAGTACGGCGGCCAGGTCGGTGCGGAACTTGTTCATCGGGCAATGGCCCGGGTCTTGCTTGCGGGTGGTGTGCTCACGATGCGCGATCACGGACAGCGGGGACCAGCCGTGGAAGTCGCAGACCGCGGCGGCGTACAGCAGCGCCGTACGGTAGGCCCGTGCGGACATCGGCTGACTGCCGGAGTATCGGATCTCGTTGCCGTAGTAGTGCGGGTTGCCGTTGACGTTGTCGGACCCTGGCTTCAACTCAACCGTGTAGCCCCGGTAATCCTCGGCGATCACGTGGTTCATCGTCGTGCGGGATCCCGAGCCGGCATGGTTGGCGCGGCCCGCTGCCCCGAGGTGCAGGTCGCCGTCCATGTCGGTCGAGACGTTGCACAGCGGCCCGGGGATGCCGTCCTCGGGCCGGCCCCGCACAAAGAGGAAGTTCAGGTAGTCATCGGACTGGGCGCCGCTGCCGGTGTGATGAAGCACGATGCCGTGAGCATCGGTGATTCCGCCCGGCCGCCCTCGGGTGCGCCATCCGGGGTACTCACGGAACTGGACCTTCCACTTCCGCAACGCGGCGAGCGTCTGGTCAGGCGTCATCGGTTTGGCCAAGGCAACTCCTCGCGTCGTTCACAGAGTACACACATCCGCCTACCCTCGGTGCTCTCCGCCCAAGCCGCTCGGTAAACCCCATCGCGCAATTCGGATGCCCGCGCCGCACGCCGACGCCCTCAATTCACCGGGTGGTCGGCAGCAGGGTCTTGGACGACATCAGGAAGCAGAGCTGACGGTTGTTGACACATGTCTTGGTTAACGCTATCCATTACCTAACCGTTAGAGAGGGAGTCGTGTGCAGGACGTGGTACTGGCGATGCTGGCCAAGGAGCCGTCGCACGGATACGGGCTGCACACGCGGCTGCGCCGTGCTCTGGGCCCTCTCGGCGACGCGGTGAACGCCGGGCAGGTCTATGTGACGCTTGCCCGGCTGGAGAAGGCGGGCATGGTGTCGTGCGAGCGGTCGGAGGGGCTACCGGACAAGCCGGACCGCAAGGTGTATTCGCTGACCGCGAGCGGACATCGGCGAGTGGCCGAATGGCTGACGGAGGTGAGCTGGCCCAAGCCGGATCTGGCGGAGTGCCATCTCAAACTCGTCGTGTCCGCCGAGGCCGGGCTCGCTGACCCGGTGGCGCTGGTGGACGCGCAGCGGCGCGAGTTGCTGCGCCGGTTGCGTGATGCACAACGTGCGGCGATGGCCGAGCGGGACGGCTCGAGCGCCGGGTTGCTGTTGGGTGGCATCGTGCTGCGGCTGCAGGCGGATCTGCGCTGGTTGCAAGCGTGGAAGCACACATGGACTGCGGGCAAGCACGAATCTGAGGGTGTATGAACGAGTTCGGCGACATGGGCGTGCTGTGGGCCCGCGGTCTGTCCAGGGAGCATGGCCAGTCGCAGAGTCTGGTGCGCGCGGTCGACGAGGTCGACCTGGATGTGCCGGCGGGCGAGACGCTCGCCGTGATGGGGCCTAGTGGCTGCGGGAAGTCCACGCTGCTGCATCTGCTGGGCGGGCTGGAGCGGCCCACCGGTGGGGAGGTGTGGCTGGCCGGGCAGCGTATCGACACGTTAAGCGAGCGGTCACTGGCGCGGATGCGGCGGCGGTCGGTCGGATTCGTCTTTCAGAGCTTCCATTTGATGGAGGAGCTGTCGGCGGCGGAGAACGTGGAGTTACCCGCGCTGCTGGCCGGACGTTCGCCGCGAGCGGCCAGGCGGCGTGCGGCTGAGCTGCTGGAGCGGGTCGGGCTCACTGACCGGGTCCGGCATCTGCCGTCGAACCTGTCTGGCGGTGAGTGCCAGCGTGTCGCGATCGCCCGCGCGTTGGTCAATGAGCCGCTGGTGGTCCTGGCCGACGAGCCGACCGGAAATCTCGACACCGCCGCGACGCTGGATGTGCTCAGGTTGTTTCAGGAGTTGCGCTCGGCCGGGCAGACGCTGCTGATCGTCACACACGACGAACGGGTCGCGGCCACCGCGGACCGGCTGGTCTCGATGTGCGACGGGACGTTCGTCGACGACATGCGGCTGACCGATGGCGACGCCGGCCGACTCGCTGGCCTGATCGGGCTGGAGGGTTGACGCATGGGTAGCGTCGTGCTGATTTGCCGCCTGGTAGTGAAGGACCTGCGCCGGCATCCCGTCGAGGCCGCGATCTTTCTCATCGCGATCACCGCTGCCACCGCCACACTTGCTTTGGGTCTGGCCCTGGACGGTGCGACGAGCAACCTGTACCGGCAGACCCGGGCGGCGACGGCCGGACCGGACGTGGTGGCCATCGCGGACGTGTCCGGGCAGGCCGCGCTCACCGCCCTGACCCCGTTGGGCCAGGCGCCCGGCGTCGTCGGACACAACGGGCCGTACCCGCTTGTGGACACGATGCTCAAGGCCAACGGCTCCACGGTCCGCGCCCTCGTCGAAGGAGGCGATACGAAATCGGGCCCGATCGATCGGCCGCGGGTCACCTCCGGCCAGTGGCTGCGCCCGGGTGGCATGGTGGTCGATCGTGGGTTCGCGGCCGCGCTCGGCGTCCGCGTCGGCGACCGCATCACTGTCGCCGACCGGACCTTTCCCGTCGTCGGGATCGCCGTGACCGCAGCCCGCATGGTCTATCCGTGGGCGGCGATGAGCCAAGGAGGCGGGCTAGACGACTACAGCGGTCTGGTATGGCTCACCGAGCGGGACACTCGGGCGCTGTCGTCCCCGCAACGACCCGTGTCCTATGCCATGGGCCTGAAGCTCGCCGACCCCGCCGCCACCCAGGCGTTCGTGGACTCCTTCCGCACCTCGACGATCCCGGCGAGTTTCTTCACCTGGCAGTTCATCGCCGTCCAGGACTCCGTCCTGCTCAATGACACCCAGCCAGTCCTGGTCATCGGCAGTTGGCTACTCAGCTTCCTCGCCCTGGCAGGCGTGGCCACTCTGGTCGCAGGACGAGCCGCCGAGCAGACCCGCCGAGTCGGACTGCTCAAAGCCGTCGGCGCCACACCAGCCCAGGTCGCCACCGTCGTGTTCGCCGAATACCTGGCCCTGGCGCTGCTCGCCGACGGACTCGGGCTGCTGGCGGCATGGCTCACCGCCCCTGCCCTCACCAACCCCAGCGCCGGACTGATCAACACCACGACCCCGCCCTCCGGCAGCACCATCACCGGAGTGACCTTCCTCGCTCTGGCGGTGGCGGCCTTCACCACGCTCGGGCCTGCCATCCGCGCCGCCCGGACCGGCACCGTCAACGCTCTCGCCGACGCCGCGCACCCACCACGGCGGCGCCCGGCCGGATTGACGGCGCTGTCCGCGTGGGTACCGACGCCGCTGCTGCTCGGGCTGCGTCTGACAGCCCGCCGACCGTGGCGCGCCGTCCTGCACGCGGGAGGCATCGTGGCAACCGTCACCGCGATCACCGCCCTGCTCACCTTGTACGCCCAGCCCCAGCAGGGCTATTACCTGGGAGCCTCCACCCTCACAAACTTGCGCGCCGATCAAGGCCAGAAGGTCCTGCTCGGCGTCACCGCCGTGCTCACCGCCCTCGCCGCCATCAACATCATCGTGATCACCTGGACCACAGCGCTGGAAGCGCGACGCCCTCTGGCGATCGCGCGTACCCTCGGCGCCACCCCTGGACAGGTCACCGCCGGGCTCTCCCTAGCGCAACTGCTGCCCGCCCTGCCCGCTACCCTCACCGGCATCCCCCTGGGCATCGGCCTCTACTCGGTCTTCAGTGTCGGAACGATGACCCGCCCACCGGATTGGTGGCTGCTGGCCATCGCACTCGGGACCCCGCTGGCAGTAGCAGCATTCGCCGCCGCTCCAGCCCGCAGCGCAGCCCGCCGACCCATAGCCCACACCCTCAGCTCCGAAACGGGGTAGAGCTCGAACCAGCTGGTGTTGGAGACCATTGGTTGTGCGCAGTCTCCGTGTGTGACCTGCCGTGTCCCCGTTGGTAAAACATGAGCGTCCGTGGACAATCTGGGGACTTCTAGCGCTCGAGGAGTTGTGGAGCGAGGGATGTCCATTGGCCGACCCGGGCTCCACAGCGAGGCTCGCGAGACACTTCTGAAAGCGATCGCGGCAGCGGCAGACGGCGTCACCATCCAGACCGGCTTGCTGAAAGCTGGCGGAGGCGTACGCATGGGTGGTGGTGTCACCAGGGCAGCCGCACGGCAGCCAACTAATCGCCACATAAGCCCCGAGTCCGCATCGCCTTTGTGCGCGCCGCGTCGTCCACGAATGGAGCATTGCACGCCCCGGCGCCTGGCTAAGTTTGCTAACGCACCTGCTAACCGGCTCCCTGGATTCGCGGAGACGGCCGTTGCGGATGCCGGCCAGGACCGAGGCCAGGCTGCCTCTTGAGTGACCCTGGTTCCCAGGACGCGGGAACCCACCCTCAATGTCCCGAGAGTCCCGGCGTCAGAGCGTTTGGTGATCGGCTGCGCTGGTCAGTGCCGGCAGTAGCTGATCGCCGATGCGGATGATTTCCTCTCGGTAGGGGGTGTCGGAGAGGATGAAGTGGGTGATGCCCAGGTCCTGGTACTTGCGGAGTGCTTTCGCCACATCTTCCGGAGATCCGACGAGCCAGGTGGTGCCGGCGCCGCCGCCGCCGTACTTGCCGGGGGCGGTATAGAGGTTGTCGTCCAGGATGTCGCCTTGGTCGGCAAGGTCGAGGAGGCGTTGCTGTCCCACTGCCTTGAACCGCCGTTGGGCGTCGGCCGTCGTGCCTTGAGCCTCGGCCATCTTCGCCACCTTGGCCTCGGCGTCGACCCACGCCTGCTCGGTGGTGTCGCGGACCAGAGTGGTGATCCGCAGCCCGAACTCGAGCGGCGGGTGCTCGCGACCCAGTTCGGACTCCAGACCCTTGAGCCGGTCGATACGCTCAGCGACACCGTCAAGCGGCTCGCCCCAGAAGAGCTGGACGTCGGCGTCGGTGGCCGAGACCCGCTCTGCTGCGGCGGACGCGCCGCCGAAGTAGAGCCGTGGATGGGGTCTGTCCTCGCGCACGACCGGGCGGGTGGCGACGGTGGATCCCGTGACGGAGAAGTACTCGCCGGTGAAGGTGACGTTCTCCTCGGTCCAGAGCCGGCGCACCAGTTGGAGGAACTCCTTGGTGCGGGCGTACCGCTGGGCCTGGTCGCCCTCGGTGTCGCCGTACGCCGCCAGGTTGTCCTGGCCGGAGACGATGTTGATCAGCAGCCGGCCGTCGGCTAGCTGGTCGAGGGTGGTCGATGCCGACGCGAAATGTGCTGGGTGCCAGTAGCCGGGGCGGATCGCCACCAGGGGCTGGAACGTGGTCGTCCGGGCCGCGAGCGCCGTGGCGACCGTCAAGGTGTCGGGACGACCCCAGCCGGTGCCGAGCAGTGCGCCGCCCCAGCCGTGCTGCTCCGTGAGTAGAGCCAACTCAGTGAGGCGCTCCAGTCTGTTGTGGCCCGCTACGGTGTCGTCGCCGCGGTGGCCGGGTTCGACCTGATTGGGGATGTACCAGAGGAATTCGAGACTCATGTGTGACCCTTCGACCCAGGATGGCCGCCGGCTGAGACGGTCGTCATGACTCAAAGAAGTATATTCCAATAGAATTACTAGGTATTGGATCGTCTCATCGACGACACCTGCCGGTGAAAGCGAACGAGCCCACCCGCGAAGACGCGGGTGGGCTCGTTGACGGCCGGGATCAGACGTCGTAGTAGTGACGGGCATACCGCTCTGACCTGCACAAACGCCTATTTCGCGTTGGCTGGGGCCGCACTGGGGCCGCTCGTGGCCGCAACCCAGGCCAGGTTGTCGGGATCCCAGATGCCGTTGTTCGAGCTCTTGTCGAGGCCCGAGTCGACGAGGGAAGCGACGAGCGCGGCAGCCGTCTGGGCCGTGAAGGACTCGGCCGACGGGACGCCCTTCGCCGTCGTCGGGTACGTCCGTGCCCAGTCGGGAGGGATCTCGAAGTGATCGAACGGTTTTATGCCGCTGATGACCTGCTTGGCGGCGATCGCGGCGCGCAGCTCGTCGAGGACGACGGTCTGGGTGTGGGCGAGGACGACGAGATCGACCAGATCCTTGACCCGGCTGCTGCGCTTGCCGCCCGGGTAGTTGGTGTCCATCGTCGCGCAGACTTTGTCGGCGATGTGGTCAGCCATCGGATAGAGCCGGTAAGGATGCGTGACCAGCGGCCGGCGCAGGTGGAGCCGGTTCGCTGGTTCGACGACCTCGGGTCGCCCCACCGGAGGCGGCCCGACGACGACGTCCACTTGGACGGTATCGATCTGTGTGTCGTGGTCGACATCGATGCAAGCGAAGATGTATCGCCTCGTGGCCAGTCCCGGCTGGTTCTCTCCGAGACCTGTCGGGGTGGAGCGGATCAGCCGGAAGGTCAGGTGATCGCCGAGATCGACGTCGACCAGCTCGGCCAGCGCCCGCACGGCTTCGGCCAGGTCGGGTGCCTGCTGCGAGGCCAGGTCCACGTCCTTGGTGGTGCGCGACCGCGGCACCCGAGCGAGCATGCTCATCCCGCCCTTGAGGAGCCATTCGGACTGCTCGCCCGCAGCGAAGACGCGCGAAAGGAATCGATCGAAGCGAGCCTGACGGATCTGTGCGTCGACGGTTGCCGCGCTGACACCAGGGCCAGCCTCGCGGGCTGCCTTCTTCGCGGCGTCCTTGATCGCCAGCTCAAGGGACCGCCAGTCGGCATAGCCGTTCGACTCAGTCACGACCCCATCCTTCCGGAGAGGCACCGGCCAGCTCGAACAGATCGCTGGCCACAGACCTGCCATCGCCCGGGGCAGGGCTAGTGAGGCGCGAGGCAATGGGGTCGAGGTAGGCCACGAGGCGGTCGGGTGCCACCAGCTTTCCGGCTCGCACGGCGTCGCGGACGACGCCGGCGACCAGTGACAGATCGGTTCCCAGCTCGACAAGGTCGGCGATGGTTCGCTCGATCGTGAGTGTCGGTAGTCCGTCGACGGGGATGACCTCGTCGCGGGTCAGCTGCCGAATTCGCAGGCGAACGGCCGGCAGCCGGGTGCCTCTGCGTGCGGGGACGATGAAGTCGAAGCCATCGAGGAAGAAGTCGCCAACATCGTGCACGATCGCTGCCGTGATACCGGCGGTCACGACGGCCGCGATCCCGGCCTCGGTCCGCGGTGCTGACGCGCCACCGAGCGCCAGCCATGTCGCATAGATCGCTTCGTGGTCCTGCGGCGGCGCCCCGGCCATCCGATAGACGCCCTGCGCCACGCGTTCGATCGCTCCCGCCGAGGCCATCCGGGAGAGCTGCTTGCGTGAGACTCCGGCATCTTCCGCCTGGGCAGTGGTGACCAGGCCCCATCGGCGTTCGGCGATGGAGCCGAGTCGGACGAGGGTCGAGTCAGCCACGACAACGATTGTACCCATTTCCGGGGACAAATGTTGTACTGATTGGCAGTGGTCTGTGGACGGAGGAGTCACGGTCACGGCGATTCCTGGTCGGTCGGCGCCGACTCCGGTATTGGCGTACTTGCGCTGAAGACCGAGTCGATGGCCCGCTTGGTTCGCTCGGCACTGCCTTCCATCAGGTGGGTGTACGTCCGCAGGGTGAAGCCCGGATCAGCGTGTCCGAGATCGCAGAAGGAGTGCGAGCCGGGAGCAGGGTCGCCGCGCCACGGCTCACCTTCGCGGGTGCCGCTCGCGTCGATCGCGTGCGCCGGTCCGGGGTCTTCGGCGAGCACCTTGTAGCGCACCATCGTCTGCATGTCCCGACGACCGGAGATCTTCGTGTGCGCAACGCGGATGACCGGGGGCCGCGGTTGGCGAGGTTGTACGCGGCGGCGGGTGCCGTCTTCTCGTGTGGCGGCGGGGGAGCGGGCTTCGCGCTTCGGATCCGCTCGCCAAACGACTTCTCGAAGCGAGCGAGTGTGGCGGCCGAGATCGGGGTGTCCGGTGTTGCAGCCTGGAAGCCGATCTTCGCGAGCGCGTGGATGACGAACGTCGTGCTCGCCCCATACCGCTCCGCGATGCTTCTGACGCTGTTCATGCCAGACCCCTCCTACGAACACCTGTTCCACGGTACGTCGACATTCGTTCTCAGCGTGGCGGCACGCGGTAGGGCGCGGATTCGGCAGAGCCGGTCGCGCAGCGGCCGGGTCGTGCGGTCCGGCCCCAGCGAGCCATCTTGTGGCCGGCGATCCAACCAAAGGCTGGCGCCGCCTCTCTACTGGCGACCCAAGCGAGCTTCCGATCGTCCACGAGCCACTCCTTCCGCTGCGGGAGCACACTCCTTTGGTTCATCCCCGGGACGCTCGGCCCCTCGGCTCTGGGGCCGCACTGGGGCCGCAGATCAACGAAAAACGGCGGCTGACGCTGGAAGACGTCGAAAGACGTTTTCGCAGGTCAGCCGCCGTTATCGACGACTTCGCGCGGACCTAGATCCGCGCTGAATCAGACGTCGTAGTAAAGCTCGAACTCGTGCGGGTGCGGCCGCAGCTGGATCGGGGCGATCTCGAGGTCGCGCTTGAGGTCGATCCAGGTCTCGATCAGGTCGGAGGTGAAGACGTCACCCTCGAGCAGGAAGTCGTGGTCGGCCTCGAGCGAGTCGATCACGGCCGGCAGCGAGGTGGGGACCTGGCTGACTGAGGCGTGCTCCTCCGGGGGCAGCTCGTACAGGTCCTTGTCGATCGGGTCCGCGGGCTCGATCTTGTTGCGGATGCCATCCAGGCCGGCCAGCAGCTGGGCCGAGAAGGCCAGGTACGGGTTCGACGACGGGTCCGGACAGCGGAACTCGATGCGCTTGGCCTTCGGGTTCGAGCCGGTGATCGGGATCCGGATGCAGGCCGAGCGGTTGCGCTGCGAGTAGACCAGGTTCACCGGGGCCTCGAAGCCGGGCACCAGGCGGTGGTAGGAGTTCACCGTCGGGTTGGTGAAGGCCAGCAGCGACGGGGCGTGCTTCAGGATGCCGCCGATGTACCAGCGGGCGACGTTGGACAGGCCGCCGTAGCCGGACTCGTCGTAGAACAGCGGGCTGCCTTCGCTCCAGAGCGACTGGTGGCAGTGCATGCCCGAGCCGTTGTCGCCGAAGATCGGCTTCGGCATGAAGGTCGCGGTCTTGCCGGCGTCCCAGGCGGTGTTCTTGACGATGTACTTGAACTTCATCAAGTCGTCGGCCGCGGTGAGCAGGGTGTCGAAGCGGTAGTTGATCTCCGCCTGGCCGGCCGTACCGACCTCGTGGTGGGCGCGCTCGACGGTCAGGCCGCTGGTCTCGAGGTGCTTGGTGATGTCGTTGCGCAGGTCGGCGAAGTGGTCGACCGGCGGCGCGGGGAAGTAGCCACCCTTGTAGCGGACCTTGTAGCCACGGTTGCCACCCTCCTCGACCCGGCCGGTGTTCCAGGCGCCGGCGACGGAGTCGATGTGGTAGTAGCTCTCGTTCTGCTTGGTCTCGAACCGCACGTCGTCGAAGACGTAGAACTCGGCCTCGGGCGCGAAGAAGGCGGTGTCGGCGATGCCGGTCGACTTCAGGTACTCCTGCGCCTTGCGGGCGATGTTGCGCGGGTCGCGGCTGTAGGCCTCGCCGGTCAGCGGGTCGTGCACAAAGAAGTTGACGATCAGCGTCTTGTCCCGGCGGAACGGGTCGATGTACGCCGTGGTCGGGTCGGGCAGCAGGGACATGTCCGACTCGTGGATCTGCTGGAACCCCCGGATCGACGAGCCGTCGAACTGGAGGCCGTCCTCGAAGACCTCGGGACCGAAGGACCCGACCGGGACGGTGAAGTGCTGCATGATGCCCGGCAGATCACAGAACCGGACGTCGATGAACGCGACGCCCTCGTCCCTGACGTAGGCGAGCAGCTCCTCAGCGCTGGAAAACATACTTACTCCTCAGGGTGGCACAGAGATTCTTCCGAACATAGGCCCTGTCGATTACTCGGCCGTGACCCAGATGTTTCTCGGATGTTACGCCCAGCGTATCCGCGCTGACCCACTGGTTGCGACGGGGAGGGGAGTGAGAACCTCCGGCGCCTCGGTAGCCTCGTCATCATGGCATCCTCTGCACAATCCGGAGCAGGGCCCACCCAAGAGTTCCGCTATCCGGGCAATCGGCTCGGCCTGCCAGCGGACGGATCCGGCTCCGTGGCGGGCTGGGGACGGCGGGTGCTGGCGCTGTTCGCCGACTGGCTCATCGCCGGTCTGATGGCCTCCGCGGTCACCGGCAAGCCAATGTGGGCAGGGGGCAATGATCTCAACACCGCACAAATGGTGAGCTTCTTCGCGATGACGGCCATCCTGACCGGGCTGGCCGGGGGCACGATCGGACACCGCCTCTGCGGACTCCGGGTGATCCGCACCCAGCCGGGCGGCACCGGCTACGCGGCCCAGGTCGGGCTGCTCAACGGTGCGATCCGGGCGCTACTGATCTGCCTGTTGATCCCGCCGGCGGTCTACGACCGGGACCGCCGCGGCCTGCACGACCGCGCTGCCGGCACGGTCGTCGTACGGCGTTGACAGGTGGCAACGAGGTCAGCGGCGGGTCAGGAGCAGTTGTACGTCGTCGAGATAGCCGGAGCGGAAGCCTGCCTCTGAGTAGGCCAGGTAGAACTCCCACATCCGCCGGAAGGTGGGGTCGAAACCCAGCCGGGCGATCGGTGGCCATTGCTCGATGAAGCGGTTGCGCCAGATCCGGAGCGTGCGGGCGTAGTCCCCGCCGAGGTGGCGGATCACCTCGGGGCGAAGACCGGTGTGCTGGGCGGTCACCTGTCCGATCGCGTCGACCGAGGGCAGCAGGCCGCCGGGGAAGATGTACTTCTGCACCCAGGTGAAGGTGTTGCGGGTGGCCAGCATCCGGTCGTGCGGCATCACGATGGCCTGCACGACGGCCACACCGCCGGCGGCGAGCCGCCGCTCGATGGCACCGAAGTAGACCGGCCAATACTTCTCGCCTACTGCCTCGATCATCTCCACGCTGAGCACCGCGTCGAACTCGCCGACCTGGTCGCGGTAGTCCCGCAGGGCGACTTGGACGCGGTCGCCGACACCTGCGTCGGCTACGCGTCGCTGGGCCAGCAGTGCTTGCTGGGAAGCGATCGTGATCGCCGTGACCCAGGCGCCCCGCTGCGCGGCCCGGACGGCGAGACTGGCCCAGCCGCAACCGATGTCGAGCACCCGGGAGCCGGCGCGGACGCCTGCCGCATCCAGCACCCCGTCGAGTTTTCGGAGCTGGGCCGGCAACAGGTCGTCGTACCGGGCGGTCGCGAGCTCGGAGCCGGTGTCCTCGTCGAACTGTGCCGCCGAGTAGGTCATCGTGGGGTCGAGGAACTCCGCAAACATCGCATTGCTGAGGTCGTAGTGGCGGCTGACGTTCTGGCGCGCGCCCAGTCGATCGTTCCGCTGGTCGTCCGGTTGCCCGCGAGTGGCGAGCCAGCGCAGCGATTGCGCCCACCGGGGCAGGAGAGGGTTGTCCTGCTGGGAGGAGAACCGCTCGGCGAACGGCAACAGTAGATCCGCCAGATCGGTGCCGCGCGCCGGGTCCCAGTCGCCGGCCAGGTAGGCCTCGCCGAACCCTGACCCGGCGTCCTGGCCGAGTCGGTCCAGGAACTGCCCGCTGCGATGGACCCGCATGACCGGCCCGCCCTGACCGATTCGCCGGCCGTCTATCTCGATGGTCGCCGGGAGGTCTCGCGCGATGTACCGGATGGCGGTCATCGCGGCGGCCCGGCGTACCGGGTTGGATCGTGGCGGCTCGAGCGTCGGCCAGCTGGCCCCTTGCGGTTCGTGCACCGCCTGGTCGAGCCGGGTCATTCTGCCTACCTCGAATTCGATCCGTGTTGGACGCAGCCTAAGGCAAGCAGGTGACAGTACGACGCGACGCGCAGCGCTCAGCGGCCCTTCATGGCCTGGCGGGCGCCCTTGAGGCTGGACGGCACCGGGCCTTTGGGCATCGGCACCTGCGGGCGGACCGCGTCGAGTGCCTTCAGCCGCTGGAGCAGGTCGGTGATCTCCGACGGCTGCAGGGACGACGGCAGCTTCATCACGTACTTGTTGAGCTTGCGGATGTCGATCTCACCCTCGCCCTGGCCGGCCACGATCTCGATCACCGGGGCGCCGCCCGCGACCCGGACGTGCTTCTTGCGCTCCGCGGTCAGCAGGTTCTTCACCCGGCTGGCCTGGCCCTCGCCGACCAGGACGATGCCCGGCCTGCCCACCACGCGGTGCACGATGTCGGCGTTCTTGGTAACGGCGACCGCCGGCGTCACGTTCCAGCCGCGGCGCAGGGTCTGCAGCGCCGACGCGGCAGCGCCGGCCTGACCCTCGATCTGGCTGTAGGCGGCCTTCTCCACCCGGCGGCCGAAGATCACCGTGGCGGCCAGCAGCCCGAGCGCGGCACCGAGCGGGATCCAGATCACCGGCCGACCCAGCAGCAGGCCGACCACGACGAAGATCGCGACCACGCCGAGGAAGATCCCGGCGAGCAGCAACCCGATCCTGGGGTCGGACTTCTTGGTCAGCTGGTACGCCGACCGGATCTGCTTCAGCCGACTGGTCTTCTCGGTGGGCTCGTCTTTCTTGGCCATCGTCCTGGTTCTGCCTTGTCTGTGACGAATCGGGTCAGGCGGTCTGCGGAGTCGACGTCAGCCGAGACTCCACAGCCTGACGGTACAGCCGACCGGCCCGGTAAGACGAACGCACAAGCGGGCCGGACATGACACCGGCGAAGCCGATCTGCTCGGCCTCGTCCTTCATCTCGACGAACTCCTCCGGCCGCACCCAGCGCTCGACCGGGTGGTGCCGCACCGACGGGCGCAGGTATTGGGTGATGGTGATGATCTCGCAGCCGGCACTGTGCAGGTCGCGGAGCGCCTCGCTGACCTCTTCGCGGGTCTCGCCCATGCCGAGGATCAGGTTCGACTTGGTCACCAGGCCGTAGTCGCGGGCCTGGGTGATGACGTTCAGCGAGCGCTCGTAGCGGAAACCGGGCCGGATCCGGCGGAAGATCCGCGGCACCGTCTCGACGTTGTGCGCGAACACCTCGGGGCGGGACGAGAACACCTCCGCCAACTGCTCCGGTACGGCGTTGAAGTCGGGCGCGAGCATCTCCACGCCGGTGCCCGGGTTGTGCCGGTGGATCTGCCGGATGGTCTCGGCGTACAGCCAGGCGCCGCCGTCCTCCAGGTCATCGCGGGCGACGCCGGTCACGGTGGCGTAGCGCAGGCCCATCTTCGTGACGGACTCCGCCACGCGGCGGGGCTCGTCGCGGTCCAGCGCCAGCGGTTTCCCGGTGTCGATCTGGCAGAAGTCACAGCGCCGGGTGCACTGGTCCCCACCGATCAGGAAGGTGGCCTCGCGGTCCTCCCAACACTCGAAGATGTTGGGGCAGCCGGCCTCCTGGCACACCGTGTGGAGCTTCTCGGATTTCACCAGCGCTTGCAGCTTCTGGTACTCCGGGCCCATCTTGGCGCGCGTCTTGATCCACTCGGGTTTGCGCTCGATCGGGGTCTCCGCGTTGCGCACTTCGAGCCTGAGCAGTTTCCGTCCTTCTGGAACGATCGTCACGCGCACCAGACTACGCGGCGCCGCCGGGCGTCGGCCCGTGCCACCCGTAGGGTGGTCAACCATGTCCACCTCCCAGCCTGCGCTGCAGCCGGCGGAGCCAGTTGCGACGCGGTCGCTGGTGAAGGCCTCCGAATGGAGCCGGCCGCGCCCGTCGCGACGCGAGCTGCGGCAGGACGCGGTGCTGGGCCTGGCGATGACAGTGGCGGGTGTCTGCGGGACAGAACTCACCCGCAGCGCCTCGCCGACGCACGTGGACATGGGTGCCGGAGGCATCGAGGGCTATCTGCTGAGCGCGGCCGTGGCTCTGCCGCTGTGCCTGCGGCGGCGGTACCCACTCGTCGTCCTGATCGCTATCGCGCTGCTCTTCTTCATTGCAGGCGAACGGGTGCCGCTCGCGTCTTTCGCCAACGTCGTCACCCAGGCGGCGCTGTTCATGGCGATCTACGCGGCGGCGGCTTGGGCGCCGGACCGCCGGCGGCTCAAGGTGACGATGATCGTGGTCCTCGTCGGCATGTTCAGCTGGTTGTTCTACGGCTTCGTAAAGGCTTTGCAGGACGACACCGTCAAGGGGCTCGGCCAAGGCCTGCTGTCGCCGTACGTCTCGTTCGTGATCTTGAACAGCGGCATCAACGTCGCCTACTTCCTCGGCGCGTACTTCTGGGGGCGGACCGCTTGGCGGACCGCGCGACAGCACGATGAACTGGAGCGTCAGGCCGCCGAGCTGGCCGCGCAGCAGCAGGCTAACGCCCGTCGCGCGGTGATCGACGAGCGGCTGCGGATCTCCCGCGAGCTGCACGACGTGGTGGCCCATCACATCAGCAGCATCGGGGTCCAGGCCGGCGGCGCCCGGCGAGTGGTGGACACCGACCCGGAGGCCTCGAAGGCCGCGCTCAGCGTGATCGAGGAGTCCAGCCGGACGGCGGTGAACGAGATGCGCCAGTTGCTCGGGATGCTGCGCGCGGCCGATCCGGACCTGGACGAGGAGGTCGGAGCGCCCGCGATCAAAGCGCCGCAGGCTGGTGCGGACCGGCTGCCGGGCCTGGTCTCAACCGTCAACGGTGACCAGCTGTCCGTCGGGTTCCACCAGATCGGCCACCCGGTCAAGCTGCCGGAAACGGTCTCGGTGTCGGTCTACCGGATCGCCCAGGAGGCGCTCACCAACGTCCGGCGGCACTCGACGGCGCGCAGTGCGCACGTCACCTTGCGGTACCTCGGCGACACCGCGGTCGAGGTCGAGGTGATCGACGACGGCAGGCCCAAGCACGCACCGGTAGGCAGCCGGCTGGGTCACGTCGGCATCCGTGAGAGGGTCAGCCTGCTCGGTGGTGAGAGCGAGATCGGCCCGCGGCCGGTCGGCGGCTTCCGGGTCCGCGCCCGGATTCCGATCAAAGGGCCCGGGGACCAGCTTTCCGCAGCGGCTGATGAGGGAGTGCAACACAGATGACTGACACCGGTACGCCGATGCGCGTGCTGCTGGTCGACGATCAGGAACTGGTCAGGGCCGGCTTCCGGATGATCCTGTCGGTGGAGTCCGAGATCGAGGTCGTCGGTGAGGCCGCGAACGGCGAGCGGGCGGTGGAACTGGCGGTCGAGTTGCGGCCGGACGTGGTGCTGATGGACGTGCAGATGCCCGGCCTGGATGGCATCGCCGCGACCCAGCGGATCGTCTCCGCCGGTGCAGGCAAGGTGGTCATCCTGACCACATTCGACCGGGATGACTACCTGTTCGAGTCGCTCGGCGCCGGGGCCAGCGGGTTCCTGTTGAAGAACACTGCGCCGGAGGACCTGGTCGAGGCGATCCAGGTGGTCCATTCCGGGCACGCTCTGCTGGCTCCCGAGGTGACGCGGCGGGTGATCAAGCGGTTCACCGGCGGCGGTGAGCGTGTGTACCGGCCGGACCTGGTGGCGGTCCTGACCGAGCGGGAGCGGGAAGTGCTCGGCCTGATCGCGCGCGGCCTGACCAACACCGAGATCGCGAACCAACTGTTCGTAGGCGAGGCGACAGTGAAGACCCACGTCTCCCGGGTGCTGCTCAAGCTTGGCCTGCGGGACCGGGTCCAAGCCGTCGTCTTCGCCTACGAGTGCGGCCTGGTCATCCCCGGCGACGAGCACACCTCGGGACAGTAGTGTCTGGCAAATAGCTTGGCGCTGGTGCGGCCGGTCGACGGACCAGGTACGCGGACATGCAGCGACTCGTGCCGGGGAGACCGCTGGCTGAGCAGGCCGATGACGCCTGGGGAGGGTTTGCCGTCGCCTAAGGGCTCCGACCCGTGGAGATGCGAGGAAGTAGCCGCCGGCAACCACCGACCGGTCCGCCAGTGCCCATGAGAACCGCTCTACCCGGGCGGGGACCGTACCGGTGGGACCACTGGTCCTCCCTGCGGATGACCTCGCCGATCACACTACGGGGCGACGTACGGGGGAGTGTTTCTGACTAACGTGGGCGGCACTCCCGAAGGGAGCGGCCTCGGCGATCGCCTGGTCAGGGGGGCCGGAGTTAGTAGAGGAACGGTGAACGGGATGCTGACCGTGGCTGGGCTGACCCGGCGGTTCGGTGATCACATCGCGCTGGACGATGTGAGTTTCGAGGTGGCCCCGGGGCGGATGACCGGCTTCGTCGGAGCGAACGGTGCCGGCAAGACGACGACGATGCGGATCGTGCTCGGCGTGCTGGCCGCGACCGCTGGCGAGGTGCACTGGAACGGTGCGCCGTTGACTCAGGAGACGCGCCGCGACTTCGGCTACATGCCGGAGGAACGCGGGCTCTACCCGAAGATGAAGGTCCGCGACCAATTGCTGTTCTTCGGCCGGCTGCACGGTCTGGACCCGGTACGGGCGGCCGAGCGGACCGACAAGATCCTGGAGCGGCTGAACCTGGTCGATCGCGCCGGGGACGTGCTTGAGACGCTGTCGCTGGGTAATCAGCAGCGGGTCCAGATCGCCGCGGCGCTGGTGCACGAGCCGGTCGCGCTCGTGCTGGACGAGCCGTTCAGCGGGCTCGACCCGATCGCCGTCGATGCGATGGCAGAACTCCTCCGCGACGAGGTGTCGGCCGACGTACCGGTGCTGTTCTCGAGCCACCAACTGGAGCTGGTGGAGCGGTTGTGCGACGACCTGGTGGTGCTGTCCAGGGGCAAGGTTGTCGCCGCCGGCGCCGTGGCGGAACTGGCCGAGGGAGCGGGTACGACGTACCGGGTGAAGGTCGGTGGCGAGGGGGACACCGGCTGGCTGCGCGACGTACCGCGGATCAAGGTACGCGACGTGGCGGGCGCGACGGCGCTCTTCGACGTGATGGAGCCGGGTCGTGAGCAAGAAGTTCTGCAGCAGGCTCTGAGTCGCGGCCCGGTGCTCGAGTTCGGGCCCGAGCGGGTGGCGTTGAGCGACATCTTCCGGGAGGCGACCCGATGAACATCGAACGAAGCCGGACCACCTTGCGGCGTCCGTGGCAGTTGGTGGCACACCGGGAGATCAGCGCCAAGGTGCGGGACAAGACCTTCATCTGGTCCACCGTCTTCATGCTCGTCCTGGTGCTGGCGGCCGTCGTCATCCCGGCGCTGGTGATCGGGCACAACGGACCCGACAAGATCGCCGTGCTGAACGACGCCGGGGCGAAGATCGTGGAGCGCGCGGACGCGACGAACGGGCAGGGCACCTTCGAGGTCGCCCGGGTCGCGGACCAGGCTGAAGCTGAGCGCCTCGTGACCGATGGGAAGGTGAAGGCCGCGCTGCTTCCCGGCGAGCACGGGTACGTCGTGCTGGGTGACGACCGGCTCGACCTGAACCTCCAGGCCATGCTGCGTGAGGCCGTCGTCAACGTCGGGACGGAGCAGAACGCCTCGGACGCCGGGCTCACCCCGGAGCAGTTGCGGGCCAATACCCAGGTGCAGGAGCGGCTGCTGAACCCTGGCCCGCTGCCCGAGGTCGCGTCCCAATTGGTCAACATCGGCCTCGCACTGGTCTTCTACATGACCGCGCTCGGCTTCGGCATCATGATCGCGCAGAGCGTGGTGCAGGAGAAGGAGAGCCGGGTGGTCGAGATCCTCGCCGCTGCAGTGCCGATCCGGGCCTTGCTGTGGGGCAAGGTGATCGGCAACACCGTGCTCGCGCTGAGCCAGATCGCGGTGATCGCGGCCGCCTCTCTGATCGGGTTGCTGGTGACCGGCCAGGCGGATCTGGTCAAGGTGGTCGCCCCAGTGGCCGGCTGGTTCGTGGTGTTCTTCGTGCTGGGATTCGTCGCGCTGGCCGGGCTGTGGGCGGTTGCCGGCTCGCTCGCCACCCGGCAGGAGGATCTCGGCTCGACCACGCTGCCCGGGCAGATGATCCTGATGATCCCGTTCTTCTTCTCGGTCTTCGCCGGCTCGCAGGCCAAGGCGATCGCCTCGTTCGTGCCGATCGCGTCGTCGATGTCGATGCCGGGGCGGATGCTGACCGAGGACGTACCGGTCTGGGAGCCGCTGCTGGCGATCCTGATCCTGCTCGTCGCGACCGTGCTGATCGTGCGAGTCGGCGCCCGGCTGTACGAGCGGACGCTGCTGCAGACGGGCCGCCGGATGGGCTACCGGGAGGCGATCTCCAGCAAGTCAGGCTGAGTTATCGGGATTCCGGTTCCGGGTGTTACAAAACCTTCGGGGCCTGTGACGAAAATGAAATGCCGGATCGCTGTTTGCTGTGTCCGGACCTCGACTAGCGTCACCAGGGATGAATGTCGAGCTGCGCCACCTCCGGGTGGTGGTCTTAGTGGCAGAAGCGGGATCGGTCGGACGGGCCGCCCGCTGGCTGAAGGTGAGCCAGCCCAGTCTGACGGCGCAGCTGAAACGGATCGAGTCGGCATTCGGCGGTGAGTTGTTCGAGCGCTCCCGCACCGGCGTCAGTCCGACCGCTCTGGGCCGGTACGCCGTGGACCGGGCCCGGGCCATCCTGATCGACGTGGATCACCTGTCCGCCACTGTCAATGCGATGACCGCGGTGGCCTCGAGCGCGGTCCGGCTCGGCGGCTTCCCGACCGCACCGATGTCGGGGATCGCGAGCAGGCTGCGAGAGCACAGCGAGATCGAGCAGGTCAGCATTGAGGTCGAGTGGGCCACCAGCGTGCTGTTGCAGCAACTGGAGTGCGGCCGGCTCGACTTCGCCCTGCTGCGGGAGTTCCCCGGCTTCGAGCTGCGGCTCCCATCGGGCGTGGAAGCCCACAAGATCGTCGAGTCGGAGTCCCCGTGCGCCGTGATGGCTGCGGACCATCCGCTGGCCGTCGCCACCAGACACCGCGGCGAGGTCGACCTGGCGGACCTGGCGGACGAGGAGTGGATCTGCGAGCCCCCGGACGACAGTGGTTTCCATGTGGTCTTCCGGGCCGCCTGTGAGCAGGCCGGCTTCGCCCCCAAGGTCGTGCACCACTCGGTCGACACCTCGGTACTGATGGGCTTCGTCACCAGTGGCCAGGGCGTCGCGCTGATCTCGCCCACGTCGTACCGGATGCTCAGCAGCGAGGTGACCACCCGGCCGCTGGCGGGTGACCCGATCCACCGTCGGCTGCTGCTTGCCTGGAGCACCGATTCACCCCGGGCCCAGATGGCGGCGGAGGTGTGCCAGATGGCGATCGACGCGTACGACGAGGCGTTGGCCGCGCACGGGCGGTTGGGCCAGCACCATCAGCACATGGATGTTGCCTGACGGTTAGAGCTGCCGGGGATTGCTTCGGTCAGGCGCTGGCGGGGCGGGGAAGGTCCATGATCACCGGAGCCTGCGGGCGAAGGTCACCGGTCTCCATCGGGTTGTCGAAGGCGCCGAACTCGTGCTCGGCGCTGTCCTCCAGGTGGGGTCCGTCCATCCGCTCGCGGTACTGCTCACCGGATTTTTCGGCTTTGTCGGCCGGAGGCTTCACTTCGTCGGGATGATCGTCGCCCTGCTCGTCGATCGGGAGTTGCGTCGTCTCGTCTTCCGCTGGTTCGTAGGTCGCTGCGTCGGCCCGGGCGAACTGGGTCGTCTGCTCGTCAGCGGACGGGTCTTCGCTGTACGGGTCGTCATACCGGCTGCCGTAACGATTGTCGACCGTGGTCGGATAGCCAACCGGGTACTGCGCGGTGACCTCGGCTTCCTGCTGCGCCCGGGCCAACTCTTGCTCGCGCTGCAGGCGTTCGGCCTCCGCCCGGAGCCGCCGACGCTTCTGCACGCTCCGGACGATCAGCTGGATCGCATAGATCAGCGAGATCACCGCAAGTACCGGGACCATGCCGTTCTGCGTGTATTGCTTGATCCCGTCGATCATCCCGTTCGTCACGCCGGGGATGTCGTTGAGGAAGTTCGTCATCCGGTTAGGGATCCAGTACACGGCGTAGATCAAGGTGCCGAAGGCCAGCGCGGCGCCAAGCGCAGCCGCGCCGGAGAAGCACGAGACCACGACCCAGAAGATCAGCGCTCCGATGCCGTAGGCGAGCGCCATCTCCTTCGTATTCAGTTCGATCCCGCCCTTAGCCGCCAGCACACCGAACACGGCCGGCCCGACCAGCGCTACGGCGATACCGAGGAGGAAGCCAAAGAATTTGGACACCTCCCCACCGTAGCGACGTTTCCGCTCAGTGCTGCTGCGACACAGCCAAGCCGTACGTGATCCCTGCCGGCGCCTGTTCCGCCCGATCGTCGGCGTGATCCAGGTCCGGGGTCCGTTCGTACGGCTCCCAGGCGAGCATGTGGTCCAGGTGGCGGCGTACTGGTTCGAGCACGTCGGTGACTCCGACCGCCCGGCCCAGCTCGGCCGATAGCGTAGTCACGTCGGCGTCGGAGATGCCGCACGGGACGATCCGGTCGTACCACTTGAGGTCGTTGTCACAGTTCAGCGCGAAGCCGTGCATGGTGACGCCCTGGGCGACCCGGATCCCGATCGCGGCGATCTTGCGCTCGCGGCCGCGGTCGTCCGCCGGCACCCACACCCCGCTGCGCCCCGTCACCCGCCCGGTCCGTACGCCGAGCTCGGCGCAGACCGCGATCAGGGCCTCCTCCAGCCGGCGCACGTAGTCCACGACGTACACGTGCGAGGCGAGTTTCACGATCGGGTAACCGACCAGTTGGCCCGGACCGTGCCAGGTGATCTTGCCGCCCCGATCCACGTCGACCACCGGCGTTCCGTCCAGCGGTCGCTCGTGCGGCTCGGTCCGCTTGCCCGCGGTATAGACCGGCGGGTGTTCGAGCAGGATGACCGTGTCCGATCCGGTGCCCTCGGCAACTTCTGCGTGCAGTCGGCGCTGCTCGGCCCAGGCTTGCTCGTAGTCGACCGCCCTGGTGCCGAAGCCGGCCTCCACATACTCGATAACCGTCACCGGTTGAGTGTATGCCGCCCGTCGCGGTGCACGTCCTCGCCATCCACAGTCCGCCGGCTGAACGTGCCTTCCGCCACTTGCTGTGGACAACTTCCGCGGCGCCGGCGGCGATTCGTGCACCCTTCTTGGCATGGCACTCGAAGACATCGGTGGGTACAGCCTGCGCCGCGGGCTGGGGTCGGGATCGGTCGGAGCGGTCTGGCTGGTCCGGGACCTCGGCTCCGGCCGCCACGCCGTGCTCAAGCGGCTCCCAGCCTCCTCGGTCCCGGCTGCGGGGGAGTTCCGGCGTGACCTCGCGCTGGCGCAGGGCGTCGACCATCCGCACCTGGCCCGGCTGCTCGAGGTCCGGCAGACAGAACGCGAGTGGCTGCTGTTCAGCCAGTACGCCGCCGCCGGCACGCTGACCGGGCTGCTCCAGCGGCGCGGACCACTCTCGCTCGGCGAACTGGTCACCCTGATCAGTCCGCTGGCCCAGGCTCTGGGCGCACTCCACCGCGCGGGCCTGACTCACGGCCATCTGGGCGCGGGTGACGTGATGTTCGATGCCGACGGCCGCCCCGTGCTCACCGACGCGGGGCTTCGCCTCCTGATTCCGACCGCCGGCGTCGCTCCGGCGGACGACCTCACGGCGCTGGCCGACCTGGTGCTGGAGGTGGGGGGAGATCTGCGGACCTTCTCGTCCGCGTTGTTCGACGGGGACGGCGAGGAGGTGGGGCAGCGGGTGCTGAGACTGGCCACACCTGAGCCGATCAACCTCGGCTTCGGCGACGATGCGCGGTTCGGGGCACCAGCTCTCCTGACGGACGGATCGGAGGGGTCGGCCCCGGCCGCTGGTGGGCCGTCGCGCGGCCGCAAGGGCCGCCGAACCGGTCGGACAACCCGCTCTCCCGAGCCCGATGCGTCCTTCCAGCTGGCTGGTCCGGCCGGCGCTCGTGGAACCGCAGCCCGCCCGGCCGTGCCACGCCCCGGCCGACGTACGGGTCTGTTCGGCGGTCGGGCGGCAAAGTCCCGTCGGTTCGGGGCGAGGGAAGGCGACCAGTCCGGACTGAAGGCTGTGCGCGGGTTTCTGCGTTCAAAGCGGTCCGCGTACGGGGTGCTGGCGATGGTGGGGCTCGCAGCCGTCGTCGTTCTCGGGATCGGCCTGGCGACACTCGGGCTCCTCGGCGGATCGGGAAGCCGCCCAGCCTCGGCGGTCGACGGCCGATCCGCCGATCAGACAGCCGGCGTGGCCCCGGTCGGTAAGACGGCCTCGCCCCGTCCGGGACGGTCGGCCGGTGTAGTCACGCTGGGGGAGCCCGACGGCTCGCCCACAATCCCGCCCGCGACAACCGCAGCGGAGGAAGGGAGGTGGTTGGGGACCTTGCAGGCGCTGGACGTGCAGCGGTCGCAGGCGTTCTCGACGTTGGATCCGGCCGGGCTGGATGCGATCTATGTGCCGGGCAGTTCGCCGTGGCAGGCGGATCGTTCACTGCTGGCGTCATACCGGGATCGGCAGGTGCGGATCGACGGACTGAAAATGCAGATCGACAAGCTAGCGGTTGAGCGGCCGGGACCGGGGACAGTGGTGCTGCGGGTGGTCGATCGCCTGATCGCAGGAGCGGCCGTCGACAACGCGGGCCGCCGGACACCCCTGCCCGCCGGTACGCCGACTGCACGACTGATCACCCTGACGGGGAAGGGAGACGCCTGGCGGATCAGCGGGATAGCCACAGCCTGACGCCGGACCGAGTCCCTGGGACACACGCCGGCCGGTGTGGTTAGTGCTCGAGGGCCGCGGCAATGGCTGCTTCGACGGTGGGGTGGTCGAAGGTGAAGCCGGCGGCCTGCAGTTTGGCCGGTATCGCGCGGTTGCTGCCGACCAGTTCCCAGGCGAAGTCGCCGAGCACCGTGGTGAGCACGAAGGACGGGACCGGGATCAGCGCCGGCCGGTGCAGGGCCGAAGCGAGTGCTTTGGTGAACTCGGCGTTGGTCGCTGGGTTCGGCAGGTCGAGGTTGACCGGACCGCTGAACTCATCGTGGTCGGCAACGAAGCGAACCGCCCGAAGCCAGTCCCTCAGAGAGATCACCGGGAAGTACTGAGTGCCGGGGCCGAGGCGACCGCCGGCGCCGAACCGGAACGGCAGCAAGAGCAGCCGGAACGCCGGAGCGGCCCCGTCCAGAACCACCCCGGTTCGCAGCGCCGCGACCCGGGAGCCTGCCTCGCGGGCCGGTTCGGCAGCGCCCTCCCAGAGCCGGACCACATCGGAGAGGAATCCTTCGCCGAGGCCCGACTCCTCGGTCAGCAGCTCGTCGCCCCGATCCTTGCCATAGCCACCGATCCCGCTCTGCACCAGGAAAACCGGTGGCCGATCGAGCTGGGCGACCGCGGCGGCGAGGGTGGCCGTCGTACTGACGCGGCTCTCCCGGATCACGTTCTTGTAGGTCGGTGTCCAGGGGCGGCCGATGTTCGCGCCGGCCAGGTTGACCACCACATCGGCGCCTTCGAGTGCGGCCGGGTCCAACTCGCCGGCGGCCGGGTCCCAGCGGACTTCGTCCGGCCGCTCGGGCTGTCGCCGGACAAGGCGAACAACCTGGTGGCCGTCCGCCACCAGGTCGCGCGTCAATGCCTTACCGAGGAAGCCGGACGAACCACCCAGCACGTATTTCATCGTCTGCCGGCAGACTCAGACGTCGAACTGTGCTTCTTCGAGGCGGGTCTTCACGGCGGTCAGGTACCGGGCCGCGTCCGCACCGTCCACCAGGCGGTGGTCATAGGTCAGCGCCAGGTAGACCATCTGCCGGATGGCGATCGTCTCGCCGAGCTCTGGGTGGGTGATCACCACCGGACGCTTCACCACCGCGCCGGTGCCGAGCATGCCGACCTGAGGCTGGTTCAGGATCGGCGTGTCGAACAGGGCGCCGCGGCTGCCGGTGTTGGTGATCGTGAAGGTGCCGCCCGCCATCTCGTCCGGCAGCACCTTGTTGTTGCGGGTGCGGTCGGCCAGGTCGGCGATCTTCTTCGCCAGGCCGGCGATGTTCAGGTCGCCGGCGTTGTGCACGACCGGGACCATCAGGCCCTTCTCCGCGTCGACCGCGATGCCGAGGTGTTCGGCGGCGTGGTACGTCACCTCGTCCTTCTCGCTGTCGATCGAGGCGTTCAGCTTCGGGTACTGCTTGAGCGCGTCCACGGCAGCCTGCGCGAAGAACGGCAGGAAGGACAGCTTGACGCCCTCGCGGGCCTCGAACTCGGCCTTCTTCGCCTGCCGCAGCTTGGCGATCTCCGTCACGTCGACCTCGACCACGGTGGTCAGCTGCGCCGAAACGTGCAGCGAGTTGACCATGTGGCTCGCGATCGCCTTGCGGATCCTGCTCATCTTCTCGGTCGTGCCACGCAGCGGGCTGACCGGAACAGCCTTCGCGGCGGCCGGCGCCGGGGAAGCCGCTGCCGCGGGTGCGGCGGCGGCAGCGGACGCCGCAGCCTTCTTGGCCTCGGCGGCGGCGAGCACGTCCTGCTTGCGGATCCGGCCACCGACGCCGGTGCCCTGGACGGAGCCCAGGTCGACGCCGTTCTCACCGGCCAGCTTGCGAACGAGCGGCGTCACGTAGTTCGGGCCCTCCGAGGAGGAACCGTTCGAGGAGGCGGCCGGCGCCTGTGCCGGGGGAGCGGACTGCGGAGCCTTCGGAGCCTGAGTCGGCGCGGTCTGCGGGGCGCGCGCCGGCGCCGCGGCGGGTGCCTGCTGCCGTGCCGGAGTCGGCGCCTGTGCGGCGGGAGCTTCCTGCTTGGGTTCGGCGGGCTTCTCGGGCGCCGGAGCCGATGACGGTGCGCTGCCGGCCGCGCCGACGACGGCGAGCTCAGCGCCGACCCCGACGGTCTCGTCCTCGGCCACCTTGATCTCCAGCAACGTGCCGGCGATCGGCGACGGGATCTCGGTGTCCACCTTGTCGGTCGACACCTCCAGCAGCGGCTCGTCCACTGCCACGGCGTCGCCGACCTGCTTGAGCCAGCGGGTCACCGTGCCCTCGGTGACGCTCTCGCCCAGCGCGGGCAGCGTTACCGACGTACCGGAGCCGTTGCTCGAAGGAGCGGCCTCGGCCCGCGGTGCCGCGGTCTCGGCTGGAGCCTCCTGAGCCGGGGCCTCGGCTTGAGCCGGAGCTTCCTGAGCTGGAGCAGCCTGAGCCTGCTCGGCGGCAGCCTCCTGGGCAGGAGCTTCCTGCGCCGGGGCGGCCGGCGTACCGGAACTCTCGCCGGCGTCGCCGATCACGGCGAGCTCGGCGCCGACCTCGACGGTTTCGTCCTCGGCCGCCTTGATCTCCAGCACGGTGCCGGCCACGGGCGAGGGGATCTCGGTATCGACCTTGTCGGTCGAGACCTCCAGCAGGGGCTCGTCGACGGCAACCGTGTCGCCGACCTGCTTGAGCCAGCGGGTGACGGTTCCTTCGGTGACGCTCTCCCCGAGGGCCGGCAGGGATACAGAGGTCGGCATGACGGTCGTTGCTCCTTCGTCTGATCGGTCTCGGGTCAGCCTACGGTGCCGCTGGGAGTGACGGGATCTGGGTCACAGGCGGAGTCGGCCGTCGAGCGGAGTCGGTGCGGTCGGGTACTTATTCGTGGAAGTGCAAGGGCTTGCCGGCCAGCGCGAGGTGGGCCTCACCGAGGGCCTCGTTCTGGGTCGGGTGGGCGTGTACGAGTGGGGCGACATCGGCCGGGAAGGCCTCCCAGTTGTAGATCAACTGTGCCTCGCCGATCAGCTCGCCGACGCGGGAGCCGACCATATGCAAGCCGACGACGGCGCCATCCTTCGCCCGGACCAACTTGACGAAGCCCTGGGTCTTCAGGATCTGGCTCTTGCCGTTGCCGCCGAGGTTGTAGTTCAGGATCTCGACCTCGCCGTACTTGGCCTTCGCCTGCTCCTCGGTCAGGCCGACGGACGCGACCTCGGGCTCGGAATAGGTGATGCGCGGGATGCCGGTCTCGTCGATCGGGGTCGGGTTCAGCCCGGCGATCTCCTCAGCGACGAAGATGCCCTGCTGGAAGCCGCGGTGCGCCAGTTGCAGGCCGGGCACGATGTCGCCGACGGCGTAGACGCCCGGGACGCTGGTGCGCAGCCGCTCGTCCGTGGTGACGAACCCGCGGTCCAGCGCGATCCCGACTTCCTCGTAGCCGAGGCCGGTCGTGTTCGGGCCGCGACCGACGGCGACCAGGAGGAGCTCGGCCTCGATCACCTCACCACCCGCGACGGTGACCTTGACCCCGTTCTCGGTGGTCTCCACCCGCTCGAACGGCGTACCGGTCTTGAAGGCGATCTTGCGCTTGCGGAAGGCGCGCTCGAGGGTCTTGCTGCAGTCGGCGTCCTCCGTCGGTACCAGCCGGGGCAGCGCCTCGACGATGGTCACCTTGGTGCCGAACGAGGTCCAGGCGCTGGCGAACTCGACGCCGATCACGCCGCCGCCGAGAACCACCGCGGACTCGGGCACCCGGTCCAGTGTCAGCGCGTGCTCGCTGGCGATCACCCGTTGTCCGTCCAGGTTCAGGCCGGGCAGAGATCGGGAGTACGAGCCGGAGGCCAGAACGACGTTCCTACCGGTATAGGTGCTGCCGGCAACCTCGACGGTGGTCGGCGAGGTCAGCCGGCCTTCACCCTCGATGACGGTGATACCGCGGGACCTGAGCTGTCCCTGCAGGCCCTTGAAGAGCCGGTCGACCACGCCGTCCTTGTACTTGTTCACGCCGCCCATGTCGACGCCCTCGAGCGTGGTCCGGACGCCGAACTGCTCGCCCTCCCGGGCGGAGTCGGCCACCTCGGCGGCATGCAGCAGCGCTTTGGTCGGTATGCAGCCGCGGTGCAGGCAGGTGCCGCCGACCTTGTCCTTCTCCACTAGGGCGACCGACAGTCCGAGGGTGGCCGCGCGCAGGGCCGCGGCGTACCCGCCGCTGCCACCGCCGAGGATCACCAGGTCGTACGTCGTGGCGCTGTCTGCCGTGTTCGTCACAGGTTCCTCCGCAGCGAGTTCGTGGTGGGCGGGCGGCCCGGATCGCGGTGTTCCACCCGGCCGTCATCTTGTCACCGTCGGGCGACGGCGTGGCTCCCGGGCCGGATTTGCAGGAATGGTGGACACTTGACTACATGAAGTGGTTCGGGCGCCGGGGCAGGCCGGGCACGATTCGTAGATCGGACAACCCCGACCAGGCGCACTTGCGAGAGTTCGCCCAAACGCATCAGGGTGTCGAGGGCTTCGTCGAGCCCCGCACCGCGGTGACGGACTACACTCTGCTACTGGTGGCGATCGACGGTGAGTGGACCCGTCGCCGGGTCCCGTCGGTCCAGTGGGCGCACAACTTCGCGAACAAGATGGGCATCCCGTCGTACGACGCGGCCGTGGTCGGCTACCCGCCGCGGATGCGCGAGTACAACGCCCGCCAGAAGCGCAACGGCCTCAGCTGACAGTCAGAACAACGGGGCCTTGGACAGGTTATTTCCTGTCCAAGGCCCGCGTGTTTGTCCGAGGCCCCTAGTGGTGTGTCTGGCGTCAGCTCGCGGAGGCGGCTAGTTCCACCAGGGTGCGGACGGCGTAGCCGGTACCGCCGGAAGAGGTGTAGCCCGAGGGGCCGCCCTCGTTGAAGGCCGGGCCGGCCACGTCCAGGTGGACCCAGTCGATGCCGTCGGCAACGAAGTCGCCAAGGAAGGCGGCCGCCGCCAACGCACCGCCCCAGGGCTCACCGGTGATGTTCGCCAGGTCGGCGACCTTGGAGTGCGAGCGGAGCTTGTCCAGCATCTCGGCGGGGATCGGCAGCGGCCACATCGCCTCACCTGCGGCGACCGCGGCGTCCACCACCCGGTCCCGGGCCGTGTCGGTGTTGGCGAACGCACCCGCGACCTTGGTGCCGAGCGCAACGACGCACGCGCCGGTCAAAGTGGCCACATCGACGATCAGATCCGGCTTGTCCTCCGACGCCCGCACCAGCGCGTCGCCGAGTACGAGCCGGCCCTCCGCATCGGTGTTCAGTACCTCGACCGTCTTGCCGCCGTACATGGTCAGGACGTCGGACGGCCGGGATGCCGAGCCGGACGGCATGTTCTCGGCCATCGCCGCGTAGGTGGTCACCTGGACCGGCAGGCCGAGACGCGCGATCGCGACAGTGGCCGCGACCACCGCGGCGGCACCGGCCATGTCGGCCTTCATACTGACCATGCCGCCGGAGGTCTTCAGGGACAGGCCGCCCGAGTCGAACGTGATGCCTTTGCCGACGAAGGCAAGGTGGGTGATCGGCGCCTTGGGGGTGTAGGTGATCCGGACCAGCCGAGGCGGGTTGGTGGAGCCCTGGCCGACGCCGAGGATGCCGCCATAGCCGCCCTTGGCGAGCGCCTTCTCGTCCAGTACCTCGACCTTGACGCCATGCTCCTTGCCCAGCTTCAGCGCATGCGCCGCGAACTCGGCCGGGTGCAGGTCCGACGGTGGCGTGTTCACCCAGTCGCGCACCTGGTGCACGGCGTCGGCGACCACCTCGGCCCGCGTAAGGGCGTCCTTCGCCTCCTTGTTGCGGGCCAGGTCCGTCAGCACGACCAGGTTGCCCGGCGCCTCGTCATTCGCCTCGGACTTGTACGCCGTGAACGCGTACCGTCCGATCAACGCGCCCTCGGCGACGGCCCGGACACACTCGGCGTCGGGCGTCGGCAGCGCGAACGCGACGGACTGCGCGGTCTTGGCGGCCCGAACGCCGACGCCGGCCGCGGTCCGCAGGTCCTCGGTCTTCAGAGCACCGTCTGGCGCCGCGCCCAGACCGACCGCGATCACGGTGGCCGACTTGCCGGTCTTCGGGCCGGGCACCTTGGTGACCTCACCGGACTTGCCGGTCGCGCCCAGACCGGCCAGCACCTCCGCGAGCTTCCCGCCGTACGACGCGTTCAGCGACTCAGTGCCGGCGGGCAGGGTGACGCCGCCGGCGAGTTTCACCACACCGATGACGACCACGTCGGTCTTGACGCCGGCTGCATCGGATTTGCTCAGGGTGATGGTGCTCACGAATTCCTCAGTCCTCCTAGACCGGTCCACTGTGCGCCGGTCATGACGGTACGTGAATTGCTGCCTCCGTATGTTACGCGGCGCGCGCTGTCCTGATCGCCCCATCCGGCAAGACTGTCCGGTAAGTTCCGCTGCATGACCGAGTCTCCCGCCTTGAAGAAGTCCCCGTTGCACGAACGCCACGTCGCACTCGGGGCCAAGTTCGCCCAGTTCGGTGGCTGGGAGATGCCGCTGGAGTACAGCGGGGTCGTCGCCGAGCACACCGCCGTCCGTACGTCGGTCGGGGTGTTCGACGTGAGCCACCTGGGCAAGGCGACGGTGACGGGCCCGGGCGCCGCGGCGTACGTGAATGCCTGCCTGACCAACGACCTGGGCAAGATCGCCCCGGGTCAGGCGCAGTACACGCTGTGCTGCGCCGATGACGGCGGTGTAGTGGACGACCTGATCGCCTACCTGCACGCCGACGATGACGTGTTCCTGATCCCGAACGCGGCCAACACGGCGGAGGTGGTCCGCCGACTCGCGGCCCAAGCACCCGCCGGTGTCGTGGTGACCAACACCCACGACGACTACGCGATCCTGGCCGTGCAGGGCACAAACAGCGACGAGGTCGTCGAAGCGATCGGCTTGCCGGTCGGTCACGACTACATGTCCTTCGTGGTCGCCGACTTCTCCGGTACGCCGGTGGTGGTGTGCCGCACGGGTTACACCGGCGAGCGCGGCTACGAGCTCGTCGTACCGAACGAGGCGGCAGTGGCGGTTTTTGACGCGCTGCTGGCGGCGGGGGAGCAGTACGGCATCGTCCCGGCCGGCCTGGGCGCCCGGGATACCTTGCGCACCGAGATGGGTTATCCGTTGCACGGCCAGGACATCTCTGAAGAGATCACCCCGGTGCAGGCGCGGTCCGGCTGGGCCGTGGGCTGGAAGAAGAAGTCCTTCTGGGGTCACGAGGCTCTGCGAGCGGAGAAGGAGGCCGGGCCGACCCGGATCCTGCGCGGCCTGCGCGCTGTCGGCCGCGGCATCCCGCGCCCACACATGACCGTCGTGGACCCGGCCGGTACGACGCTGGGCGAGGTGACGTCCGGCACGTTCTCCCCGACGCTGAAGAAGGGCATCGCGCTGGCCCTGCTCGACACAAGCGTCAAGGACGGCGACCAGGTAGCTGTCGACATTCGCGGCCGGCAGGAAACGTTCGACGTGGTCAAGCCCCCGTTCGTCACCGTCCACGTGCGAGAAAGCTGACACCGGCGCGTTCACAGCATCGGTGGATTGTGCGCCGGGCAGTGCTAAATGCCCGAATTCTGCAGCAGAGCTGATCGATCATTAACGGGCACTATTCGTTTACCTCGCCGTCACGAAGCGTCACAAGATGGCACAAAATGGCCACTGACTGTCCTGTGCCGAGACGTTTCGGAGGCGAATGGCTGCGCTCGGTGATGACTGGCGGGAAATATTCCGGTCCGGTACGTGTTCCGGTAACGATTTGTGCACTGCTGCCGGGCACCGCTGGTTTGGTGTCACAGTGTCGGGCAGGCTACCGCTCGGCTGTTGGCGACGTGCCTGTCAAGGCAATTTGACGTAAGCCCCCGACAGGACAGAGGCTCGGCGCGTCTACAGACCGCCGTTGTAGCGGTACCGGATAAATAGCTGACGGAGCGCGAATGAGTATTGGGTCACCCGACTCGACCGTAGGTGTCGAGGAACACCCCGCGTCGGCGGAGCCGGCTCGCGCCGCCACGGTCGCGCACGGCAAGTCCCCGACGCGCATCGCGATGGACCGGCTGCGCAAGGACAAGCTCGCGATGGTCTGCGTCGGGGTTGTGCTGTTCTTCATCCTGATCGCGGTGTTCGCGCCGTTGCTGTCCAAGCTGGAGGGCCAGGACTTCGGCACCTTCCACACCGACCTGGTCAACGAGTTCGGGTACCCGACGAGTGGCCCGACCGCCCAGCACTGGCTGGGAGTAGAGCCGAAGACTGGTCGGGACAACTTCGCCCGCTGGGTTTACGGCGCGCGGCCGTCGCTGATCGTCGCCTTTACCGCGACCCTGTTCGGCACCGTCGTCGGCGTCGTGATGGGCCTGCTGGCCGGCTTCCTCGGCGGCTGGGTGGACCGGGTGATCTCCTGGGTCATCGACTTCGTCCTCTGCCTTCCGTACCTGCTCTTCGCGATCGCGCTGGTGCCGATCGTCGAGTCGATGCGGGGTGGCTCGTTCAACCTGACGCCGGACCAACAGGCATCGACCAGGTTCTATGTGCTGATCTTCGTGCTGTCGTTCTTCGGCTGGGCCGGGCTCGCCCGGATCATCCGCGGCGAGGTGCTCTCGCTGCGTGAGCGAGAGTTCGTGCTGGCCGCCAAGGCGATCGGCGTCCCCACCAGTCAGGTCCTGTTCAAGGAGCTGCTGCCCAACCTGGTTGCTCCGATCGTCATCTCGGCCTCGCTCTCGCTGCCAGCCTATGTGACGGCCGAGGCCGGGCTGTCCTTCCTCGGTGTCGGTTTGGTTGAGCCGATTCCGTCCTGGGGCCAGACCATCGCGGTGGCCACGAACTGGTTCAAGGCCTACCCGTTGTTCCTCTGGCTCCCCGTGCTCGGGATCACCGCGCTGGTGCTTGCCCTGGCCCTACTCGGCGACTCCGTGCGAGACGCCTTCGACCCCAAGACTCGCCGGTAGTACGGCGATGCCCCAGCGGCAGAAAAGGAGAAATACGACAATGCACTGGAAACGGATAACCGCGGTGGCGGCAACGGTCATGCTGGCCGTCGCGGCCTGCGGCAGCCCGTCGTCGAACACTGGCTCCGGGGGTGGCGCCGTACAGCAAGGCAGCACCCAGGAGAAGGCCACGGACGCGACTGCCGTGGGGCCGGCGAAGGAAGTCGATGGGGCCAAAAAGGGCGGCACAGTTACGGTTCTGTCCGACGTAGTTCCGGACACGATGGACCCGACGGACATCTACTACGTTGACGGCAACCAGATCGGCAAGCTCTTCTACCGGGCGCTGACCCAGTACAAGCTTGACGAGAAGACCGGCAAGCCGGTTCTGGTTCCGGACCTCGCAGCGGACCTGGGCACGAAGTCGCCCGACGGTCTCACCTGGACCTTCAAGCTGAAGAAGGGCATCAAGTACAGCGACGGCTCTACGGTCACGGCCGCGGACTACGCGTACGCGATCAAGCGCTCCTTCGCGCACGACCTGTACGACGCCGGACCGACGTACCAGATCCAGTTCTTCAAGGACGGCGAGAAGTACAAGGGCCCGTACGCCAGCGGTGACAACTACTCCGGTGTCGAGACGCCGGATGACAGCACCCTGGTGATCCACCTGGCGAAGAAGTTCGACGACCTGCCGTTCTACGCCGCCTTCCCGATGTTCACGCCGATCCCGAAGGCGAAGGACACCAAGAAGAACTACGAGCAGCACCCGCTCTCGACCGGCCCGTACCAGGTCGCGGCGTACACCCCGGGTACCGAGCTCAAGTTGTCGAAGAACCCGAACTGGGACCCGGCGACCGACCCGGTCCGGCACCAGTACGTCGATGGCTGGGACTTCAAGTTCGGCCAGGACCTGATCAAGGCCCAGCGTCAGGTGCTGGCCAGCTCCGGTCCGGACGCGAACGCGCTGAGCTACAGCAACCTGGACGTCAGCCTGCTGCCCGAGGTGAAGGACCAGAGCCAGCTGATCAAGGGCGACGGACCTTGCACCATCACGCTTCCGATGGACACTCGCAAGATCCCGATCGAGGTCCGCAAGCTGGTCGCTGAGGCGTACCCGTATGACTCGTGGCGCAAGGTGGCCGGCCTGAACCCGAACGACGACCCGCCCGCGTCCACGATCCTGCCGAAGGCCGTCCCGGGCTTCGAGAAGTACGAGCTGCCGGGTCTGACCGGTACCGGCAAGGGCGCCGAGGACCCTGCGGTCGCCGCGGACGTCAAGGCGAAGCTGCATGCCCTGGGCAAGGACAACTTCGAGCTCAGCCAGTACTACTCGATCGACGACAAGATCGCGACCAACGTGATGTCGCTGCGCAAGCAGGTCTTCGAGAAGGCCGGCTTCAAGTACAAGGCGATCGGAGTCCCGAAGGCCAAGATCCGGACCTTCACCGGCAACCAGGACGCGCCGGTGAACCTCGGCAAGACCCCGGCCGGCTGGTGCTCCGACTGGCCGAGCGGCACCAGCTGGTTCCCGGTGCTGTTCAAGTCGGACGCGATTGCCCTGGGCAACAGCATCGGTCAGCTGAAGGACCCGAAGCTGGACGCGGACATCGACAAGGTCGCCGCGATGGAGCCGAACGCACAGTTGAAGGAATGGGGCAAGATCGACAAGCAGATCATGGAGACCTACCTCCCGCTGCTGCCGCTGTACTACAGCGCGTCGGACTACCCGGTGGGCAAGAACATCGGCCATGCCGTCAACGACGTGACGCAGGGTATGCCCGAGTTCACCTCGATCTACCTGAAGCAGCCCTGATCGAACGCCTGAAGAAGACGTTCTGATCTGAATGGAGGGGTGGTGGCCGGACTGTGGTCCGGCTACCACCCCGATCGATGAGGAGAAAGCTCGTGCTCTACTTCGTGGCGCGCCGTCTCGTTAGCGCGCTCAGTGTCGTGCTGGTCACGCTGATCGCGACCTTCACGTTGTTCTTCGTCGCGCCGACTGATCCGGCCGCGGCGATCTGTGGTGATCGCAACTGCACCCAGCAGCGGTACAACGAGATCAAGCAGAACCTGCACCTGGACAGGCCGAAGGTGCAGCAGTTCGCGGAGTACACGGCGGGCATCTTCGTGGGTAGGACCTTCGAGACCTCGGGCGTGGTGCAGGAGTGCAATGCGCCGTGCCTCGGGTACTCGTTCAAGAACGACCGGCCGGTGCTCGGGATGCTACAGACCGCGCTACCGGTGACCATCTCGCTGGTGCTCGGGTATGCGGTGCTGGTGCTTACCATCGGTGTCTTCGTGGGATCGATGGCCGCGAAGAGACGCGGGACCGTGGGGGACCGGGCACTGATGACCAGCACCCTGGTGATGAGTTCGATTCCGTACTACATCGTGGCGCTGCTGATCTCGCTTTACTTCACCATTCTCTATCCGATCCTGCCCCGGAGCGGCTGGACGCCACTGACGGATAATCCCGCCAAGTGGTTCGCCGGGCTGATAACGCCGTGGCTGGTGCTCGGGATCTACAACTGCACGCAGTACGCCCGGTTCTCGCGGGGCTCGATGGTGGAGACGCTGAGCGAGGACTTCATCCGGACGGCCCGGGCCAAGGGGCTGTCCGACCGCGTGGTCACCTACAAGCACGCGCTCCGTGCCGGCCTGATCCCGGTCATCACGATCTTCGGCCTGGACATCGCGGGCAGCCTGGCCGGCGCGATTTTCACCGAGAGAATCTTCGATCTGCCGGGGCTGGGTAATTTGGTGATCGACAGCCTGAACACGTATGACCTACCGGTGATCATGGGCACAGTGCTGGTTGCCTCGGTCGTACTGGTCGCGATGAACTTCATCGTCGACATCGCCTACAGCCTGATCGACCCGCGGGTGAGGCTCGCGTGACGACACCCGCCAACGAGGGACGGAAGGACATCCAGGACAGCATGGTCGACACCGTACCCAGCGAGGGCGAGGCGGCGTTGCCCGACGCCCAGCGCAAACCGTCCATCGCTACCCGTGAGCGTCGCTCGACCACGCTCACGCCGAGCGGTGAGACTCCTTACCTGGTTGTCAAGGAGCTCACGGTCCAGTTTCCGACCGCGGACGGTCTCGTCAGCGCGGTGAACGGCCTCAGCTATGCGGTTCCGCTCGGTCGGACTCTTGCCATCGTGGGCGAGTCCGGCTCCGGCAAGTCCGTCTCCAGCATGGCCATCATGGGCCTGCACGACCGCAAGCGGACCCGGATCACCGGCTCGATCCAGCTCGGCGGCGACGAGATCGTCGGACTACCCGAGAACGAGCTGATGAAGATCCGCGGCGATGCCGTGGCGATGGTCTTCCAGGACCCGCAGTCGTCGCTGCACCCGCTCTACACGGTCGGCAACCAGATCACCGAGGCCTACCGGGTGCACCACAAGGTGTCCAAGGAGATGGCGAAGAAGCGCGCCATGGAGATGCTCGACCTGGTTGGGATACCGAACCCGATTCGCCGGTTCAAGCAGTACCCCCACGAGTTCTCCGGTGGTATGCGGCAGCGCGCGATGATCGCGATGGGCCTGGTCAACGACCCCAAGCTGGTGATCGCCGACGAGCCGACCACCGCACTGGACGTCACAGTGCAGGCGCAGATCCTGGACCTGCTGAACAACCTGCAGAAGGAGTTCGGCTCCGCGATCGTACTGATCACGCACGACCTGGGCGTGGTGGCCGAGATGGCCGACGACGTTCTGGTGATGTACGCAGGCCGTTGCGTCGAGTACGGCACCGCCGAAGACGTGCTGGCCACGCCCCGGATGCCGTACACCTGGGGCCTGCTGGAATCGATTCCAACGGTCTCGGCCGCGAACGAGCGACTGCGCCCGATCAAGGGCCTGCCGCCGAGCCTGCTGAGCCTGCCGACCGGCTGTTCCTTCAACCCACGGTGTCCCTACACGGACCGGGTCAAGGGCGAGCGCTGCACCACTGACCTTCCCGAACTGCTGCCGGTCGACGGCGCCGGGGCGCACACGTCCCGCTGCCATCTGCCCGACAAGGCCACGGTCTACGAGGCCGAGGTCGCGCCGAGACTGGGCTGAGGAGAGAGATGAGCAACACCGTACGCAACGTCGACACAACCCGGGGCGCAGCGACCCCGCTGCTCCAGGTCCGCGACCTCACGATGCACTTCCCGATCAAGGAAGCGGCCGGTCTGGGCCGGACCAGGAAGGTCGTCCAGGCCGTCGACGGAGTCAGCTTCGACCTGGAACCGGGCGGCAGCCTGGGCCTGGTCGGCGAGTCCGGCTGCGGCAAGTCGACGACCGGCCGGATGATCACCCGGCTGCTCACCCCGACCGCCGGTTCCATCCTGTTCAAGGGCACCGACATCGCCCAGCTGAAGGAGAAGGACCTGCGCCCGTTCCGGCGGGAGCTGCAGATCGTCTTCCAGGACCCGTACAGCTCACTGAACCCGCGGCAGACGGTCAGCAACATCATCAGTACGCCGTTGCGGGTGCACAAGCTGGTCAAGCGGGGCAAGGAGTTGGAACGCGTCCAGGAACTGCTGGAGCGGGTCGGCCTGAACCCCGAGCACCACAACCGGTACCCGAACGAGTTCTCCGGCGGTCAGCGCCAGCGCATCGGCATCGCCCGGGCACTCGCGGTGGAGCCGGAGCTGATCATCGCGGACGAGCCGGTCAGCGCGCTGGACGTGTCCATCCAGGCCCAGGTGATGAACCTGATGGAGGACCTGCGCAGGGACCTCGGTATCGCCTTCGTGTTCATCGCCCACGACCTCGGCGTGGTCCGGCACTTCTGTGACCGGGTCGCGGTGATGTATCTGGGCAAGATCGTCGAACAGGGCAGCAGGGAAGAGATCTATGGCGCCCCGCAGCACCCCTACACCCAGGCGCTGCTGTCCGCCGCTCCCGACCTCGGCACCATCCGGGGCGTCCCGCCGAAAGAGCGGATCCGGCTGGTCGGCGACGTGCCGAGCCCGATCGACCCGCCCAGCGGCTGCCGCTTCCGGACCCGCTGCTGGAAGGCGGAGGACATCTGCGCCTCGCAGGAGCCGCCGCTGATGCGACAGGCCAAGTCCGGCGAGTCCCACATGGCCGCCTGCCACTTCCCCGAGCCCAAGGTGGACCTCACCGCCGCCACCGCCTAACCACCCCGATCATCGGGCCCTTGTGACCCGGCGTGTCGGCATTCATCGGGCCCCTGTGACCATCACGGTCGCAGGGGCCCGCTGCTGTCAGCTCGCGGGATCGGCCGCCTCATGCGTGCCGTGCCTGAGCTCGTCACGCGCTTCGGCGTACCGGATGGTTTCGAAGACGACGAGGGCGGTCAGCAGCGCAGCCAGTACGCCGACCTGCCCGAGCGCGGGCACCTCGCCGATCAGCGGTACGGCGACCACGGCCGCAGCGGCGACCACCAGCCGGCTCACGCTGAGGTGGTGCGTCGACCGCCACTTGAAGCCGACGTGGCCGAGTAGGTATAGCACGACGCCGAGGAAGAGCGCGTAGAGGCCGATGCCTTTCAGCGGGTCGTCCAGCTGGTGGTGCTCGGTGTCGCCGACGTACTCGAGCACCTTCTTCAGGCCCAGCGCCAGCATGACCACGCCGGCAACCATCGGGAAATGCAGGAAGGTATAGGCGTCGCGGGCCAGCGTCGGGCGGGTCTCCTCCGGCTCCGTCGCCAGCGCTTGCTCGCCGAAGATCACCGTGTAGTCGAAGTAGATCCACCACAGCGCGGCCGAGACCGCCAGGCCGAGCACGGACGCGATCAGGATCGGTGCGGAGATCGGCAGATCGGCGACGCCGACGCCGATCGCCACGATCGACTCACCCAGCGCGATGATGATGATCAGGCCGTGCCGTTCGGCGAAGTGGGCGGCCGACCGCAACCGCCAGCCGCGGGCGTCGATCAGCGCGGTGCCGCCGTAGTCGGCCGCCAGCGCCAGCCCCCAGAGCACGGTCTGGGTGACACCGTGGAACTGGGAGGCGACGAGCAGCAGGATCGTGCCGCCGATCATGGACGGCGCGAAGCGCAACAGGGTCTTACGCAGCACCTTGTCACCGTCGGCGATCAGCCAGAACAGCCACAGGTGCATCACCCGGAGGACGAAGTACGCGCCGGCGATCACCACCGGCCCGGGCAGGCCGCCGGGCAGGTCGTGGAACGCCTCCGGGATGGCGAGCGCGACCAGGAACATCGCCGCCATCGAGGCCAGCAGCACCAGCCGGACCGAGCCCTCGTCGGCCTTGACGAGGTTGCAGAGCCAGGCGAAACCGATCCAGCTCCACCACAGCAACCCGACCAGCAGCAGGCCCCGAACCACGCCGTGCACGGTCAGGTCGTGCGCCATCAACGCAGTGATCTGGGTCAGCGCGAAGACGAAGACCAGGTCGAAGAACAACTCCAGCGTGGTGACCGACTGGTCCTCAGTGGTTACCTGCGCCCGGATCGGCGGCCAACGCGTCGTCATGACGCTCATTCTGCTCGGTCGAATTCTGCTCAGTCGAGTCCTTATCGGAAGGCGATAACGCCCCTTTCCACCCATCGCGTGCCCCGCCACGATCGGACCAGGCGCAGCGACAACCGGAGGTGGCCGAAGATGAAGGCAGTCCGAGTCCATGAGTACGGCAAGCCCCCCAGTCTCGACGAGATCGACGATCCGGTTCTGCAGGGACCGCTCGACGTCATCGTCAAGGTCGATGCGGCCGGTGTGTGCCGCACCGACCTGCACGTCATCGAAGGACAGTGGGCCGAGAGGAGCGGGGTCGAGCTGCCCTACGTGATCGGCCACGAGAATGCCGGCACGGTGGTCCAGGTCGGCGAGGCGGTCACGTCAGTCGCCACCGGGGACAAGGTGATCCTGCACCCGCTCGTCACCTGCGGCCTGTGCCGCGCCTGTCGAGCCGGTGACGACGTGCACTGCAGCAATTCGGAGTTCCCGGGGATCAGCAGGGACGGCGGTATGGCCGAGTTCCTCCGTACGTCGATCCGCTCGGTGGTGAAGCTGGACGAAGGTCTGGCGCCGGCTGATGTGGCCGCACTCGCCGACGCGGGCCTGACGGCGTACCACGCGGTGCGCAAGGCGGCTCCGTTGCTGCACCCTGGCGACCAGGTGGTGATGATCGGCGCCGGGGGACTCGGCCACATCGGCCTGCAGTGCTTGCTCGCGATGACGCCCGCACAGGTGATCGTCGTCGACCGTTCGGCCGAGGTACTGGACAAGGCTTCGAAGCTAGGCGCGCACAAGACCGTGCTGAGCGACGGCGACCAGGTGCAGCAGGTGCTCGACCAGACCGGTGGCAAGGGTGCTCACATCGTGTTGGACTTCGTCGGCGAGCACGGTACGGAGGCCGACGGGATCGCGATGACCCGGGACGCCGGCTCGTACTTCGTGATCGGCTACGGCGGCAAGATCGACGTACCGACCATGGACTTCGTCGCGCGCGAGATCAACGTGGTCGGCAACCTGGTCGGCTCCTACAACGACCTGGACGACCTGATGACGCTGGCAGCCCAGGGCAAGGTCCGGCTGGCCACCAAGCAGTACCCCCTCGACGACGCGCTGACCGCGTTGGAAGACCTCGACGGCGGTCGGATCCCCGGCGGTCGCGCCATCCTCGTGAGCTGAAAGGGCACTCATGTACAGCAAGGACGGGAACAACTACTTCATCGTCGACAGCCACGTGCACGCGTGGGACGCGACCCCCGCGAACCAGGCCAACCGGTACGGCGAAGGCTTCATCAACTGCTTCTACGACTACCACCGCAACCTGTCTCCCGCGGACAAGGTCTGGACGCTGGAGGAGTTCCAGAAGCAATCCGAGGAACGGATCCTGAAGGACCTGTTCACCGACGGGTACGTCGACCGGGCGATCTTCCAGCCGACCTATCTCACCGACTTCTACGTGAACGGGTTCAACACCACCGAGCAGGACGGCGCGATCGCCGAGAAGCACCCGGACAAGTTCATCGTCAACGGGGCCTGGGACCCGCGCGACGGTGAGGCCGGGCTGGACACGCTGGCGGAGTTGGCCGAGCGCTGGCAGCTCCAGGGCGTCAAGCTCTACACCGCGGAGTGGAAGGGGAGCTCGAAGGGCTGGAAGCTGTCGGATCCGTGGTCCTACCGCTACTTGGAGAAGTGCGAGGAGCTCGGCATCAAGAACATCCACGTCCATAAGGGTCCGACGATCTACCCGCTGAACCGGGACGCCTTCGACGTCGCCGACGTGGATGACGTGGCGTCGGCATTCCCCGGGCTCAACTTCATTGTCGAGCATGTGGGTCTGCCGCGGCTGGAGGACTTCTGCTGGATCGCTACCCAGGAACCCAACGTGTACGGCGGGTTGGCGGTCGCGATCCCGTTCATGCACACCCGGCCCAAGTACTTCGCGCAGATCATCGGCGAGCTGCTCTACTGGATCGGCGAGGACCGGATCACCTTCGCCAGCGACTACGCCATCTGGACCCCCGCCTGGCTGATCGAGCGGTTCGTCGACTTCAACTATCCGGAAGGGCTCGACGAGTACCCGGAGCTGACCGTCCAGGCGAAGAAGAAGATCCTCGGGCTCAACGCGGCAAAGCTCTACGGGATCGACGTGCCGGCGGAGCTGCGGCTGCCCGAGGTTGGCGGCGCGATCGGCGCGGACCCGGTTCCGGTGGCGTGATGGCTGCTGAGGTATCGGAACCTGCGACAGGCCTCAAGCTCCGGCCGGACGGGGTCGACGACGCGGTCTGGGCCGCGCTCGGGGCAGTCCGGGATCCGGAGCTCGACTCGCCGATCACCGAGCTCGGCTTCGTCTCCGGCGTCCTGCAGGAGGCCGGCGTGGTAACTGTCGAGCTGCGGTTGCCGACCTACTTCTGTGCGCCCAACTTCGCCTACTTGATGGTCGCCGACGCGTACGACGCAGTGGCGGCGCTGCCGGGCGTCGACAACACGGTGATCCGATTGCTCGACCACTTCGCGTCTGACGAGATCAACGCCGGAGTGGCAGGCGGTCGTGGTTTTGCCGGGGCGTTCCCGGGCCTGGCCGACGGCGAGCTGGAGGAACTCCGGACCACCTTCCGGCGCAAGGCCCATCGCGCCTGCCAGGAGCAGGTCGCGTCCCGGTTGACCGCAGCGGGCTGGCAGGTGCCGGATCTGGCGGGTGCGACTCTGGCTGACGCCTTGCCTGGAGCGGAACTCGATCGGTTGCGTCGTCGACGTACTGAGTTGGAACTGTCGGCCGAGCCGGACGCCCCGTTGCTCGTCCAAGACGACGGCACGCCGATCGGCCAGCTGGATCTGCCCGTGCAGCTGAGACTCGCCAAGACGACGCGGATCAGCATCGAGGGCAACTCCGGGTTGTGCCGGGGTCTGCTCAGCGTCCGCTACGGCCTGCCACGGCCGCCCGGCGTCGATCAGTCAGCGGAGGGCGATCCGGCGGCTCCGGACGGCGACCCCGCGGCGGCTGGGTGAGCACGGAAGCAGCGATACCACGGCGCGGGCGTGCGGCGGAGGTGATTCCGAGGCAGGCTGTCAGGGTGAGCACGTCCGCGCCGAATATCGGCCTGTCGGGGGAAGAGTCAGGGAAGCCCGTCGTCGATCCCTTGCAGCCAGTGGTCGAGTCACTGCAACCAGTGGCCGGGACAGTGCAGTCAGTGTCGCGGGCGCTGCGGGCGATGGAATTCGTCGCAGCCAGCCGGGAGGGTGTGACGGCCAAGGAGGTCGCCGCACATCTCGAACTCGCCCTGCCATCGGCGTACCACCTGCTCGCCACCCTGACCGAGTCCGGTTATCTCGTGCACCTCGCGCACCACCATCGGTATGGCCTGGGTTATCGGGTCCGCCTGTTGGAGCAAGGGCTCGAGCGACAACTGGAAGTGTCGCCGGTGATCGCCGCGGCCGTCCGGCGGCTGCATCTGGAGGCGGATGCGGCGGCCTATTACGCGGTGTACCGCGAGATCGACGTGGTGATCGCACATGTCGTGGACTCGGAGCGCCGGCCGCGGGTGCGAGTGCTCGACATCGGCTTCCACGAGGCGACCCATGCGACCGCGTTCGGCAAGGTGATGCTCGCGGCGATGACGCCGGAGGATCGGGACGTGTATCTCGAACGGGTCGGCCTCCGCCGCTGTACGGCGAACACCCTGACCGATCGCGCGACGCTGGAGACCCACCTGGAGAACGTCCGCCGGGCCGGCGTGGCGCTGGAGATCGGCGAGTTCCAGGATGGCTTGTCCTGCCTGGCAGCACCGGTGCGCTCGTCCGCGGGCGCCGTACTGGCCTCGGTGGCGATCTCGCTGCCGTCGGCCGATTTCTCGGCCCGCCGCTGGAACCTCGAGCGGGCCGTCCGCCGCGGCGCGCTGGTGGCGACCCGAGCGGTCAACAGCCTCTGATCCCTGCCCGGAACGGACGAATCGCCGCCCCGGTGGTGGGCGGCGACTCGTGTTGAGGGTGTTCGGTTGGAAACGGTGGGCTCCCGCCGAGGCAGGGGTCAGGCGAGAGCCCACCGGGTCTTGGAAACGGTGGGCTCCCGCCGAGGCAGGGGTCAGGCGAGAGCCCACCGGGCTTTATGCTCGGCCGTGAGCCTGACGGCTCCTGCGGCTGAGCGAGTCGATCGTGACGGCGATCAGCAGTACGCCTGCGGTGACCATGTAGCGGACGCTGGAGTCCAGGCTGAGCAGGGCGAGGCCGTTGGAGATCGACATGATCACCAGCGCGCCGAGCAAGGCCGAGTACGCCGAGCCACGGCCGCCGAACAAGCTGGTTCCGCCGATCACCGCGGCGGCGATCGCGTTGAGGTTGGTGTCGGCGCCACCGCTGCTCTGGTTCACTGCGACGAGCCGGCCGGCGGCCAGCAGACCGCCGACAGCGGCGAAGGTGGAGCAGGCCGCGAACACGGACAGGTAGATCATCCGCACGTTGATACCGGCCCGGCGGGCTGCCTCGACATTGCCGCCGACTGCCACCACCGAACGACCCCACCTGGTACGCCGTACCGCGAAGTCGGTGGCTACCACCAGGGCGAGGAACAGCAGGAACATCGAGGACACGCCGCGGTCACCGTTCAGCACGGCGATCGGGACGATCAGCACCAGGGCGAGCGCGCCGGCCTTCAGTGCGATGACCGAGTTCGGGGCAGCCGAGAGGCCCGCCGCGATGCGCTGGCCGCGAGCCCGCAGCCGGGTCAGGACATAGACGGCAACCGTCACTACGACCAGGCCGTAGGCGATCACGGGTGAGAGGAAGCTCTGGGTCGCAAACTTGACGATCGCCGAGTCGAACGGAAGGTTCAGTGAGCCTTCCTTGCCCAGCACGAGCAGTTGCAGACCGAGGAAGCCGAGCAGACCGGCCAGCGTGATGACGAAGCTGGGCACTCCGAACCGGGTGTAGAGGGCGCCGTAGAACAGGCCGATCACCAGGCCGAGCACGACGCCCGCGATCAGGGAGACGACGAGCGGCCAGCCCTTGGTGACGAAGGTGACACCCAGGACAGCAGCAGCCAGACCGCTGACCGAGCCGACCGACAGATCGATCTCACCCAGCAGCAGGACCAGAACGATGCCGATGGCGATGACACCGACCGAGGTGGTCTGCAGCGTCAGGTTGACCAGGTTGCGGCTGGACAGGAACGAGCTGTTCGCGATCTGGAAGACGGCCCAGATGATGATCAGGCCGACCACCACCGGCACCGAACCCAGGTCGCCGGAGCGGAGCCGGGCCATGAAGGCGGAGATGGCGCCGCTGACGCCGCTGCTGGCGATCAGTCGCTCGTCCTGCAGGTCCGCCGGGAGGGCGGCCTGGTCCTGCGTGATCACCTCAGCCGGTGATCTGTCGACCGGAGTGGTCATGATGCGGTGCCCTCCTCCCGTGTCCGGCGCGCCGCGCGCTCCGACACTGCATTGTCAGTCGCGCCGGTGATGGCGGCGATGATGTCCTGAGTCTTCGTTTCGCTGACCACGAAGACGCCGTTGTTGCGGCCGAGCCGGAGGACGGCGACTCGGTCCGCGACCGCCATCACATCGGCCATGTTGTGACTGATGAGGATGACCGCGAGGCCGCGCTCGCGGAGCCGCTCGACGAGGTTGAGCACCTCCGCGGTCTGGGCCACGCCCAGTGCGGCGGTGGGCTCGTCAAGCATCACCACCTTAGGCTCGCCGAGCAATGACCTGGCGATCGCCACCGTCTGCCGCTGGCCGCCGGAAAGGCTGGCCACGGGGACCCGGACGGACGGGATCTTTGCGGACAGCTGCCGGAGCAGCTCCCACGAGTTCCGTTCCATCTCGACCTCGTCGAGAACCTTGCCCCGGACCAGCTCGCGGCCGAGGTAGAGGTTCGCGACGACGTCGAGGTTGTCACACAGGGCCAGGTCCTGGAAGACGGTGGCGATGCCGAGCTCCTGAGCCTCGGCCGGACTGGCGACCTTCACCTCGGACCCGTCGAAGACCATGGTGCCGTCGTCGCTGGTGTAGACCCCGGCGATCGTCTTGACCAGGGTCGACTTGCCGGCGCCGTTGTCGCCGACCAGGGCGAGCACTTCACCGGCCCGGACGTCCAGCTCGATGTTCTTCAACGCCTGGACCGCGCCGAACCGCTTGGAGACGCCCCGCAGCGACAGCACGGTACCGGCTGCGATAGGTGTGGGGGTGGAAGTGACAGTCATGAACCGATCAGTCTCCTGTGACTTACTTCAGGCCGGCGGCGGTGCAAGCGGCCTGGAAGGAGGCCGTGCAGATGTCCGTCACCTTGTAGAGCCCGTCCTTCACGACAGTGTCCTGGATGTTGGTCTTGGTGACCGCGACCGGGGTGAGGATGGTCGACGGTACGCCGTTCACGACGGAGGTGGACTCCGCCTTGCCGCCGTTGGCGAGTGCGACCGCACCCTTGGCAGCGGCCTCGGCCTGCGGCTTCACAGCCTTGTAGATGGTCATCGCCTGGTCACCGGAGACGATCCGCTGGATCGCGGCGAGCTCGGAGTCCTGACCGGTGACCGGCGGTAGCGGCTTGACGCCGCCACCCTTCAAGGCGGCGATGGCGCCACCGGCAGTGCCGTCGTTGGCGGCATAAACGCCGACCAGACCGGACTTGATCGCGCTAAGTTGGCCTTCCATCCAGGCCTGTGCCTTGTCCGGGCTCCAGTCCGGCGTGTCGAACTCGGCGGCGACCTTGAAGCCGCTGGTGTCGAGCACGCTGTGCGCGCCCTTCTTGAACTGGGCGGCGTTCGGGTCGGTGGGGGAGCCGTTGATCATGGCGAGGTTGCCGGAGGTCTTGCCGGCCTTCTTCAACATGTCGACCAGAGTCGTCGCCTGAAGCTTGCCCACCGTCTCGTTGTCGAACGAGACGTAGTAGTTGGCGCCGTCGATGGCCCGGTCATAGGCGACCACGGGAACGTTCTGCGCCTTCGCGGCGGCGACGACTGCGGCGGCCGCCTTGCCGTCTACGGGGTCGAGCACCAGCACGTTCGCGCCCTGGGTGAGGGCGGCCTCGGCCTGCTGCTGTTGCTTCGCAGCGTCCTGGTCGGCGTTGCTGTAGATCAGCTGGCAATCGGCGCAGTCCGTCTTCAGCGCCTCCGTGAACAGCGGCCGGTCCAGGGCCTCGTAGCGGGTCGTCTTCGACTCGGGCAGGAGTAGCGCGACCTTCTTGCCCGAGCTGCTGGACGACGAGGAAGAACCAGAATTACCCGACCCGCAGGCCACCAGGGAAAGGGCAAGGGCCGAGGCGGCGACGCCGAAGCCGATCAGACGGGCTGGTGATGCTGACATTGAGTGCTCCTTGACGTGAGGGCCCCAGTAGGCCTAAGCAGAGTCAAGGCGACAACCACCCTTGACGTCAAGGCTTGAATTCAAGAAATAGACATTAGCTTGTCACGTGTCTGTCACGGCCGCCGTCATTGCCCGCGAGTGGCTGAGCGCGGACGCCAGCCAGATGGCGCCCAGGACATCGGCCTCGTCACCGAGTTCAGCCGGCCGTAACTCCACCGTCGCGGCAGCGCTGGGGATCGCGCAGCGATCCAAGGCCTCCCGCATCGGCACCATGATCAGCTTCCCGGCTTCAGCCATCCGTCCGCCGACCACGATAACCTCTGGGTTGAACAGGTTGACCAGCCCGGCCACGGCCACCCCGACCTGTCGGCCGGCGTCCTGGATCACCCGAGAGCACCCAAGGTCGCCGGCGAGCGCCCGGGTGACCACGTCCCGCAGCCGCAGCGGTCCGTGCGAGGCCGCCAGCGAGCTGAGCAGGGCGCGCGAGCCGACGAAGGTGTCCAGGCAGCCCCGGTTGCCACACCGGCAGATCGGCCCGTTCTCGTCGATGGTCAGGTGGCCGATCTCGCCCGCAGTCCCGGCCGAGCCGCGGAAAACCTCACCGCTGAGCACGATCCCGGCCCCGACGCCATACGAGAACTTGATGTAGCAGCCGTGCTGGACGCCGAGGAGCGCGCCGCCCCGGAGCTCGCCCAGGGCGGCGAGGTTCGCGGTGTTGTCCAGCGCGACCGGCGCGCGAAGGTAACCGGCCATTGCCTCGGCCACGTTCACGCCCCGCCAGCCGGGGAGTACGGCGTCCGAGCCGGCCTGGCCGCTCACCGAGTCGACCGGGGCGGGCAGGCCGAAGCCGATGGCGCTGATGTCCTCGACACCGGCGCCGACGGTCTCGGCGAGGTCGGCGAGCAGGCTCGCGGCGCGTTCCATCCCGTCGTCAGCGACATGGTCGGCCTGCAGCGGCATCAGTTGCTGAGCGAGGATCTTGCGGCTCTCAGAGGCGATCGCCACCCGGACGTCACGCTCGCCGAACGCGATCCCGGCCAGCAGTCCGCCACCGGAGGTCAGTGACACCAGGACGGCGCGGCGGCCGTTGCGGATACTGGGCGACAGGCGCACCGCGCCGACCCGGTCGAGCTCGCGGACCACGTTGGAAACGGTGGCGGCGGACAGACCGGAGGCGACCGCGATCTCTACCTGCGTGAGTGGGCCGTGCTGCCGGACAACCCCCAGGACGCGCTCGCGGTTGGCTTCGCGGAGCGAAGCCTGCGAGCCAGGCGCCGGACGGGTTGGGTTCATTACATAAAGATAACGGATACGGGCGGTTCACCGGCGATTTTGCATGTCCCGGCGCTCGTGTGTCCTCGTTTACGCATAGTACTGTGCGCCAATACGTCCTGAAGGACACTAGTGCACCTGCATGGCCAGCTTCCCGGACTGTGACCCGGTATGCCTCAGACTGTGAGCGCGAGCGTCAGGAGAGCACAGGCGAGACCGAGTTCGACGCCGGCGCCGAGCACATCACCGGTGATGCCGCCGAAGGCCTTTCGCGCCCGCTCGACCACCGCCAGCCCGATCGTCACCGAGACCACCACAGCCGCACCGGCACCGATCTGCGCGCTTGGTCCTTCGAACCAGTTGAGCGCGACCGCGGCCACGAAGATGACGACCATGGCCAGCACGGCGGCGATCGGCCGGACGGTCGCTGCGACCATCGCGCCGAGCCCATCAGGCCGGGCCGAAGGTACGCCGGTTCGGCAGGACCACGGCAACGTCAGGCGGCTCGTCGTACTGGCGATGACCAGCGCCTGCCAGCCGATCCCGGCCTGAACGCAAGCGGTCAGCGCGGCCACGTCGACCAGGAGCACTGCCACGATCGAGGCCACTCCGAAGGGGCCGACATCGCCTTGCTTCATGATGCGCAGCATCGTTTCGCGGTCGCGCCTGCTGGCGAGCCCGTCCGCGGTGTCCGCCAGCCCGTCCAGATGCAGCGCTCCGGACAACGCCACCAGCGCCACCACGCCAAGTACGGAGGCCAGCAGTGGCGCGTCCGGCCTCAACGCGTGGACTCCTGCGACAACGCCCGCTGCGATTCCGCCGAGCAACAGCCCGACCACCGGTGCGAACACCATCGCCCGCCCGGCCACGACTCGGTCCACCTTGCGCGGCATCGGCGCAGGCAGGACCGACAGGGTGCCAACGGCCAACTTCACCGCGTCACTCACCTCTGCCGCCAGGCTGCCTGCGGACGTGCGCCACTCACCAAGCACGGTTGATCCCGCGAACCCCTGCCGGCTCCCGCGTGCGCAGGCTGGCAATGAGCTGCCTGAGCGTCGTTGGTGAGTGCTGGAAGTCCGGACCTCGTCACAGTGCTGTCACCCGGCCGGCCATACACCAGAGGACCGCGTCGGAGCGGTGCGCGATGGTGGTATTGAGCCGGCCCATCAGGTCGCGGAACAGCCTGACCGAGGCGCTGGCCGGGACCACTCCGGAGCCGACCTCATTGCTGACGGCAACCACTGGCCGGGTGCTTCGCGACCAGGCCGCGGCGAGTTCCTCGATCCGATTCTCCACCTCGGTGGCCCGTGCTGGATTCTCCCAGACTTCGCAGCCGTCCATGGTCCGGGACAGCCACAGCGTCAGGCAGTCCAGCAGCAACGGAGGACCCGACGCCTCAAGCAACGGAACCAGGTCGATCGTCTCCGCAAGTCCCCAGCCGGCCGGCCGCCGCGCCTGATGGCGGGCAATCCGCTCGGCCCATTCCGGGTCGGACGAGCCGTCGCCGCCAGTCGCGACGTACAGGGTGTCGGGGTAGTCGGAGAGCAGGCGTTCAGCCTCGGTGGACTTGCCGGAGCGGGCTCCGCCGAGGACCAGCGTGCGTTGTGCTGGGACCCGCGGCGCCGTCCAGGACAGCTCGTCACCGTCCGGCGTACGGACGTCGTACCGGAGGCCACGGGGGGTGCGGGTCGCCTCGACCCGGTAGCCCTCGACCGTGACGTGGCCGTTGGCCCCCAGGTGCAGAACGCCGTCCACGATCGCGCCGTCGGGACCGGTGACCAGTTCAGCCATGAGTGGGCCCCCTGCCGTCGAAGACCACCGGTACGTCGAAGGCGGCCTTCCGGGCGGTCCGGCGGAATGCGGTGAGGATGGGCCGCCCGAGGACCAGCACCAGTACGGCGCACAGCACACCGCGCGGGATGTCCCAGCCCAGCGAGGTAGCGACCACGAACAGCAGGTAGCGGTGCAGGTTCTCCGCCAGCGAATCGCCCGGGATGAAGGAGAAGTCGCTGCCAAAGGTGGCGTACGGCCAGAACCAGAGGTTCATCACCAGACCGTAGAGCAACCCGGCCACCATTGAGTACGCAGCCAGCAGCAGGATCTCCAGCCGGCCGCCCAAGCGGGGGAGTAGCCCGGCCAGGCAGCCCACCCAGGCGCAAGCGAACATCTGGAACGGCATCCACGGTCCGACACCGCCACTGATCAACGCACCCGCGAGCAGCGAGACAGCGCCCAGCACGAACCCGAACCCTGCTCCGAAGGCCCGCCCGGCCAGGATCAGCAGGAAAAACCCCGGCTCTAGACCCGCCGTACCGGGGCCGAGCGCGCGGAGAGCTGCGCCGACGGCCGCGAGCATGCCGAGCAACGAGATCACCTTGGCGTCGATGCCGTCCTCGGCCAGCTCAGCCAGTACGACGGCGACCAGCAGCGGGAGCAGCAACACGAACAACCAGGGCGCATCCGTGGTGTGCCCGATGGCGGACTCGCCGACCTGCGAGGTCTGCCACAGCAGCGGCCAGCTGAACGCCAGTAACCCGACCACCGAGGCCAGCACCAGCGTCACCGTACTGCGCGGCCGGAGCCGGACGAGCCGCTGCCCGGGGACGTTCATGATGCGCGTTCCAAGGCGGTAGTGACCTCGCCGACGGTCAGGAATGGCAGCGGGGCAAGAATCTTGGCTACCTGCGGAGCGAACGCAGGCGAGCCGGCTATGACGGTTGCGGTATCGCCGTCGCTGACTAGCTCGCCGTCCGCCAGCACGAGGACGCGGGTAGCCACCTCGGCGACCATCTCGACGTCATGCGTCGACAGCAACACGGCATGGCCGGCCGCGGCCAGCTCGCGGAGGATGCTGGTCAGCCGACGCTTCGCGCCGTAGTCGAGGCCCCGCGTGGGCTCGTCGAGTAACAACAGTGGGGGAGCGCCACACAGTACGACGGCCAACGCGAGACAGAGCCGCTGTCCCTCTGACAGGTCGCGCGGGTGCAGCCGGTCGTCGATGTCGGGCGCTAGCCGGGTCAGTAGCTCCCAGCACCGGCCTGGCGGGACCCCGAAGTCAGCATCAGCACTGGCGCACTCATCAGCCACGGTGGCTGCGTAAAGCAGGTCTGCTGGCTCCTGCGGGACTAGCCCGACGGCCTTTACCAGCTCCTTCGGCCTAGTACGCCGCGGGTCGGCTCCGGCCGCGGTGGCGCGGCCGGAGCGCGGCGTGACGAGTCCGACCAAGGTGTTGAGCAAGGTGGACTTACCGGCGCCGTTCCGGCCCATCAGTGCGGCTATCTCGCCAGCCTTGATGCTTAGGGACACGCCACGCAAGGCAACCACGCTGCCGTAGCCGACCACCAACTCGTTGCACCGGGCAAGCTCCGGGGCGTCTTGCTCGGGCTGTAGCCGCCGCACCGGGGCTTGGTCGGTCAAAGTGCCCCGGAGAGCCACCGCAGCTCTGCGGGCATCCCGGACAGACAGCGGCAGCGGCGACCACCCAGCTAGTCGGCCTAGCTCGACCACCGGTGGTGCAACCGGGGCTGTGGCCATCTGCTCGACCGGTATCCCTGTTGTAACGGGTGCGGAGCCACCTGGCACCTCGATGACGCGGTCGGCGTACTGGATGACTCGTTCGAGCCGGTGCTCTGCCATGACGACAGTGACGCCTAGGTCGTGTACTAGCCGCTGGAGGGCCGCTAGTACCTCTTCGGCCGCCTGTGGATCCAGTGCCGAGGTTGGCTCATCCAGTACCAGCACAGCGGGGTGCGACGTCAGTGCGGCGCCGATCGCTGTCCGCTGCCGCTGACCGCCGGACAGGGAGGTCAACGCCCGATCCCGTACGTCGGCCAGCCCGAGCAGATCCAGTGTCTCCTCGACCCTCCGGCGCATCACGTCCGGCGCCACCCCGAGTGACTCCATGCTGTAGGCCAGCTCGTCCTCGACCGTATCCGTAACAAAGCCTGCCATCGGGTCCTGCCCGACGATGCCGACAACATCCGCCAGATCCCGCGGGCGGTACTTCCTGGTGTCGCGGCCGTTGACCATCACTCGCCCGGCCAGGGTCCCGCCGGTGAAGTGCGGCACCAGGCCGTTGATGGTCCGCAGCAGGGTGGACTTGCCGGAGCCGGTCCGGCCGATCACCAGAGCCAGCTCACCCTCAGGCACGGTGAGGCTGACGTCCCGAATCGCTGGCTCGGTCTCGCCGTCATAGGTCACGCTGACCCGGTCGAATTCGATCACGCGGCCACCACCTCACGCCGTACGCGGCTGGTCAACGGCGGCGCGGCAACAGCCGGCGCGAGGCCGACCAGCAAGCCGATGACCGGGAGAATCGGCACTGGCGGCACCATCAGCGGCCCGGCCAGCACCAGGCCCTCCACACCGGTGGCCGCTGCGACCGCCATGGCGCCGGCTGCAACCGCACCGGATGCCGTGACCAGCCACTCCGGCAACGCCCACGGGTCAGGCCGGTACCGCGTCCGGGTCACCCGCTGATGGCCGATCGCCATCGCACCGACGGCCAGTAGGAGGCCGACAGCCAGCGCTCCTGCCGAGACAGGCACGGCCATCGCGTCGGTGAGCAGCGAGTAGACACCCAGCGCGATGCCGAGCAAGCCCAGCAGTACCGAACCGCCGGTGATCCTGCGTTGACGCTTCGGCACGTGGGTTGTCCGGCCGTACCCGCGCGAGTCCATCGCTGCGGCCAACTCGACGGAACGGTCGAGCGCACCCTCCAGCACCGGCATCGCCGTCGTCCGGAACGAGCCGCGGGTCCGGCCGCGCAGCCGCCGGGCAGACCGGATCCGCCGCGCATCGGTGACCAGTTGCGGCGCGAATGTCAGCGCTACCACGCAGGCCACGCCCATCTCGTAGAGGGCGCCGGGCAACGACTTGAGCAGCCGCCGGGGGCTGGCGAGTGCGTTCGCCGCGCCGATGCAGCACAGCATCACCGCCAGTTGCAGACCGTCGTACAGGGCAGTGACGACGGCTTCTGCGGTCACCTCGCCGCCGAGCTTGACCCCGCTGGCCCAGTCGGGTA